>JAHITC010000030.1 GCA_018817805.1 Patescibacteria group bacterium
AAAGCAAATTCTATTTCTACTGCTTGATTTTTTAGATAATAGAATCTACTGCCAGATACTTTGGCGCCTCTCTCGATATCTATTAAATCTAAACTAGCACCTAACTCGATATGATCTTTAGGATTTTTTAAACCAAGCGGTTTGCCCACTGTTTCAAGCACTTTGCCATCGCTCTCTCCACCGTCTGGCACATCTTCCGCTGGCAAATTAGGTAGTTCACTTAGGAGTGGTTGTAATTCACTAATTATTTTTTGATATTTAGCTTCTATGGCTTTTACCGTACCGCTAATTTTTTTACCACCTTCAATATCCTTAGCTTTTGCGAGCTTATTTGCTTCAGCGCGCAATTTATCTAGTTCTGGGATAATTTCTAACCGATCGGATTCAAGTTTAGCAATTTTATCTAAATCGCCGGCATAACCTTTACGCTTCAATTGCCTCGCAATTGCTTCTCTCTTCTTTTTGTCTACTAAATCTTTAATATCCATAATTATTTTTGTTTAACAAATGGAAATAACACTGCTTCACGAATAGATTCAGCATTTGTTAAGAGCACTATTAGTCTTTCCATCCCCATGCCCCACCCTGCAGTTGGTGGCATACCATACTCCAATGCTTTTACAAAATCGCTGTCCATCAGGTGGGCCTCCTTATCACCTTCTTTTTTATGCTTAACTTGCTCCTTGAATCTATTAGCCTGATCGATAGGATCGTTAAGCTCGCTAAAAGCATTCACAATTTCCATGCCAGCCACCACCAACTGAAAGCGCTGAACTTTTTCTGGATTGTCGATCTTCTTTTTAGCTAATGGGGAAAGATCCAAGGGATGGTCGATCAAAAACATTGGATTAACAAGTTTTGGCCGCACCAGCTCTTTATATAGCTCATCGATCAATTTCCCTCTGCCTGCCTTACCTTTGTAGGTTAAAGTAATCTTCCGAGCTTTAATCTCTTTTTGCAGGTCTTCTACTTTCGGGAACTTATCTATATCGATTTTCGTTTCTTTCAGAATTAAATCGCGGAAGTTGTGTCTTGGCCAAGGAGTTTTAAAATCAATAACTTTGTCCCCAAACTTTACTTTAGTCGTACCTAAAACCTGTTTAATTACCGAACCTAACATTTTCTCTGTTAGTTTCATCAAATCTTCATACGTAGCATACGCCTGGTAAAACTCTAACATCGTAAACTCTTGTAAATGTTGAGTAGATACTCCTTCGTTACGAAAAACTCTCGCAAACTCAAACACTTTTTCGAACCCACCAACAATTAATCTTTTTAGGTAGAGTTCTGGAGCAATTCTTAGGTATACATCTGTATCTAATGCCTCATAATGGGTTTTAAAAGGAGCAGCTATAGCTCCACCAGGCAATGGTTGCAAAGCAGGAGTTTCTACCTCTATAAACCCATCTTTTATTAAAAACTCGCGAATAGCTTGCGTAATTTTATGTGAGATTATAAACCGCTCTTTTATTTCTACGTTAATAAGCAAGTCTAGATATCTTTGACGAAAACGAGTTTCGTGTTCGGTTAGCCCATACCACTGCTCTGGTAATTGTCTGAGAGTTTTGGTTAATAATTTAAACCTACTTACTAATAAAGTTTTTTCACCTCGTTTGGTGGTGAATAAATTACCTGTTGCTTCAATAAAATCTCCAACATCAATTAGATCGGCAATAATTCCCCAATCACTATTTTTTAATTCATCTTTTTTAAATAATATCTGAATTCTTCCGCTTTCGTCTTGAATATCCGAAAAAATTAATCCACCATGTTCTCGCTTAGACATTAGCCTACCCGCTAATGTAATTTTCTTCTTGCCTTTAGATAAACTACTAAAACTACCTAGCACTTGGCTAGCAATGTGAGTGCGCACCGACTCGGCAGGATACGGATCAATTCCCTGCTTTATTAACGCTTTTAATTTTTTGACTCTAATCTGGCGTAAATTATCTAATTCTTCCATAAAGCTTTTTTAAACTCCGAACAATAGAATTATACCAATTTAAAAGCTTCCCCCATAGGGAATGATGTAAGATCTGCCTAATCCAAGTAATTAATTAACCGAGATAACGGTATATTTCTTTACTCCATCAGGAGTATTAATCTCGATCGTATCCCCTGCCAAACGCCCAAGTAATGCCATACCAATTGGCGATTCGTTAGAAATTTTACCCTGTTCAGGGCTAGCTTCGTTAGAACCGGCGATTTCATATTCTTTGCCGTTATCAAGCTTTACTTTTGAGCCTAAGGTAATTATGCCATTTTTATGGTTATTTTCGTCGATTACTTTGGCAACTTTCAGCATCATCTCAATTTCGACGATTCTACCTTCAATAAAAGACTGCTTGGTTTTAGCTTCGGTATATTCCGCGTTTTCAGACAGATCGCCGAATTCTCTAGCCTCTTTAATTTTGGCAGTAATTATTTTGCGGTCTCCTAAAAGCTGAGCAAGCTCGGCTTTAATTTCCTCTAATCCTCTACGAGAAATATATAAGTTTTGTGATTGACTCATAAAAATTAATAACTATTTTTTACAACTATTTTGTACGACAGAGTAACTATCTACTCATTGATACCCATTCATTTAACATAAGAAGGGGGGTACTTGTCAATAGTAAAGAATTACCCCTTGGTAGCAGATATTTCTGCGGCTCGCAGCACATTAGCCACTAAAGAGCTGACCGTAAGTGGCCCCACGCCTCCTGGCACAGGCGTCAGATACTTAGCTTTTTTACTTACATTTGCAAAATCGACATCTCCTGCTAACTTGCCTCTCAGCTTACTACTCCCAGCATCTATTACAATAACCCCACGCTTCACCATGTTGGCCTTAATAAGCTTTGGCTTACCTACTGCCGTAATAATTACATCTGCCTTCAATGCTATCGTTTTAAGGTCTTTGGTGGCGTCCTGAGCAATGGTTACTGTTGCTTTTCTATTAGCTAACATTAGGCTAATCGGCATACCAGCCACTGCTCCAAATCCGATCATTAAAACCCGCTTGCCTTTAACTTTAATTTTATAAGCATCGATTAATTTAAAAATTCCTTGAGCAGTAGCTGGCACAAACATAGGTCGCCCCATAGCAAGAAGCCCCATATTAAAAGGATGTAAGCCATCGCTATCCTTTAGTGGACTAATCAGCGAAACCAACGGCACCATATCAATTCCCGCTGGCAGAGGTAGTTGCAAAATAATGCCATGCACCTTAGGGTCTTGGTTTAGCGCCAAAATGGTGCGAGCAATTTTCTCAGGAGAAGATTTACTAGCTAACCGATGTAATTTAAATTTAATCCCCAGCTTTTCGCATAAATCTTTTTTATTGCGAACATAAATTTCCGAAGCACTGTTACCTTCCACCATTACTACAGCTAGTCCCGGAATAATACCTTTGGTGGACAAACTTTTTATCTGTCGTCGAAAAGCTGTAATCGAACTATCGGCTAACTTCTTTCCGTTGAACAAAATCATTTTAAATTATTTTGAGTACGTCTTTATACGTTACCACCAAAACTAGGAGTACGATTAACAAAAATCCAACCGTATTCACAGCATTCTCTGTGCTGGTAGATAGCTTTCTACCACCTCTTGCCATTTCGACCAACACAAAAGCTAATCTACCCCCATCCAGACCTGGGAATGGCACCAAATTAATAATGCCTAAGTTAAGTGACAAGAATATAATAAATTGTAGAATGCGCATCCATCCTAGTCTCATTAAATCAACTGTGATCCTTGCAATGCCTACTGGCCCAGATAAATCGGCAGGGATTGTAGCTGTAGTAAACAGTTGATAGATTAACCCGGTAATAGCTTGGGAAATTACCAATAAAAGCATCCCTATTTCTTTCACGGCTAACCATGGCACCTTCCACCAAACATATGACACTTTTTCAATCGACCGATCGATCCACGCCCCAATAATTACCCCTTCAGTACTACTAGCTGGAGTTATATCTACCACTAGCTCCTCGCCTTCGCGACCAATTAAGAAACTGGTTTGCTTGCCAGCTTTATCTGTTAGAAAATCTTTAAAATCGTTAGGTGTGCTAAAAATAACTTCACCAGAACCTAAAATAAAATCACCAGCTACAAGATTGGCAGAAGCAGCTGGAGAATTCTCCACTATCTTCATAACCACCACCTTGGATTCAACTTGGTTAGTAGCACCAACTAACTGTTCAACTGGAGTAACTAACGGTGGCATTCTTAACCAAAATCCAATCATCAAGAGCACCATCCCCACCAAAAAATTCATCAGCACCCCAGAAATAATTACCCAAATACGTTCCAATGGTGTTTTGCTACTAAAAGCCATTTTGTCTGGAATATCTTCACCACTTTCACCGTGCAGTTTTACAAATCCACCAAATGGAATCCAGTTAAACGAATAAACCACTCCTCGTCTTTTAAAACTCTTTATCCGTGGTGGAAAACCAATGCCAAACTCATCAATTTTAATACCGACCCTTCTGGCAGCCCAAAAATGACCAGCCTCGTGAGCCAGCACCAATAAGCTAAAAATAACTACAAATACAACAATTGCGCCTACCATTTTTTACTTTAATCAAATTAAAACTGCCGCAGTTCTTCGGATTTTTTGGTTGTCATCTGTTCGATGTTCTCTATGGCTCCATCAATCAAATGTTGCCATTCTTTTTTCAAACGCTCCTTGTCATCATCGCTAACTCCACCACCGCTAGCTTTGTCATTCAGAGCATCAAATGCTTCTCTCCTAATGTTCCTAACACTAACTTTGGCATCTTCTGCCAGCCTATTTACTTGTTTTACCAATTCTTCGCGCCGTTCGTTGCTTAATAAAGGTAGAGCTAATCTAATTTGAGTACCTTCATTGGCAACCCCAAAGCCTAAGTTAGCTTCTAAAAGAGCTTTTTCGACATGACTAGTGTTAGCCTTGTCCCATGGTTGGACTAGAAGTTGCTTGGGGTCAGGCACGGTTACAGTTGCCAAATTACTAATTGGCATCTTTTGACCATAAACGTCGACTAGAATTTTATCTAGCAATCCTGGGTTTGCTCTACCACTTCGAACAGTTGCAAACTCTGCCACCAAATGATCTTTAGTAGCAGTAAGTTTGTTTACTAACTCCTGCTTGATAAACTCCATTATTCTCTAACTCCTAATTCAAAACGGACGAATCTACCTATCTTAATGTTCTCTTTTAGTATACCAACTATCTCCGAAATCAAATCTTCTACTTTTTTGTCTTGATTTAAAACAAACGGTTGTTTAGTCAAACAAACAGCTTCGTAAAAACCATTTAGCTTCCCCTCTAGGGCCTGTTCTGTTAGTTCTTTCGACTTTCCCTTTAACTGCGTCTTATACAGATCTTTTTCTTTTTTTACAACATCGGAAGGCACATCTTCAGGAGCAACATACAACGGATGCATACCTGCTACATGCACAGCTAAATTATGTGCTAGTTTTTTAAAATCTTCGTTGCGAGACACAAAATCCGTCTCACAGTTAAGCTCGACCAAAACCCCGACTTTATCTCCAGGATGGATATACGACACGATAAGGCCTTGTGAAGCAACTCTAGCAGATTTAGATGCAGCAATTTGAGCACCCTTTTCTCGTAGTAGTTTGGCAGCTTTTTCAAAATCGCCATCTGAAGCCTGCAGGGCTTTTTTAACATCCATCATCCCCGACCCAGTTAAATCACGTAGTTTTTTTACAATCTCTGCTTTAATTTCCATAGTTTTATTCCTCCTTAATAATTTTTTTGACTATTTTCTTTTTGGGCTTAGCCTTCGCTTCTACTTCTTTTTCAACTACTTCAGTTTCATCATCAGAAATAAGCGGAGCACCATCTTCACCTTCTACCTTTTCGCTAACCGATTTATCGTCCTGGGATAGCTTATAATTCTTAACAAACGTGTCAGCGATAGCGTGAGAGATCAAGATAATGCCGTTCTTTGCATCATCGTTTGATGGGATCACATAGTCGATATCAGTAGGATCGGCATTAGTATCTACCATAGCAATAACTGGAATACCCAGTTTAATTGCTTCTTTAACTGCAATTCTTTCCCGAATAACATCTACCACAAAAATTGCACCCGGTAGTTTATTCAAATTATCTAATCCACCAAATGATTTTTCCAACTTGGCTAGCTCTTTCTCTAATAAACCAATCTCTTTCTTAGTCATATCACCGAACGAACCGGTAGCTACTTTTTCACGTAGTTGCTTCAAATAATTAATCCTGCTCTTCATCGTCGAGAAGTTCGTTAAAAGACCTCCAGGCCAATGGTCTGAAACATAAGGTAGGTTTGTCTCCTTCGCCAAGTTTCTAATAATATCGCCCGCCTGTCGCTTGGTCGAAACCAATAGCAGTAGCTCTTCTTGCTTAGCAATTTTAGCTACAAACCCTAATGCTTCCTTGAGTTTTCTCTCAGTTTTAGTGAGATCAATAATATGTACCCCGTCTCTGTCATCAAAAATGAATGGTTTCATTTTTGGATTCCAACGAAAAGTTTGGTGTCCAAAATGCACACCTGCCTCCAACATCTGTTCCAAAGTTACATTACTCATCTAATTATCCTTTTACTTCCGCCTGGATCAACTTAAGCTCGGATTACTTCCCAGTTTTTACCTGGAAAGTAACAGGCCCCTGCTTAATCACCAAACGTGTTAAATTTATACCTCTCGATGCTACCCTAATAGCCCTTAACAGTCAAACAACAGCTGAAATAATGTATAATTTAATCGTTTCTTAGGGGACGCATAGCTCAGCTGGTTAGAGCGCACGATTCACATTCGTGAGGTCACAGGTCCGAATCCTGTTGCGTCCACCAAAGTTTTGACGAAAAAAGACATAGCAACGCAACACCAAACAATTCTATAAAACTTCTAAGTGTTCTATAATAAATCCATGCCTACCGATTTAGATACCTCTCAAAAATCTCGATCCAAAAAGCCACTTAAATTAGCGTTGGCCATTTTTGTCGGTACCGCTACTTTTGTATACGACGTTTTTAAGACCGTAACCACTGTCCTTGGGGTCGCTTTCCTTATTCGATTCTTCTTAATCCAACCCTTCTATGTCAGTGGTCAGTCGATGGAGCCTACTTTCGAGAACAACCAATATATTATTGTCGACCAAGTCTCTTATCGTTTCCACGCACCAAGACGTGGAGACGTAGTGGTGTTCAAATATCCTAAGAATGTTGCCTTCAGTTTCATTAAAAGAATCATTGGCCTACCTGGGGATACTGTAACAATTCGCGACGGCGAAGTTACTGTTACTAATAGCAAAAATGCCGACAGCCTTACCTTGGCAGAAGACTACATTAGAAGTCGCACCAGCGGAGAACTAACTACCACTTTAGGAAAAGATGAATACTTTGTCTTGGGTGATAACCGGCCGAACAGTTCCGACTCTAGAAGTTGGGGCGCCCTACCCAAACGTCTAATTGTTGGCAAGGTGTGGGTGGTGTTATACCCCTTCGATGAGTTCAAGACTGTGCCTACCCCATCGTATAATTTTTAAATATAATTATTATTTTAATTAAATTATACCCCCGACTCAATTAAGTGTCGGGGATATAATTTTGAATCTCTGATTTAACTTAGTTCTCGAAACTTACATCACGGCTCATATTGCCCGGATTAATAATCTGAGTCATCCAACCAACAAAATCTGTGTGGGCAAGATACATCGCATAGCTATAGAAGCCACCATTGCTGAATACTACAAATTTGCTGTCATCTACATCTGCCCAAATCCTTTGTGTGGAAGAGGAATAAGGAGTCAATTCTATGGCCTTAACCCCTGGGCCCTTAGATACAAAGGGAAGAGAGGCATACAAAACATTGAAGCCATAATAGACGTACGGATCTTTATTGCCAGAAAATACTATTTGTAATGGACTTGGTAAGGAACTGTTGGAAATTCTAGTAAATTCGTTCCACCTGTACTCAAGTGTGTCAATTTGTCTGCTAGACGAACTACCCAATGGCCTGAACCATACTTCTTGGTCTCGAAGACCAACTCCCGATGTGTAGATAGCTACTGTCCAAGCTGTAATTGCACCACCAGATGCAGTTGCCGCATATTGACACTCACTGCTAGCACCGACGTTGTGAACCCTAGTTGCTACCTGAGTAGTTACATCAAAGATGTATGCATCTCTATCACCAAAACTATTTGGACTGGCATCGTAACACCATGCCGCTTTAGTTCCATCAGTAGAGAGGGTTGGGAAAAGGTAAGAACCAGTAGTGGTATATACTTGGGCGCCATCATCCACAATATATATTGGACCAGTGAGCATATCTGATGTATCCAGACTCATAGCTCCATAGATGTAGTCATTACCACCATCTGCTGGAACTAGATAATTCCACATTCTAGGATAATCACGAGGAGCAGCTAGAGTGGTTATAGCTCCAGTATTAACATTTAGTTTTACGGGTGTTGTGCGTGATGGGAAATTACCCATCAGGCTATCTACCCTGATAAAGAAGACATAATCTCCAGAGGGTGTAGGACTTACAGCATTACCAGAGAAGACTATATGTGGAAGTTCTGGTCCAGAACTGTAATACACTGGGCCATACGAGACATTCCCTGTAGCCTTTACAAAAGCATAAGGAGTCCTGATCTCCGATGGGTCAGGGTTAGCCGGCCCTGGGCCACCTGGGTTAGTTGGAGTCACCCAATCTGAAGTAGCCATTTGAGTCGGTTTAAGCGCCATACTTGGCCACTCTCTCTCTACGCTAATATCCTTACTTTTGGCTGGGTTACGGCGAGCTGCCTCACTTGCGCCAATATCAAAACCGCCATTATTGGCGATTAATATTAGAACCAATACCACTAGAAGAGCAATCACTGCATTCTTCAGCTGATCATAATTTATTTTTGTTTTGGTAGATTTTCCTGCCATATAATACCCCCAATAAATATTAAATAATAACTGTAATATTATAACATAAAGGTAGTTAGATGAGGCAAGTCTAGAAACTGCAATATCTATTTAGCTACTAATCTTAGTAATTTTTACTTTAGTTAGGTTCTGGCGATGCCCTTGGGTTTTGCGATAACGAGTACGTCGCTTCATCTTAAAAACCAGTATCTTTTTATCTTTATACTGATCAATCAGCTCGCCTTCTACTTTAGCATCAGCGATGACTGGATCGCCTAGTGTAATCTCATTCTTATCACCAAAAACGGCCAAAACTTCCTCGAAAGTTACTTTGTCTCCAGAGACACCTTCTAGCTTCTCAATATCTACAATGTCCCCTACATTGACCAGATACTGTTTGCCCCCAGTCCGAATAATAGCTCCCATAGTCATTTTCCTTTTCTATATGTAACCAGATGATTATATCGAGTTTTAGTGGGCTAAGTCAACTTCAATTTGTCCCCTACCTGTAAATTATATCTGGCACTGAACCCAGAGTTTACTTCTAAGATATATTGAGCAGGAACTACACTCCTATATCTTGGCAATTCTTCTATAGCTAGATCTGGCATCGGCCGAGCATCCTTTGTAATATCCACAATCTTATATTCCTCATCCATCCAGATCATATCTATGGCAAAATGCATGTCTAGCATCCAGAAATCATGGTATCCCTCGCTTTCGAATACAAACAACATCGACTCCTGCTCGCCTAAGCTATCCCTGCCAGAAAGACCCTCTGACTTCAGCTCTGGTGTATCCACTACTTCGGTTTTAATAGTTAAGCCATTAGGTAGGATCAATTTTGTACTAGTATCTTCTACTGTTGGCACTGCTACCGTAGCAGGAGGTTGTTTAATAACACCTACGATCAAAAACATTGCTATTACAAAAATAATCAGAGCGATGCGAGAAAAAATTATTTCGTAAAAGTAATTTTTGGACATTATATTTTTGTTAAACCAATACTTACCTGCTTGTTATTAACATTAATCATAGTTTTAGCTTTACTATCTTCTGATATTTCTTTGGCCAATGTTTCGGTTTTAATATAGTCGTCAAAAACACTAAAAACCTTCGTAACGATTGGGTCACTACTTTGATAGTATAACTTAATTCTATCCGCCACTTCCAATTTACTCTCTTTACGAAGTGTTTGCACACATCTAATAATCTCTCGTGCCAACCCTTCCATCTCTAATTCTACAGTTATATCACTATCTAGCTGGCTTTCTTTTGCATCAAAAACAATTTGCTTAATATTTAATTCTTCAATAACAATCTGGCTTAGATCTTTAGATAGTTTCTTTTCTGCCACTTGCAATTTAGCCAGAGGTTGCCGCACTTTAATCTTTGCTTCTTCACGAAGCGCATGACCCATCTCAACTATTTTTCTGGCCCTGCTCATTTCTAAAATAATCTTTTCGTTAATCTTCCCTCCCTGTGGCCAATCTGTCAGATGGATCGAAACTGGATCTGTTTTTTGTTTTAACACCTCATAAATCATTTCAGCTACTAAAGGCATAAACGGTGCCATTAACATAGATAAATTTTTTAACGACCAATACAAAGTTTGGTGAGCTTGTTGCTTGTCACTATTATTTTCACTTTTCCAGAAACGTTTTCGACTTCTGCGCACATACCAATTAGATAAGTCGTCTACAAATTTCTCAATATTACTAGTCGCATTAGTAATATCATAGTTATTTAGATGTGTCGTAACTTCCAAAATAAGCTGGTTTAAACGAGCCAGCAGCCATTTGTCTAAGACGTTGCTAGGCTTTGGCTCTCTGCTGCTCGGAACAAATTTATCTAAATTAGCATATGTCGTAAAGAAAGATAGAGTATTCCAAATTGTTAATACCAAGCTGCGTGTAATCCGCTTTAATTCCTCTTCGTCAAAGTTTTTAGGCAGTCCTGGTTGGTTAACTGTATAAAAATACCAACGGAGCACATCCGAACCGTAGTTTTCAAAAATTGCCCAAGGATCAACCACATTTCCTTTCGATTTGCTCATCTTTTTACCTTGCTTATCCAGCACATGACCCAAACAAATAACATTTTTGTAAGGAGCTCCCCTGCCTAGAACAGTTGAGACAGCCAGTAAGGTATAAAACCAACCACGCGTTTGATCTACCGCTTCCGATATATAATCAGCCGGGAATGCTTTACCTCCCTCTATCTTCGGTCTATTTTCAAAAGGATAATGCCATTGTGCAAACGGCATCGAACCACTATCAAACCAAGTATCAGTTACCTCTGGCACTCTTGTATACTCCTTACCATCTTTAACTAGCACAATTTCATCGACTAATGGTTTATGTGGATCAAAATCCTTTCCAACTAGCTTCTTGTCTTTGGCTAGCTCTTTCAATTCTTCAAAGCTACCAATGCAGATATAATCATAGCCATTGCCCCAAATGGGTAGTGGTGTGCCCCAATAGCGACTTCTAGAAATAGCCCAATCCTTTACTTCTTTTAGCCATCCTCCGAATCTACCCTCTTTAAAGTGTTCTGGCACCCAATTAATAGTTTCGTTATTAGCGATCAGTTCTTTGCGCAGAGCAGACATTTTAATAAACCAAGAGTTGTCCGCGTAGTAAAGAAGCGGAGTATCGCATCGCCAACAAAATGGATAATCGTGAATATATTTTTCTTCCTTAAACAATAGATTGCGCTTGTCTAAATCTGCCACAATCTCTGTTTCTATTACTTTGCTTTTAACAAACTTACCTACCCATTTTGGTATATTTGGAAGAAACTTACCTTCCAGGGAAACTGTATGTACAGTTGGCAGATTATGTTTCTGGCCCAGCTGGTAGTCGTCTTCACCGTACATAGGAGCGATATGCACAATCCCAGTTCCTTCAGTGGTGGTTACAAAATCTCCAGACAAAATCTGCCAGGCGTTAGAACTGTCCACGCCTTCTAATGCTTCCGGGAACAGCGGCTTATATTTCTTGCCAATTAAATCCTTTCCTAAAAATTCCTGTTCAATTTTGGCATCATCACCAATTACTTTTTCTACCAACTCTTTGGCCAAAATTAGTTTTTCATTACCTGAATTCACTTTTACATATTTAATCTTTGGACTAACTGCCAATGCGGCGTTACCAGGTAAAGTCCAAGGTGTAGTCGTCCAAACTAACACAAATGTTTTTGATTTATCCAAAAGCTCAAATTTTACAAACACCGAATTATCTTCCACTTCCCGATAACCTTGTGCTACTTCATGGCTAGACAGGGCTGTACCGCACCTAGAACAATAAGGCACAATTTTGTGACCCCTGTAAAATAAATCTTTATCCCAAATCTGTTTAATAATCCACCACAATGATTCGACATATTTTGGATCATGGCTAATATAAAAATCCTTGTAGTCTAGCCAAAAAGCCGACCTGCGACTAAAATCCTCCCATAAAGCTTTATACTCCCAAACACTATCTCTGGCTTTTTGATTAAATTCTTTAACCCCGTATTTCTCGATTTCTTGTTTGCTTTTTAAGCCTAATGCTTTTTCAACTGCAATTTCTACCGGTAGACCATGTGTATCCCAACCAGCTTTGCGATCGACCAAATATCCCTGCATCGTTTTAAAACGCGGAATTAAGTCTTTGAAATATCTGGTAATTAAATGATGGATACCTGGTTTGGCATTAGCAGTCGGTGGTCCTTCAAAAAACACAAACCGCTCGGCATCTTTTCTTAGCTTCAAACTTTGTTCGAAGATTTTCTCTTTATCCCAAAATTTCAGAATGGCTTCTTCTGCTTTTGGTAAATCGAGCTTGGGATTAACCTCCTTAAACCTTGTCATTGCTTCTTCCTGTTCTTTCCGCCATCAAAAACTTTCTTTGATTTTCATCCAAATCGATAAAACTATCAGCCAGTTCCCTTAGTTTTCCAGAAGTGCTTCGACCAAACGAAGCCACTTCAACGCGCTGACCAATGCTTCGCAGGTGCTCTAATAAAGGAATAAAATCTCCATCACCCGAAGCTATCACCACCACGTCTATTTTTTGAGCTAATCGAATAGCATCCATAGCAATACCAACATCCCAATCGCCCTTTTTATGACCACCATAAAATACCTGTAATTCTTTGCTCTTAACATCAAACCCAATATTACCTAGAGCATCAAAGAATTTCTGTTCCTCTGGGCTCTCGGCTTTAATCACATATGCAATCGCCCGAATTAGTTTCCTGTCCCCGACTGCTTCTTTCAATATCGCCTTAAAGTTGACCTTCCGGTTATACATTGTCCGAGCCGAATAGTATAAATTCGACACATCTACAAACACTCCCACTCTTTGCTCACTATATTGAGATACCATAATTCAAATATTAAAAAATACTTGTCTATTATAACAAAAACATTGACTTTGGATACTAGGTGGGATATAACCTAGTCAGTTAGTACCTTAAAAATACATTGGAGGTTATCGTTATGAAAAGAATGATAACTGTTATTCTATTCTTCATCGCTATATCCTTCCTGTCTGGAGGAGTTCTAGCCGAGGGATATAAACTTGAGTCCACAGAGGGACTAAAGAAGATCGAGGGACAATGCCAGAGTTGTTTGCGGCACCTGTGGCTGCAGGAACAAATCTACAAAAGCGGGAACCGCTATTGTGATTATGGTACTTTATCAGAGCTGAAAGTGGAGGAGCTCATAGCCACGGAGAAGGACTATGATACCCTTATCCCCTGGTATCACATAGTAGTTTGGAATGTGACACCGTCCACCAGGACAATGAATGGTGGCAACCTGGATGATTCAAAATTCATCATAGTAGCTGTCCCAGTCGACAAAAGACTGAGGACATTCGCAATTAACCAGGACATGCAGGTATATACCTGTATGAAGTATGTGGTTGATGACTGGAATGATGTTACTATGACGGATCTAAACAATCCGGATTTGTGGCGAATAGATCCGGATAAACCTGGAGCGTATTACAGTTTGGAGGATAGAGTTGTATGTCCTAACCCCGACAATAACCCATTGGAAGACATTACCGAGGCTCTGGGGAAAGATGCTCAATCAGTATTGAGCATACTGGGAGAGAGCATGGGGATAGGTATAAACCCTCAAATAAGTTCTATCTCCATAGAGGAGATAGACAAAGTAGAATGGGGAATATAACAGCTGCTAAGAAAAAGGAGCAACTAAAGAAACAACTGGAGGAGGGTGGAATAAGTTACATAATCTCATCATTCCACCATGGGACAACAGACGACACTACATACTTGTATGCAGTGTCAATCAAAAAAATAGTTGATTAATAACAGTAATGCTCTAGACAGTATTTAATACTGTCTTTTTTTATTTAGAACATTAACTTTGAGCACTTAATTAGATACAAAAAGGTGTATTTTGTAACTTAACAAAAAGAAGGTGATAACATATGCGATTATTCATACCTGTCAAATTAAACAGTCCTCTGGTACTTACTCGTTTTGTCAGCAAAACTGATAACCACATGAGTGTGTACCTAGATCTTTCTGACAGGAATATTGTGGAATCATTGGAGGAGGCAAAACACAGCCCTTTAATCCAGAAGGATAAAACGACTGCTCCTATCGGAGCGTATATGTTCACGACAAGAAACTTGAACGTTACAGTCCACTCAAGGAGAGCTGTGACTTCAGATGTCATGTTACTATGTAACTTTCTCTTTCCCGATCACATCACAAGTTTTTTTCGGGGAAGGAGTACCTAAACTGTGTCAGGTTTCAAGCGCTTGTTCACTCCAATTTCTTACGAGGGTGGCATGTTAGCTAAAGGTGGGATGCCAGATAACTTGCATGTCATAGCTCCAGATCTTGACATGTGCCAGAAGGTAAGACGTGACCTACAAAAAGATGGGTATAGGCATATGTTTGTTGTGATTGAAAAGTACAACTATCCAACTGACAATATAGGGCATAGAAGACCTTGTTACGACGTTACCCTCTACAATGGAGGTTTGTGTACACCCGTATATAGTGCACGAACGGGTTTGCCAGTGATCATCCCAACTTTTGGGATGACTCTCGAAGAGTTGAACAGAACAATCTCTTGCCCAAACTAAAATACCAAAACCTCAATAGACAACTCTAATTGAAGTTTTTATTTACTACATCAACAACCTTATTCTTAAGCCTAATCCCTCTAACAATCTGGAGATTGCTTTTGGCTGTTTTAAAGTGTTTAGCTAATAGACTTATCACTGCTGCATTAGCTTTGTTGTCTATTGGTTTGGCTGTAGTCCTAACAATATATGTCTCTTCTTTCTTCTCTACAGAATTTTGCTTTGAGTTAGGTATAACTTTAACTTGTATGCGCATCTAATACTCTATACCCTCTCTAGCTAATTGGCCTTTATCGAAATAGTGTTTTACTTTCTTCATCTCTGTAACTAAATCTGCTATTTTTGAAAACTCTGGCACTAATTTATGCCCCGTTAAAACCACTTCGCCTTTTTTAACTGCTTTTTTAATTAGAGCTATAACCTTTGACTTTGGAATAAATTTCATTTCTACCGCATCCATAATCTCGTCTAAAATTAACAGATCAAACTTTTCTTTAGCTACTATCTTTTCTAAAAACTTTAACCCGAGGATGGCCAACTTCTTATGCTCGCTGTCCCCTTTTTTATCCCAAGTAAAATGATCTGGCCCAAACTGATAGACCTTAACTTTACCACTCAAAAGCTTAGCCGCCTTAACTTCCCCAATGTCTAGTCTCCCCTTTAACCACTGGAGACAAATTACTTTTTGGCCCTGACCAACAGCTCGCAGTGCAAGCCCAAAAGCAGCGGTAGTTTTACCCTTGCCAAAACCGTAATACAGATGGACATAATGAAATATTGTTTTATTCATACTATTAAATAATTGATCAAGATATCAATATCTATTATTATTTAAGCTGCTTTAGCCGCCTGTCGCACTTGAGTTATCTCCGCAGCGTCAATTTCAGACATTAGATCATTAGAAGAATTGGCCGTGCTTTGATATAACAATTCACGCGCCATCTTAAATTGTTGTGTTGAAATTAATACCCTAACACGAGCCTGTACTACTTGATGTTGGGCTTTGGCATCTGCTGCAAATAACATAGCCCTGGTGACTACCGCTTCTTTATCAACGGAGTCTGCTTTTTCAAAACTCTTCACCAATTCATTAACTTGCTTATCCGGCATTTGATTAGTTCGCAATAATCGCATCAACTCTTGTTTACAGTGCGATACACTACTAAGGATGTTGGACAACTCTTGCACTAATTTACATTTGTCTGGAAAACTTAACAGTTCTGCTTGTGTTTGCCAAGCAATCTTTTCTCGTTCTGTTAATAAATCAGTATCAAGCGTACTTGAAATTTGTTCCACCACCTCCAATCCCGAAGCAATAAAATCATCCACTACCTCTACTAGATTCTGCATATATTTTAACTGATCACAGGCCTCAAAACCATCTTCCCAGATCTTCGCTTCAGCATCAGTAAACACTCCCAACGCCACAGCTTCACTAATCTTTGCTTGCATCGCACACCTTAACTCTTCCGCCTCATCACCGGTTAAAATTTCATTATCCTCAATTTTTGGTTCAAGCGTTTCTAACATTTAACTTTAACTACACCCAGTAGTAGTTCCACATTCTTTGCAAGAAAAACAAGTACCGTTATGCACCATTAATGCGCCACAAGTCGAACAAGACGGTGCATATTTCATGGCACTGCTCTCCTCCTCTTTATCCATAGCCAACGTTGGTTGCTCAACGATAGAATTGCCTATCGTATCCTCCTCTTCGTCATGGTTACCATTACTGTTAACTGCTTGGCCACTAGCAATTCCAAGCCTTACTTGTCGGTCTAAGCTTAAGAAGTTTCTACCCAGCCAACGTCCGATATAATCTGGGATAGATTTAGCCATGGGAATTTCAGGATTATCTGTCATCCCCCATGGATCGAATCGCAAGTTTAAGATCGACTCAATAATCGACTCGGCTGATACTCCTTCTTGTAACATCTTCGAAGATAGACGCGCAATCGCTCCAACCAGCCCACTTACTACCGAACCTTCTTTGCCAGTAATCATAAAGATCTCTCCCAAATCACCATTCTCAAATTTATTAGCAGTAATGTAGACCCGATGTCCACCAATCATAAATCTATGAGTTAGCCCTTCTCTAGTCCTTGGCATCTCTCGATGTGAAGAAACAACCTTCATAATTCCTTTAGCAGATATCGATTCTTTTTTACTAGATAATGGCTGAGAGGCCTTACAGCCATCACGATACAACGCCAATGCTTTAAGCCCTTTTCGCCAAGCAGTGACATATATCTCTTCAATTTCTTCAACGGTAGCTTCTTCTGGCATATTCACAGTCTTAGAAATAGCACCAGATAAAAATGGTTGGACAGCTGCCATCATTTCGACATGAGCCAACGGCCTAATAAATCTAGTGCCATCCCCACAACGAGTAGCACAATCGAACACCGATAAGTGCTCTTCTTTCAACCCTGGCGCACCTTCAATATTGCCATTGTCTAGAATATATTGTTTTAAAACCTCTACATCATTGCTCTCGTAACCTAGATATTCTAGTGCTGATTCGACCGACTGGTTAACGATCGAATACCCACCGCCCCCAGCTAACTTTTTGTATTTAACGAGAGAAAAATCTGGCTCAATACCAGTAGTATCAAGATCCATTAGCGGTCCAATAGTGCCAGTCGGCGCCAAAAGAGAAGTTTGTGAATTCCTATAACCAAATTCTTTACCTTTTTCTAGAGCTTCCATCCAATCCATCTTAGCCGCTAGAAGCAAGTTGTCTGGCGCACCTTTAATATTTTCTGCTGCATATTGATGCATCCGCATTACCTCCAACATGCTAGTTTCGTTAGGCTTATACTCAGCAAATGCTCCTAACCGTTCTGCCATATCCGCCGAAAAACTATATGCATGGCCAGTTAAAATTGCTGTAATCGCTGCGGCGATACCTCGACCAGCTTCGCTATCGTAGGCAACACCAATGCGCATTAAATACGCCCCTAAATTGCCGTAACCAAGTCCCAATGGCCTAAACTTGTGCGATTGACGCACTACTTCTTCGTACGGATAAGAAGCGAAGTCTACAATAATTTCTTGAGCTAAAATAAAAATCTTAATTGCTTGCCTAAATGCTTCTATGTCGAAATTGCCTGTTTCATTCAAAAACTTAACTAAATTTAACGAAGCTAAATTACAAGAGGTATCATCTAAGAACATGAACTCGCTACAAGGATTACTGCCATTAATACGTCCCGAGACTTTAACGGTGTGCCATCTATTAACTGTAGTGTCGTATTGCATACCTGGCTCCGCACACTGCCAAGCCGATTCGCTAATCATGCGCATTAGATCGCGAGCTTTGTAAGATTTATGCGTTTCATTAGTTGTCCGAAATTTAGTCTCCCACTCTCCATCATTTAAATAAGCCTGCATAAATTCATCTGTTACCCGCACGGAGTTATTTGAATTTTGCCCACTAATTGTGTGATATGCTTCCCCATTAAAATCTGATTCATAACCTTCCGAGATTAGAGCACGCGCTTTATCTTCTTCTTTAGATTTCCATTTAATAAAATCTTCTATCTCTGGATGGTCAATGTCTAAAATTACCATCTTGGCTGCCCTCCGTGTTGTACCACCAGATTTAGTAGCTCCAGCTCCCGCATCAAATACTTTCAAAAACGAGAGAAGTCCACTGGAAGTGCCGCCACTCGATAGATGTTCGTATTTCGACCTTAGTACCGAGAAGTTAGAACCAGTGCCACTGCCATATTTGAATAATCTCGACTCTCTTTTTAAAAGCTCGAAAATTCCCTCTAACGAATCTTCCACCTTTTGGATAAAACAAGCACTGCACTGCGGATGCTGGTAAGCCCCTGGCGATTTTTCTACTTCCTTAGTTTGCGTGTTATAAAAAAAGTTTTCAGTTGGCCTATCTACACCATAGCTGTGGTACAAACCCACGTTAAACCACACTGGTGAGTTAAAGGCTCCCTTTTGGTGCAAAAGTAAATGTGTTAATTCATCCTTAAAAATTTTAGATTCTTCCGTACTTTCAAAATAACCTAGCTCTTCTCCAGCACTCGTAATTGTATTGGCTATCCGGCTAATCAATTGTTTAATGCTTGTTTCTGCGCCTTCGGGCACAGGAATCCCAGCCTTGCGCAAATATTTATATGCCGCAATATTCACGGCAGTATCCGACCAACTTTCGGGCGCTTCAACTTCCTGATCGATTAACGCTTTATTTTCTTTAGCATCGAAAATATATGCTTTTCGTTTTCCCCACTTCACCGTACTCAAAACTTCTTCCCCCTCTACTGTAAAATAACGGGCAACCCATGCATTTTTAGTTTTAACTGCCATAAGCCAATCAATATTTTAAGTAATAAAACTCTCCACCCACTGCACCTACCAGCTTACTACACGATGACTCGCACCGCCAAAAAGAGTGGTTAAAACAGTTTGCTAGACAGTAAAGAATTAAAATAGAGCCCATTTCTAGGCCCTATTTTCTCACTTATTTCTACTGCTAAATTAGCTTTTAATCTTCTTTCTAATAAAGGCAGGCACATCCAGTTCATCCTTTTCATCCTCTTCCCGCACCTTTGTAGTTTGTCTATCAGCTTTGCGTCTAGTGCTAATACTTAAATTTGCATCATCGAAACCAGTCGCAACCACTGTAATTTTTACTTCGCCTTGCATGGCTTCATCAATTACCGCACCAAAGATAATATTGGCATCTGGATCTGCCGCTTCGGTAATAATTCTAGCTGCTTCATCAATTTCGTACATACCGAGATCAGGTCCACCCGTAATGTTGAATAGGATGCCTTTGGCCCCATCGATAGACATCTCTAGCAGTGGGCTGTCTATGGCCTGCTTGGCCGCTTCTAGGGTTCTACTATCGCCAGTACCACGACCAATACCCATCAACGCAGAACCGGAGTTAGACATAATCGCTTTTACGTCTGCAAAGTCGACATTGATCATACCGTGTTGAGTAATTAAATCTGAAATACCTTGGACACCTTGTCGTAAAACATCGTCTACTACCGAGAAGGCATCGAACAAAGAGGTCTTTTTATCTATTACTTGTAACAACCTGTCATTAGGAATAACAATTAATGTATCTACTTTACTGCGCAGCTCTTCAATCCCTTCTTCTGCCGCCTTTTTACGCCTAAGTCCTTCAAAAGAAAATGGCTTAGTTACTACCACAATAGTTAGTGCTCCAAGCTCCCTGGCAATTTCTGCCACAATTGGGCCAGCACCAGTACCAGTGCCACCACCAGCACCATAAGCTACAAATACCATGTCGGCATCTTTAAGCGCATTATAGATTTCTTCTTTATTTTCTTCGGCAGCTTTCTTGCCTAATTCAGGATCAGCACCAGCGCCAAGCCCTCTAGTGGTAGTTTGGCCGATGTGCACCTTAACTGCTGCATCACAATGATGCAGATCTTGTGCATCAGTATTAACTGCCACAAACTCCACTCCTTTAATTTTGGAATCTAACATTCGGTTAACCGCATGCGATCCCGAACCCCCAACACCCACTACTTTAATTCGAGCAAATATATCTTCTTCCATGAAATCAGAGGTTTTTTTACGTACTGGCATTGTGCCTCCCAAGCATTAAACGTAACCTTAATAAAATAATCCCCAATTGTTCCCCAAATTATCCACCCAACTGACTTATTATTATATCTACGGGTATCCCTAAAGTCAAAAGCAATTTTTAGAACAAAATTTCAGCTTCCAGAAGTTAAAAATAACCCTGTGTGTAAGAGTTATCCTGCTTGCCCCCAAACTGGGGATAACTTATTTGAACCAGTTTTTAATTCTCGAAAGGACTGCGCCAAAGTTAGGATCGCTTGCATACGTAGGCATTGTTTTGGTTTCATCCATCCCCCACATCATTAACCCAATTGCAGTTGTAAATCTTGGATCATCTAACCTATCTACCATACCATGTAATTCAATTGGGAAACCTATCTGCGCAGGCAGCCCTAGGTGGTCTTTAGCCGACTCTACAATGCCAGGCAGCTTAGCTCCTCCACCCACCAACACTGCTCCAGCTGGCAACATACCATCACGACCAACTTTACGCAGTTCTGTTTTAATCATCAAAAATAGTTCTATGAGGCGAGCTTCAATAATTTCTGCTATATATCTTCTCGATGCTACTTGGTCTTCTGTTTTATCAAATTTAGATAGGTCGATAGTATCTTTATCCGAAAGTGTAATTGGGCTAGCCATCCCATACTCTATTTTTACTTGTTCGGCAGTCGAAAGTGCGGTCCTAAGGCCAATGGCAATATCTGCTGTAATATGGCCAGAGCCAATGGGGATAATTGCCGAATGATAGACATCGCCATCTTCAAACACCACCATACCGGTTGTTCCAGCCCCAATATCTATAACCACCACTCCAAGTTCTTTTTGCTTCTTAGACAACACAGCCGTGCTAGCAGCCAATGGTGCCAATACAAAATTAGTAATTCTTACCCCGGCTTGCTCAATAGTCCGTTGTAAGTTCTTAATAAAGGGGGTTGAGCCAGTTACCACATGTGCATCAACTTCTAACCTAATACCTGTCATCCCTACTGGGTCCTTAATTCCATCTTGCCCATCTACAATAAACATTCTGGGGATAACATGAATAATTTCTCTATTCGCTGGCAAAGCTACTGTTTGGGCGCTATCAATTGCCCTTAGCACATCATCGTTTCCAATTTCTGCGCGAGCGGCAATAGAGACAAGACCCCTAGTATTAGCCGATTGGATATGTTCGCCATTAATACTAATGTATATATTTTCCATTGGTACTCCTGCCATTCTTTCAGCTTCTTCAAGCGCAGAAGTAATGGCAGTAACAGTTTCTTCCACATCGGTAACTACTCCTTTGCGTAAACCACTTCCAACACAAGAGCCCACTCCAATAATATTTGGGTGGGTTTCGCCTTCCTGGCGATGACCAACAACAGTCACCACCTGGGAACTACCGACATCGATACCAACAGTAATTCTTTCTTTCATCTAATAATTCTTCGTGACTCTGAATTCATTATACTCATTAACTGACTAGTTCAAAATGAAAAACGACTCCATTTTCTCTACTGACTATTATACACTGGGAATAAATAATCTAAAGAATTACTTTTAACAGAAACTCCGGGACAATATGAGAACCTTTGATGTTGGATTGAAATAAAAAACCACCATCTACGGGTGGTTTTGTGTTATCGCAACAACAAATACAATAACTAGAAGATACATCAGTTGGTCTTGCCAAAGACCAATAATGGCTTGTTTTGCTTTCATCTCGTCGATAATAAAGTGGGTAACAAAAACTGTTAATATCGAGAGAATGGAGAGGGCATTGCCATAGAATATTGTGGCTAATATTAAAGTGGAGGTATAAACAGCCACATGCAACAGCATAATTACTCTATATCCTTTCCTTTATTTTCAGCCATCCACTGACTTTGAAAAGCAATATCACCAATAAAATGAGTGCTTACCAGAACAAGAAAAAACTCCATTATTGTCTCCTTGTGGTTGTCAAAGATTTATTTTCTAATGTCAGGATATCAAAAACCAGCTCTCAGTCAAGCTTATCTTAAATTGGCAGGGGCTGGTGGATGACGTTAGAACCTTTTGTATAGGAATTGGGTAAGAAAAAAACCGCGCATAGCGCGGTAGGGGGGTGATCCTCTCACTCTCCCCGGGCTGGTGGGATCCGACCGCTGTAGTCAAACAAATGGATATTGTTTGCTACTTTGGCCATGGAGTGGACACATTTCATTACTAGAGGCCTCCGAGGAAGCGATATTCTAGCAAATCGTGTGCCACAGTGTCTGCAGGTATCGAATTCACCTCGCAAGACCTGTAGAACTCCTTCTTTCGAGTCCTTGTGTGGTCTATTGCGATGGCTACATGTGCTGGCGGGTACCCCAAAATTAAGACAGTTAGTCCTCACGGTATGATGAGTAAGTAGAAAGGAAGCTAATATGTCTAAATCAGTAATAAGCAAAGAGATAAAAGAGCAGATACTTAAACGAGTTAAAGATGATGGGGTA
>JAHITC010000031.1 GCA_018817805.1 Patescibacteria group bacterium
AATTGAACGGATAAGTAATCTTGCAACTTGAAAATTAGGATGGTCTGGGGGATTTTATATATTTATCAAACCTCAGAAGCAAGTCATTATATTAGTAATACAGGGAGCAGAAGATGCAAGATAATCTTCTTAATGTGTGGGGACAAGCCATTCTTAATCCCCTCCAAAACATCTGGCTTCGGTTCTTGACCTTTTTGCCTAACCTAATTGGTGCCATTTTGGTGCTTATTATCGGGTGGATTATTGCCGCCGGGTTAGACAGATTAGTTACACAGATCTTGAAGCAGATTAAACTAGATAGTGCTACTAATAAATTGGGTGCTAAAACCTTCTTTAGAAAAGCCGGCGTGGACTTCGAGTTCTCCGACTTTATTGGTGGGTTAGTGCGTTGGACAATTTTATTAGTGGCTTTCTTAGCCGCTGCTGACATTTTGGGCTTATCAGAGATTACTGGTTTCCTTAACCAAATCTTGAGCTACGCACCTAATGTCTTTGTGGCAATTGCTATTCTTCTAGTGGGTATGTTGTCGGCCAATTTCATGGCAAGCATAGTTCGCGGAGGAGTGGGTTCGGCGAAAGTCCGATCAGCTAATTTCTTAGCAGTAGTTACTAAATGGGTAATTTGGGTCTTTACTATCTCGGCCGTTTTATCTCAATTAGGCATTGCAACCGTCATTATCAACAACTTGATTACCGCTATCTTCTTTATGATTGCTTTAGCTGGTGGTCTCGCCTTTGGTCTTGGTGGACAAAAAACTGCCGCTGGCGCTTTAGACGATTTACAGAAAGAAATGAAGCACAGGGACTAAGTTCGTAATATTACAAACTTAACAAAAAACTCACCATATGGTGAGTTTTTTGGTGAGCAAAACCTAGGATGCTAACTCTTGAGTTCGCCGAACTTCACAGATACTTCCAATGTTTTTCCAGACCGTAATATTTTCACTTTTACCGTATCGCCTGGTTTGTAGTTACGTAAAATAGAAATTATGGTATTTGTTTCATTAATTTCTTTGCCACCGATAGAAGTTAGAATGTCATTTTCTTTAATGCCCGCTAAATCGGCTGGGCCACCTGGCGACACTGCCAATTCGTTCGCATTGTTCCCTCTTGTCACCAAAGCTCCTTTTTCTACTGTCATATTATTTAGCGCTGCAAATTCTTTAGTAATAGGAATATATCTAAGTCCCATCATTGGGCGCTTAATGCTGCCCGTAGTTAACACCGAGTCGATCGCCGACTTTACACTATTAATAGGAATAGCAAAACCAATTTGGCTGCCTTGAGTATCGATGGCAGTATTAATACCTATAACCTGTCCTGCCATGTTCACGAGCGGTCCACCAGAATTACCTGGGTTAATAGCTGCATCAGTTTGAATAACACCTTCTAAAGTTTCCGAACTTCCCGCACCATTGCCTGCAGTAATTGTTCTACCGACAGCACTAATTACTCCGAACGTTACTGTATTCTGATACTCTCCCAGAGCATTACCAACAGCAATTACTTTTTGTCCAACCTGCAAAGCATCTGAATCGCCTAAATCTGCCACTGGCAATTTACTCTCGTTAATTTTAATAATAGCAAGATCATTAAACGAATCTCTAGCTTTAATTTCGGCATCATATGTTTTACCCTCAGAAGTAACCACTTTGTAAGCTGCATTATCATCCGAGACTACATGTCTGTTAGTTACAATAATCCCGTTCTCCCGAATAATAAACCCTGTGCCGCTACTTTTTTGTTCAAAAGTTCCACCAAAGATATTTTGAACTTCGCTACTCGAAACAATGCTAACCACCGAGGGTTTAATTTTGGTTACCGCATCTATAATCGCCGAGTCCTCACTTAAAGTAATATTTTGTTGAGTATTAGTTACATTTGGTCGCGATGAAAATGTTTTAGCAGCAAATGTAAACACTAAGCTGCCGCCAATAAGGCCGCCCCCAATCCCCCATAACAAATTCTTCCACCAAATATTTTTTTGCATATCTTTACCCGTTAGATACTAAAACAAATAGTAGATCAAAGATAAATAAAACTAACACTAAGAATATTGCTATTTTAACATATTCAAAAATGAGTTTAACAGTTAGATTACCTCGCAGATAATGGGTTACGAAATCTGAAAACAGATAATAAACCATTGTCAGCAAAAAAGCCTTGAAATATATACTCTTGTGCCAAATATTTGTCAGCCAGATTAATTCCTGTCCCATTAATGCTAGCACCAAGGCATAGAGCCAAAATTTCTTTACTGGCAAACCTTGTCGCCAAAACAACAAACCGAGAGCTAATATTAATTGAACACTTACGCCTAAGAGTAACCACACAACTGATAAACTATAAAACTGAATCATCAGCCATAAAGCAGCCGTGGTTACAAACAGTGCAAATAGATCGATTAAACTTAACCAATTCATTGCATCTAAGTTCCACCGCTGATAATCAATTTGTTGCTGGTGCCAATAAATTAGCAAACTGCTTAGCACTAAGGTCAGCACCATAACTATCTCAGCTGGCCAAAACCCAACTAATGAAAAAATAAGGAAGCCAACTCCCCCTAACACGATCCACAATAGTTCCGCTATGAACAGCCCGGTAGATAAGCTAATAACCGCATTGCTAATCCACCAAGCTGCCAATACCGACACTAAGATAATCGCTACCACCCACCAACGAAGCAAAGTTGGAGTAAAGTAAAGCAACTGCAACAAGCCAAATAGCACTATCTCTGTCAACAAGAACTTGCGATAGTGCCATAGCCAATCTAATGCCGCTGCTCTCTTCAAATTACTGGGCCTCGCTTCCTACCACCACTCTCGCTAAAGCCCCACTGGTGGTAGTAATAGTCTCCCCTCCTACTTCGGCACCTAAACTAGAAGCTAGTTTGCGTACTTCCCATGTTCGCGTGCCACCGCTTAAATCGTAAACAATAGTTTTAGTAAATCCACGAACAGCATTGTTGCCCACTAACACTACACTGTACCCTTCACCTTTAAGCTTGGCTGCAATCTTGCCCGCAAGCCCAGTTGTAATTGTGCCATTAAGCACTTCTATCTTTAGTGGCTCGGTAGCTACCTGTTCTTCTCCCGGCACTATCTCTTCTTCACCAGTAATTAACTTAGCAACATAGTCGGAAATAACCTTGAAATCATCCCCTACTGGTCTTAGCACATACATTTCATCAACTTTGCCCGCATAAAGCATCCCAGCGGCTGAATCATCAAATACTTTATTAGTGAGCTTGGTAGGATCGAAATCTTTGAACAAATCGATTAACCGTTTAATTTCCAGAGGGTTCATGTTTGTCTCGATACTGCTACTTAGAACTTCAAAAATAGCTAAGGCCTTAGCAGGTTGTTTAAACATATCTAATTCCATCATCTTGGCCCGAATAGCCATGATTAGAGTTTGTTGACGAGCAGCCCTATCAAAATCTGATGTACTTTGACGAGAACGAGCATACTTTAAGGCCATTGCACCATCCATAGTATATGTACCTGCCTTAATATCGACTGTTTCGTATCCTTTAGAAACAGTTGGATATTTATCATCGAACAAATCTTTATCTACCTCTACGACCACTCCACCAAGCTCATCTACCAATTGTTCGAAGCCACTAAAGTCGATTTTAAAATAATAAGGCATTTGCAAGCCCAAAACTTCGGAGGCTACTTCGGCCGTTTGGAGCCCACCATTGCCATCTTCTTCGTTTTTACCTATTTCATAAACTGAATTAATCTTGGCTTGACCGTTGCCAGGTATTTTTACATATAAATCGCGGGGGAGCGAAAAGAGAAACCCCTTACCAGTATTTTCTTCACCAACTGGCATGCTAGCTGCAATTATTGTGTCAGTAAGATTTGGCCCATCGTAGTTGCCTCCAGGCATACCTAGAACTAATATGTTAACCCTACCCTGGTCTTCACCAATTAACTTGGTAGTGTTAAGCGAAAAGATATCTTTAATAGACCCTGTAGAAAAATTCCAGCCAGTCAGAGCTACTTTGGTTGCAAACCAACCACCTAATAGCAAAACTAAAACAATTAAGCCAACGCCAACTAGGCGCTTGCCACTACTGCGACGCTTGATCTTGTGTAACCTACTTTCTTCAACCGTTTCTTTCACTTCCATATTTTCTTCCTTTTCCACTTCCTTTTTAACTGTCTTTGCTATTTTAGTATCTTTTCTTCTAACCACTTTTCCCCCTTGTTTAGTTTTAACTTTAGCTCTCTAATAATATATCACAACGCGGAGGAAATAAAATTGACAATTGCCCCGCGCAATTTAACAATAAAGTCAGTTGTTATTTCAATTATCGACTTCATGCAAGACAAAGAAAAAATGTTACCTTGGCGAATTAACAGATCTTCACTACTTCTTTATGGAATGGTTGCCCTGCTTATTATTGTCGGTAGTATTTCTTTTGTATATGCCGACGGTCTTAAAGTAATTACTAATATGTGGTTCGAGCTAGTACTTCCAGATTTAAGCTTTGAAATATCTCTAGACACTTCGACTATTCCTGCCGACGGAACCACTTTAAACAATATCGATACTGTCGCTAAGAACAATAAAGGACAGCTTCTAGATGGATCAGATATTTTAGTAACAGTTAGCAGTGGCGTCGTTGACATCTCGCGTTCAGCAGAAACCCCTACCAATGTATCTCAAAGGTTTGTCTTACGATCGCCAGATAACCCTCAAAAAATCGTTTTAACCTTTCATTTTAAACACTTAGAAAAAAGGCTAGAACTAGAAGCATTCGACCCTACTCCACCAAACGCACCTATTATTAAATCGCCTCTCGACGGGAATACTTTTACGACTGGTACACCCACTATTTCTGGTGAAGTAGCCGTGGATAGCAAAATGGAAATTTACATCGACGATAAATTTAACTCTGTACTCGATGCTAACGATAAAGGCACTGTCGAATCTTCCCTTAAAGAAACAGTAGCTAAAGGCCAACATAAACTGACTGCCATAGCAATTAACAAATACGGTGTCAAAAGCCAACCTACTAAAGCTATCTATATCAATGTTCAAACACCCGATCCAGAAATTGACTTCACTAATATCCGCATTAAACCTAACCCAGTTAAGGCAGGTGAAGCAGTATATGTCTTCATCCCTGTTTCCACAAACACCAAATCGGTTTCTGTTATGATCGACGGCACTCCCTACCCCCTCAAAGACCCCCATCAATCCAGCATCTTTAGTGGTGCCATCAGAGCCCCATATAAAGCAGGGTTATATAGGATATCAGCAGTTATAGTTAGCCGGGGAGGAGACAGCATTTTAGCTAATAATATAGCCTCCCTCAGGGTGCAAAGTTAAAGCCAAAATATGCTTGACACAAGCAGGGTTAAATGGTAGCATAATGACAGGTTCCAAAGCATATTTTGGAAGCTTTTTAAAAGAGGACAACCGGATAATTTATGCCCGATAAGACCCTCGTAATAAGGTTTTGGTCACTAAATTAGTAAAGGTTAAATAATAAATACCTCACATAAAAAATCGTCTCGTTTAAGTAACAAACTCCACTCAAAGGATGCTATTGTCAAACCCAAAATTCAAAAGAACACTCAAAGCTGGTTAACTGCCAAACGCTCTAGAAGCAACCTTAAGACCATCAATTTAAACCCTGCAAAACCAACAAGAAAATTACTCAAGCTCCCCAGCTTAATTTTCAATTTAACACACTCGGCTAAGCACTGGGGCATGGTAGTTTTAGCTATGGTTGTGGTAATTACTAACCTACAACTCCCTATGCCAGCTGGCATAGGTAGCGGTGAAACAACTGGCGTACACTACAAGACTATAGCCCAGCTGGCTTCTACTGCTACCTTAGAAGAACTGGGGGTTAATCAAGAAGAATATAGTATCCCTATCAGCGAAGATAGTGAATATCTTTTTAAAACTGTCCAAACGGAAACCATTATTAGCCGCAACAACCGTAAGGAATCTATCAAGTACAACGTACGCTCGGGCGAATCTTTAAGTAGCTTATCTGCTGATTTTGGCATTACCGTCGCAACCTTAAAATATGCCAACAACCTTTCCAGCAACACACTGAAGGTCGGCCAAGAGCTTCGCATTCCTCCTGTCGATGGTCTATTCGTTAAAGTTAAAAGGAATGACACCTTAAGTGCATTAGCTGCGCGATACAAGGTAAAAGTTGAAGACATTGTCAGCTACAACAACTTAGAAAAAGATGCCCCAATATTCTCCGGGAATGAACTGCTAATTCCAGGGGCTATCGTGTCAAAAGCCGTAGAAGTTGAATATACTCGTTCAGGCAATATCAACGTTCCTAATTTTTCACCTACTTCCTACTCTGGCAAATTCATTTGGCCAACCGAAACCGCCACACATTACATTTCACAAGGATATAAGAGCTACCACAGAGCTCTCGACCTCAACCGTCTTAATGGTTGGGGGCTTTACGCCAGTGCCCCAGGCGTAGTACAGCTCTTTACCACCAGAGGTGGCTATGGAAACTTGGTTGTTATTAACCATGGAAGTGGTTGGAGCACCTATTATGGACATATGAGTCAATTCAAAGTTAAAGCTGGTGATTACGTACAACAAGGACAACTAATCGGTATTATGGGTAGCACCGGTAAATCTACTGGCCCCCATATTCACTTTGAGATTCGTCAAAACGGCAAGATGCTAAACCCTCTCGACTATCTGCCCCGCTAATTAAGACAACAACGCTATCCATCATTATTCTGGGTAGTTTTGGCAACTCCATAATCTTTTATTACTTTCTTTGCAAAAGTAATGTCGTACAATATAAGTGTGGCTACTCTTTCAACTTCAATCGATGACTTTCTCGATTATCTAGAAATCGAACAACATCGTAGTGCTCGCACTCGCGAGAACTATGCTCATTACTTAAATCGCTTTGCCGAATTTACTGAAACCGAATATAAAAAAGATATTTCTCCCAGCCAGATTACACTACCTCTAGTTAGAAAATATCGGCTATCCTTAAACCGCCAAAACAGTAACCAAGCTCTAAAACCTATTACCCAAAATTACCACATCATTGCCTTAAGAGCTTTTTTAAAGTTCCTAGCCAAGCAAGATGTTAAAACTCTTTCAGCAGAAAAAATAGAGCTCGGTAAAACTACCGAACGCCATATCGATTTCCTTCTGCCAGAAGAATTAGGACGAATTTTTGATGCTGTAGAAAAATCCGAAAAAATTGAAGACCTCCGCGACCTCACTATTCTGTTTGTCTTGTTTTCTACTGGTCTTAGAGTTTCAGAACTTACAAACCTAAAACGAAAAAATATCGATTTAAAAAGGGGAGAGTTTATGATTCGAGGCAAGGGCGACAAACCTCGTGTGGTTTTTCTATCTCCTGAAGCCAGCAAGTTATTAGGACAATACTTTAGTCGTCGCACAGACAATGCTGAAGCAGCCTTTGTAGCCCATCAGGGGGCATCTAAAGCCACTGCCTTATCTCCACGCAGTATTCAGCGCATTGTCCAAAAATATGCCGCCAAAGCTGGTGTGGTTAAAAAAGTAACACCACATGTTTTGCGACATTCTTTCGCTACCGATCTACTTATTAATGGTGCAGATATTCGTTCGGTACAAATAATGCTTGGGCACTCTTCAATTACTACCACCCAAATCTATACCCACATTACAAACAAACAACTAAAGGAAGTCCACACAACTTTTCATAACAAAGAACCTAAACATTAATATCTCAATTCTGACATCTCATTTAGAAATTCTTTTGATCTTAAATTCCGATCCATTACATAGTCTAAGAATCCGGAACAAATTCTGCTAATTTTGGGAAGCCAGGTTAGCATTCCTGGATCGTTCATTATTGTACTTAAATCTCCAGCAATCATCTGCCGCAGCGCTGCTATTTCTTTTGCACTTACTTCTACTGCTATTGGGTCACTGACACTATGAGCCACATCTAACATGCCTCCTAA
>JAHITC010000032.1 GCA_018817805.1 Patescibacteria group bacterium
AATGCTTTATGCAATCCACCAGCTATAGACACATGATACCCAAATAACATATCTTAAGTTTATCAGAAATATGATATAGCATTTATAATGTGTTTAATGGCCCGTTCGTCTAACGGTTAGGACGTAAGCTTCTCAAGCTTGAAACAGGGGTTCGACTCCCCTACGGGCTACCAGGTAAGAAATAGTGGCTCCCAGAGTATAATAACACTTGGCACGGAGTTACTTTAAGGTTCCCATGTTAATATCTTGTGAAGTTTTACCTTCGAACAATCGTTCAGCTTCTGGGTCTGTAATACCACTACCAGATCCTATGTTCGATGTGGGCTGTACAAATGGGTTGTAAGAGGTGTTTGGAGCTTTTCCGTCTAAACGGTGCTTTGCTAGTAGTTCTGTGCCTTTAAACAGTTGTATCTCATTCATACCACGTCTGTATTCAAGGTTAACTAGTTTAGTCACATTATCTAATGTAACCATTGGTTCGAATGGCTGACAATTAGATGTATTAGTAATCAACTCTCCATTCTCAGTAATACATTCTTCTTTAGGGTCGTACATGATTGTACCATCAAAGTTAAACTTAGTTGATTCAACTACTCTGCCATAAGCCAACCCCTTTAGTTCATACTCTCCAATCTTGCCATAACTTGGGATAGCATTACCTTTAACAGCTAAAGATATTCCTACTTGCTCAGAAGCTTTAAATAGCATTACAGTATATACCTCTTTAATGTTGCTAGATGCTGAACTTGGTTGAAAACCAAAGTATTGTTTAAATACTGGGAAATATATAATGCCTACAACTATTAGAACGATAGCTAAGCCTAAAACTAATGGTTTGTGATCTTTACCTATGTTTAATAGATTCTTCATATTTATCTGTAGTTATCTAACAAGCCTTGTAGGTGTGCTTTGTTTACTGGAGCAAACCAGTTCTGCCACCAATAGTAATCTTCGAACACTCCACCCCGCGTTATTAGATCATTAATAGACGCCCTACTAGACTTCATAATGCTTAGAAGTGCTGGTCTTATATTTCCTTCAGTATATTGACACCCATTTATAAAGATTTCTAGAAAATCTTCTTTACTTATACATTCATCGAGGTTAAGTTGACATTTTTCATATTCTTCTTGGCCATCTGGATATCCTCCATATTTTTCTATAAATTCTTCATATGTTATTGTATCTGCATTTATCAATTCTAATTCATGTGCCGACAGTACTTGAGTAACTCCCTTGCCTTGTCCCACCTTATCTCCCCATAGTTGCATTGCTTCATCTATGGTGTTTGCACAATTTGGAGGTAAAGCCTTGAAGTTGTCACCTCTTATATATTCATCCTGAAGACTTCCAAATGAGTGTCCAAATTCATGCGCTGTTGTCCCTGTTTGTCGAGCATGTACGTCATCGTCAGCGGAATGACCTACTGCCACCACTGCCCACGTTCCTCCAAGAGTTGCATAATTACCACTAGGGCCGTCAACGAAATAAATTACCTTATCATACGGAGCATGTAAATAATTAGAAGGATCGAATTTACAAGATTGATATGTCCCATCGCATGAATCATATAATAAGTAAGTGCTCAGATGCCAATTGATTTTATCTTTGTTTGACTTAAAGGGCTCTATGCCATATTCTCCAATAAAGTATTTTTCTTGTAGGTATATAATACGCAACACATCGCCTACTGTCTCCATGCTATCACCAATAAACAGCACATCTAGCTTATCTTCGACTGAGCCATTTTCTATAAGTGTTATGTATTCGTCTGGAGATGCATGTATATAAAAACTTGAACCAGGATTTGTGGCGGTAAGATAGTCGTAAACCATTTCATCATTAAAGTAAAGTTCAAAATTACCTATCCAATATCCAGACCTTAGGAGATTCTCAATATTGAAATAATTACCATAAATTTCATCATTGGCTCCATTGTCTCCATGTTGTCCATCATCAAATAAATAAATCTCACCAATTTCTTCAACAGTTCGATATCCTTCATGACGTACAATCGTAGCTTTGATTCTATTGAATTCTGGATAATTTAATTCTGTTGAATCTGTTTTTGTTATACTCCCTTTGATTAATATGTCTTCGACTCTACCTTCTTCAAAAAATATTGGCTCTGCATGAATATATTCAACAATTTCAAAAGGTCTTGTTAAAATGATGCAATTTTCTGAGTCAAAACCCTGGAAGGGATTATTCGGATCAGTTTCAATAGATTTATTACAGACAAACGACCCAACAATGTAACTGCCAAGTCCTAATTTAGCCTTATAGTATTGATACTGTGTGGTGTTACCTTTAATTTCAATTATTTCATTCAGATCATATGAATATACTCCCCAAGTATAAAGTAAACCCTTATCGCTTGGTGGAGAAGATCCTAATGATAATATTTCCCATGAAACAGGGTAGGCCCAATCATCTTGTAGTGGGTTTTGTTCAGGTGGGGCAACACCTCTTATTGTGCCAAATAACTTAAACTCTCTTACATCTGTCTGCTTTATAGCAAAGCTACATCCAGGTGGAAGATCTTGTAAGGCAAGTGGATTCTCTAATGGTTCATAGCAATAAACAGCTCCAACCAAATATTCTTGATCTCCTTTAAGAAATACTACGTCTTCTAATCTGCTATTGTTTAATGCTTCTTCATCAGAGAAGTCTTTTTGAAAGTATTTCTCTAAGAATTGATGTGTTCGTGTGTCATAAACAGCCCACCAATAATATGGAGTGTCAAAATTCTCTGGATTATTCGCTTCAAAATCGTATTTTGCTACTACATAGAATTCATTATCTGGACTAGTGACCTCTACATTAGCTGCAGATACAGTATTTATATTAGAAGTTAATGTAATTGCAATTAAAATAACTGCATAAATTACATATCTTATTGATTGAATTAAATACTGCATAACACTTTTATTACTTACACTATATCACGCTCAAATTTACCTAATACTGTTTAACTAACTATAGGGAGTACTATACCTGTTAACTAAACAGCCTCTTTTAGCTTATATATCTCTAACAGATTAGATACTAAAGTGTTCAACTTTAGAGTAGTAAGGGCTACCATATCATAAATAAAAAGGTGCCAAGAGTTGCATAACTCTAGCACCTATATATAGCAATTTTCTAAATCGTCTGGGTCGTATTCTTCGTCATCTGGCATACGATTTCCAGCAAACATAACAATGCGCCCATCTTGCTTCTCTGGGCGATAATTACTAACTCGAACGATGCGCGAAGCAGAAACATCTGTCGTATATCCCTCAAATTGAGAGGGATGAGGAGGCTCGGAACCGAGTTTCTTAATATCTACTATCCTCGGATCGTTGTTAGTAACTAACTCAATTTGCTCTGCCATAATGTCGTTAACGTAACAGCCATCGTCCCTAAACACTGGCGAACAATGATAAGTTCTGTCACGGACAAGGCGCCTGTTAATTAAGCGTAATTCATTAAAACCGTTAAGAACTACCATCCAATCTCCATTGTCGGTAAGAATAAACTGGCCCGCTCGAGAAGGATACATGCAACCATCTCTATCACGAATAATGGGGTACTGATTACCAGGATGAACCAAAGGCTCTTGTATCAACTTCTTGCAGCGATACAGAACAAAAGGCCTAATTGGATTACTTGCCGTGAGGAGCTGCTGTAGCCTCCTTACCTGTAAAAACTTGGCCCTTGGCCGCGCTCGATGACCTTTCCTTGATTTCTCATAAATGCTCTCACATTTTACAAACATCCGCTCAATATCATCTACCTCTAATCGCGCAGAATATCGCAACACCCTTGCTATCAAAAAATTGTTAATTTCAATCTTTCGAGCCCTAGATGCATAACGATATTTCTTGAGCTGCTCCAAATCCACGGGGATGATTAGTTTTTTTGCAAACACTGTATTTTCAATGGGCAATGAACATCACCTCCTGAGATAATTACGTAATTGAGGCCACTAAAAATTATACCCCACTATATTTGAATGAAGAAACTCAACCTAAAAACCGCCAGCAGGCGGTTTTTAGAATTCAAATTAATCGAAAATTACTTTTTCTTCTTTAAGATAGGAAGACCAGTTCTACTACTCTCCATAATCTCGTAACCAGCTGGTACTGAATCTAAAGCGCCTTCCTTGGCTTCTTTACCAAAATAATAAATCATCTGCTTACGTCCGCCCTTCAGGGTGACGTTCTTACCATGAAGAAAGTATGTGTTGCCTCTACTGTTCTTATGACTAAAAGACATGTCTCTTCTCCTTCTCGACTATTAAAGATATATAACACTCAAATATTATCACCTATGGACTCCTATGACAAGGTGGAGTCCCCTGGGCGCCATTCGGCAGGACACATCTTACCAGTTTGGAGTGCAGCTAGTACTCTAACTATTTCGGGCACAGACCGACCAACGTAGTTATCTGCTACCACCATATACCTCACGATCCCGTCTGGATCAATAATAAAAGTAGACCTTAGGGAAGTACCTTCTTCCTCGAGTAGCACGTTGTAATCTCTTGAAGTTCGCTTATTGAAATCGCTTAAAAGAGGATATTCTAACTCCCCTAATTCCTCTACCCATTTTTTATGAGAAAAAACACTATCAACACTAACACCCACTAAGGCAGTGTTTAGTTTGTGAAAATCATCAATTTTGGTATTAAAAGCTACAAGCTCTGTGGGACAAACAACTGAAAAATCTAACCGATAGAAAAATATCACCAACCAACGACCCTTAAAGTCCTTTAAACTGTATCCTTTGAACTTATCTTTAAAATACCCTTGTAGAAGAAAATCTGGAGCCTTGTCACCTACTTTTAACATCTTTACCTCCACTTTTAATGCCAACAGCGTATTCTAACACAGTAAAGTTACAATCAAAAAACCCGGAGTTTAATCCGAGCTTTTTGATTGTTTTGCGATAAATTAGTTACGTCTGTCGAATCTGCCACCACCGTCATTACCACGAGGACTATCGACTTTAGGACGAGCTACATTAACGGAGACTTCTCTACCGTCTAATGATTGACCATTTAAGGTGTTAGTAGCTTTCTCTGCTTCTTCTTCAGAAGACATTTCTACGAAACCAAAACCTTTGGATCTGCCCGACATTCTGTCTTTAATCACGGCTGCTGATTCAACGTTGCCCGCTTGTGAGAAAAATTCACGAAGAGATTCATCCGTTGTATCGTAGCTTAATCCGCCGACAAACAATTTTTTCTTGTTTTCTTCCATCTGTAAACTATGAACTTGCTTAATAAACTTTACGTAGCCGGTCTTTTTTCTCACAAATTAGAAATATAATGAGATACATACGCTCGAAGACAGTATACACTATCCACAATGCGTGTCAACGGTTATCTGCCACCAGTCCGCAATACCTAAAAATGTTCAAGAATCTCTGGCATTTCTATGGCAGTAAAATGCCCATAATGTGGCGTCAGGCAATATTTTGCCCCTAAAAGTTTTGCCCATTTTTCTCCATGCGATTTTGGCACATATGGATCATCGGTCGACTGAAACACAACAAATTCTGTATTCTTCATTTCATGTTTTACCAACTTCTTTAGTGAAGAGAAGTCGATCATAAAATCATCTAGAGTTGGAATAATGTCCAATGCAGTGAATGGAGTGCCCACTAAAATAACTTTAGAAGCACTACCACCTTCCAGTAAATAATGGGCGGCTAAAACTCCCCCCAAACTATGTCCAACAATTATTCCTTCTCCATATTCTTTAACAACTGCTTGCATAGTAGCCAGCCATACATTAAGGGCAGGGAAATCTGACCTAGGTAGCTCGGGCACTATTACCAAGTAACCCTTCTTCTCTAACATTAACTTTAGCCAAGGAAACCAATTATCTTCCGGGCTTGCGCCCAAGCCATGTAGAATGTAACAAATCTTATTCATGCTCTAACTATATCAGACACTAAAACGCTCCCGAAAGAGCGTTTTAGATAAAAATAAAAAGGAAATTTATCTTTGCTTGCCGCCAAACTTCATGAATAGCATCCATAAAGCAGATAGACCGACTAGAACATAGATAACAGTGGCAATCATGCCTGTGCCAAACAAGGTTTCGACTAAGTTGAATTTAAACAATCCAACTAAACCCCAGTTTAAGCCACCGATAATCACGAGAATAAAAGTTAATAAGTCCATAATCTCTTCGTGTAATATTTGCTTGATATAAACTACCGGCCCCCGCACACACTATAACACAAAAGCAGCTAATTATGAAGATGCGCTAAAAACGTTAATTAGCGAATTTCGTAACGCAAAGTTACCGTTACTGCAATTTCTTGTGAACCTGGCTCTATCGGCGTACTTGGCACTATGTCCATTTTAGTAGATGCTTCTCCGCCACCAAAGCCATACATAGGACCTGGCGAACCTGGAATATATTCATCTACCCCCAAAAGGCGCCCTAACCTAAATCCACCGGCCCTAGCTAACCCTCTAGCTTTATCTTTTGCCTTCTTCATTGCTTCAATCCTAGCTTGGTTTTCTAAAGCAGTTTTATCATCGACAGTTAATTCTAAACTTGAAACCGAATTAGCACCTTTATCAACTACCCCACCTAAAACTTCACTAGCTTTATCAAAGTCTTTTGTTCTAACAGAAATAGTTTGGTTAATTGTGTAACCGCCAATTTGAGGTGGAGGGCAAACACCCGAAGGACAGTTGCTTCTATAACCATACTGTGGAGATAAGTAATAACTCTCAGTTTTAATATCTTTTTCAGCAATACCTTTATCTTTTAGGTATTTAGTAATGGTATCAATTTTCTTTGAATTATCTTTCTGCAATTCCATCGGATTATCTTTTCCTTCAGTAATTACACTAAAAGTAAACTTAGCCGTATCTGGTACAGCTACTACTTTGCCTTCTGCTGAAGCACTAAACGAAGTATACGATTGTGCTGTTTGCCCAAAAGTATATACATAACTAGCAGCTGAAAGAGCAATGATACCGATTGAACACATTGTAACCCACCAAAAATATTTCTTTTCCATCTATCTAAATAATTAATGCTAACAAGTTTATTATATCTTGTTAATAAACAATGTATAAAAAAACCACCACTTCGTATAAGTGGTGGTCAAAGCTTGAATAGTCCTGGCCAGCATTCTATGGCCGTTTTTGTCAAACTGAAGCCAAAGGCTGCAGCTAAAAAAACAAATTTGAAAGCAACCCCCTGCGAAGCAAGCATAATTGACAGAAAAACAAACGCAAGACCTACAAAAGTAAAGAGCAGGGCATGAAATACGGTTTTGAACGAATCAAAGTCAAAAATTACAATCTTATTGTCTGAATGCATGATCGTGCTTATATGTTTCGCCCATTTATACCATAAGACGATAATTAGAACATAGAGGCACAACACAGCTAGCCATGGATACTGCTCCACTATTCATCACCTCATAATGTCAAAGAATGATTTAAGTTTACTTAATTATATCTAAAAACTGTTTTTCGGTAATAACTCGGATGCCCAATGCTTTAGCCTTGTCATATTTGCTACCAGAGCTACCCCCTGCCACAACATAATCGGTTTTAGCCGAAACCGAAGAACTAACCCTACCACCCAACTCTCTAATTCTAGCTGATGCTTCTTCTCTGCTTAAAGATCCCATCGTACCCGTTAACACAAAAACCTTACCGCTTAACTGGTTACTCTTTAGTTTCCTAGAAATATTAATTTTAACACCTGCGCTTAATAAATTATCTACCAATAATGAATTTTGGTGGTCGTTGAAGAATTCATAAATACTTTTTGCCACTTTTTCACCAACACCTTCTACTGCTTGCAGATCTTCAAGAGTAGCATTAGATATTTCTTTTAAGGTAGAAAATTGGCTGGTTAAATCCCTCGCAGTTTGGTCCCCTACATGCAAGATGCCTAAGGCATAGATAAATCTATCTAAATCAATTTGTTTAGATTCTTCAATAGAAATAATTAAGTTACTGGCGCTTTTTTCGGCAAATCGTTCGAGCGGCTTAATATCTCCTTCGGTTACAGTGAAAAAATCTGCAAAATCTTTTACCAAACCCTCTTTATATAACTGCTCAACAATTTTAGTGCCTAGCCCATCAATATCAAATGCTTTGCGAGATACGAAATGTTCTAACTTTCTAAGCTGAACCACAAAACAATTTTTATTAGCACATTTATGCGCGACTTCCCCTTTTGGCTTTATAACCGCCCCAGAGCAAACCGGACAAGATTTTGGCATTTTAAATTCCTTGCTTTTGGCAGGTCTTTTCGACTTTATCACTGCCACTACTTCCGGAATAACATCCCCCGCCTTTTGGACAATAACCGTATCACCTACCCTAATATCTTTGCGTTTAATTTCATCTTCGTTATGCAAAGTAGCTCTACTCACAACGCTTCCAGATAATTTAACTGGTTTTAATACAGCCACTGGCGTTAACGTGCCTTGCCTACCAACTTGCACTTTAATATCTAAAACTTGGGTGGTTTTTTGTTCAGCAGGAAATTTGTAAGCAATCGCCCAACGTGGCGATTTGGCGGTTGCTCCAAGCACATCCCTGCTTTTTATTTTATTAACTTTTATAACCACTCCGTCTGTTTCGTATGGTAATTTATCTCGCTTTTCTGCCCAACTTTCAATAAACTTTTTAACTTCATCTAAATTAACGCATAAACGATTATCTACATTAACTGCAAAACCCAAGCTCTTTAATTCTTGTAGCATGGCAATTTGAGTCGTTGGCCCAATATCCCCTTCTAGATCGTAAACGAAGCTCTTTAGACGGCGCCCAGCCGCGACAGACGGATCGAGTTGCCTCACAGTACCGGCCGCTAGATTGCGAGGATTGGCATAAACAGCTTCTTCCAACTTAGTTTGTTGTTTGTTAATTGCTTCAAAATCTTTTTTGCTAATATATACCTCACCAGAAACCACTACATTAAGTGGTTTTGTTAGTTTTAAGGGGATTTCTTGAATGGTTCTAATTGTATGTGTTACATCTTCTCCCAATCTCCCATCTCCCCTAGTAGCACCCGTCACTAACAAACCATTCTTGTATGTTAAAACTATTTGAAGACCATCTATTTTAAGCTCACAAACATACTCTATTTTATCTTTAGTAATTTTTTCAATGCGAGAGGCAAAATCTTCCAGCTCTTCAAAAGAAAAAGCATCATCGAGCGACATCCTTCTTTTGCTGTGAGTAATTTTCTTAAACTCACCAGAAACTTTAGCTCCCACTCTCTGAGTTGGTGAACTAGATTTCGCTAAATTAGGATATTCTTCTTCTAGTTTTACTAGTTCACGATATAACGCATCGTAATGAGCATCCGAAACCTCCGGTTTATCTAAAACATAGTACCGCTGATTGTGGTAATTTACCTCTTCTACTAGTTCTACAATCCTGCGCATTGCCTCGTTTTTATTCATACTTCTATCATACAAGAAATCCCCAATCTTCATTTGGGATTATTCTGCGACCTTCCAACCTCTTATTTAGAGATCCTGATTGTTATCTATCTCTTCAGATTTTTGTCGGCGAATATCTTCCAGCCCAGTATTATCCCCTTTTAACTTTGAGATTAAATTTGTAGACTTAGATGATTTATCACCTGGCTGCCATGGCTTCTTAGATTCAATCGAAGAAATCACTTTCTTAAGTAACGATTCGATAGGTTTCTTTCTTTCTATCGGAGCCTTCGATGGCTGACTTACTGTTTTGTCAACAATCGGTGTTGTTGTCTTGTTGTTCTCTTTTTTAGATGCAGTAGATTCGTTGACAGGGCGATTATCCGAAGAACTAACCTTTACTCCTGGTCGAAATGGCACTGGTCTAGCTTGCGACTGTCTATTATCAGTTCTATTGCTGCGGTTATCATAGCTTCTATTACTACTGCTTTGGTTGTTGTAGCTTCTATTGCGATTGTCATAGTTCTTGTTACCTTGATAACCACGATTGTCGGGATAACGCTTTGATTCAGGTTGTTGTTGTATGGCTGGCCCAAAATTAGAAATTATTTTCCCCTCAACAAAACTAACTGGCTTAGCATACTGTTCTCTAGAAATAGCGGTAATTTTATCTTGAATATTATTTTTATCTGTCGGCAAAGGCAAAGTTTGTGCTGAAAAAGCATCGGTAGTCAAATTGTCGATAGAAATTTTAAGATAAATATTGAACATATTTAAGTTCACCAAATCGGTGGCCGTAAAGACAGGAGCAAACTCTGTCTCCAAAGGCCCTGCATCTTCTGGCCCTACTCTAAAAGCAATCATCGTGTTAACGTTACCACGAATAGCACTACCAATTTCTGGGCTCAGTTGCGCCATATACTGGTTAGCTAAAGTAAGCGATAGATGATACTTTCTAGCTTCAGATAAAATCATTTGGAAAGAATCGGTAGCAAAGTTTTGGAACTCATCGACGTACAAATAAAAATCTGGTCGCTCTGACTCTGGCACGTCAGCCCTAGACATAGCTGCTAACTGAATTTGGGTAATAATCATAGAACCAAGCAAAGCAGCATTATCTTCCCCTATCAGACCTTTAGATAGCTTTACCAGTAGAATCTTACCTTCGTCCATTAATTTACGGAAATAAATGGCCGATTTAGGTTGCCCTACAATATTACGGATAATGGGCGAAGACAAGAACTGACCCACCTTATTTAAAATTGGTGAGATAGTTTCGGCCTGTTGTCTCTGATCGAGCTTACTGTACTCGTTCATCCAACGATCTTTAATTAAAGGATCTTGCACCTTAGCCACTACTTTTTCACGAAATGCTTTATCTGTAAAAATCTTTGGCACCATCATTAGAGTAGGCTCTGGATAATCTAGCAGGGCCAAAATGGCCGAAGAAAGCCAGTATTCCAAACGAGGACCCCAAGAATAACCAAATATCTTTTTAAAAATTCCGACGACGCCAGAAGCAACTACTACTTTGTATTTGGGGTCAGTAATTTCGAACATGTTTACAGCAATTGGAAAATCTCGATCCCCCACATCAAACACAATTACATCGTTAGCCCTGTAACTTGGGACATATTCTAAAACTGTATCGACCAAATCACCGTGCGGATCAATAACGGCTGCACCTCTGCGTTCCCTAATATCATCGATTAACATATTTTCGAGCAAGGTAGATTTACCAGTACCGCTTTTCCCAATAACATAAACGTGTCTAGCACGATCTTTTAATTTGATACCAAATTTTTCATCTTCTCCGCGGAAATTAGTTTTAGCTAGAACAGTCAGCTCTTCTGCTGGCACCTCGTCCATCAGTGGCAGATTAGCTGGGGGCTCACCTTTTCTGGCACCCGCCCAAACAATGTTTGGAGTTGTCACAGTTTGATCTGGCAAATGATAGATACTAGCCAGCTCAGTAACATTTAAAATTAATCCTCCGCTACCAAACGTACGATTACTGTATTGGCTTAAGATACTCTCTCTGTCCGTAATATAACCACCAACTTCAAAAGAGTTTAGGTTATTGGTGTTAAATTGCTTAAAGGCACCTAAGATTAACTGCAGTTTATTCCGAGCCAATGCCTCATCTTTATCCCAAACAACTAATCGAATCTTTGTCCGAAAACCTAGTTTCGAGCTTTTTTCTTCGATCGCCTTTAGTACCAGCTCTGTGCCAGGCGAAAGCTCTTGTTTACCAGCTGGCTTAACAGTTGCTTCACCCCCACCCTGCATAGCAGTTTTGACTATATCGCTAGTAAAGCTAGCTAGCCCCTTGGTAATGGCCTTACCTAGTTCCATAGTTCGACCTTCTTTAACAGCGGTAATAAAGCTCAGAGCTTTGTCCCGCCAATGATCACTTTCCGGTTGGATAAGCACTTGGATCCAAACATGTTCATTCTCATTCAACTTGCTCACCGTGCCAGTAATAGCTGACAGTGGGTCGACTGTAAAATCTTGAAAAGTTTTAATTGGATAGAAATCCTTACGTTTAAAAGTGAGCTCAGTTGCTACGGCAGTTAGCTCGGGTGAGACTTTAGCTGGCAAAGCATAGTCCTTAATCTCGAAAATATTAACATTAGGATACTGAGCATAGATCTGCCCTTCAACGTAACCTCTAAAATGCGCGGGCATCCAAGTATAAAAACGAATGGCTTTTTCATTAGCTTCAATTTCAAAGCCTAAACGATGATCGCCAATGCCGTGCAAGCTGGCAAACATTGTTTCGGCTGCCATGGGGGTTCTATCATTTTCTTTGGGAACTTCTATAGCCAACAAAACCGACGGTTGTTCCGGCGTCGATTTTCCAATTTTAGGATTAGTGAACACACTTGTTTTCTTTTCTGGAGCTCTTTTTCTTTTAATTAACCAGGTAACTAAAATAATGGCGGCAATTAGCCACCCAATAATTAATCCCCATACTAAAAATGTTCCTAGAAAGTTGTCCATTAACTAATCTCTAATTAATTTTGGGCTGATGTGCTACTGTCGGCTAAACCATATGTAGCTTTGGCCACTTTTTTAAATAACGACTTATTCTGCAGGTTGGCCACAATTGTATTGCGTTTCACCTGTCTACTCTTAAGCACTAATTTAATTATCTCTGAAATATGTAAAGGCCCATTTGCATCAGCTAATACTTTCTTAATTACATCTGAAACCACACCTGTACTATACCCCCAAGACTTAAGGGCGTATATACCTCGACCAACTAAGACAAACCGTTTATCCCCAATTAGCTCATTATGGACAGTTCGACTCAAAACCTTTTTGTCATTCTTAAATCTTTCGGATACTAATTTAGTAATGTCGTTAAAATGCAACGGCTTGTTCTCTTCTTCTAACACAATTAAGACTTTGTCTCTAATCCGCTTAGGTACAATCGTTGACCAAGCAGAAAGTCCCCAAGCATTTTTGGCA
>JAHITC010000033.1 GCA_018817805.1 Patescibacteria group bacterium
GCAGTACTACAACCATAGAAGGATTCATAGTAGATTAAAAATGGCACCAGTAATCTATGCTCAGAAGCATACTAATTTAATAACTAAATACGTACCCCATACATGAAGACAAAGTGTCTAAAGAAATGGGTACCCGCCACCTATTATCAGAGCTAATTTATCCATTATGGCTATACTGCGATCTTCAAATCTTCTGTCTGAATTTGGAGCCAAAAACTTAGCTCCTTGCAAGCAGTGCAAATTGGAAAAAATATTTATTTAGTTGATCCAGCTCAAAATTACTTTTTGGAGTGGATGTTAACCAACTGCTCACCAAGATCTCTCTCACTCTGGCTATTTCTCGCAGTCGATATTTATTATGTAAACTAGATAAAGTTAGGTCTAAAAGTTCTAACGTTCTCTCAAATGCTCTGTCAGCCATATCCTTATCTTTATGACGCCATTTAATCATTCGATTCACTTCACTACCAACATTCCCCAATTGTTGCGCTAATGATAGCTCCGACCATCTACCCGCAGATAGTTCTTGATGAAAAACCATTATTTAATTAAATTATTCACAATCTCTACTATTTTTTTGCGAATAGTTTCATCTTCTATAGAACGAGAACGGTTATTTAATGATGGACGCACATTAATCATCGAATCAAATTCTATCCAACCATCATTGAGAATATCGGGGTAAAGATTAATACCCCAAAGATTATTCTGCTTGGATCCTTGTTCCAGTAAGGCTGCTTCTTCATCAGCGTGCAACTCACTTCCCAACGCCATAGTCCTAGATTCAATATCTACAACTGCTTTAACTAAATCACCAAACCTCTCTTCTGCAATTTTCCTTAGCTCTGCTCGGGTAATTGATTCTGTGATAATCCTGCTATCCATGAGCATATCTTACCATATGCCCTATCTGTCTGATTAGCTGGATTGCTGTATGACCTTCGAACCTTTTGTTTAAGTTTGGGGTAAGAAAAAAACCACCTCCCATCTTTGGGGGGCGGTCAACTAATAATCTTATGGATAAGCAACAGCATCAATTAATCTTATTAATCGCGGTCGCGGTCATCCCAATAACTATGACTCCACTTATCATGAAGATACTTATTGTAGAACCAGATCAACAGTCCCACAAATATATAGAATCCGAACATATCAATAAACCAGCGCAAAAACCCCATAATTCACCGCCCACACGAAAATTAACAAAAAATATGCCTACACCCTATTTGTCAATTGACTCCTGATATAAATATACCGAAATAACAGATTCCAGTCAAGCTATTCCTGGTTTGGTTGGGGCTACTGTACGACCTTCGGACCTTTTGTTTGAGTTTGGGGTAAGAAAAAACCCATTAACTAATTAATTAACGGGCTGTGAAGAATGTTTGTAGCTTATAACCAAGCTTGAATTTGATCAGACACGTCAATACAACGCATATCAAGAAAATATATACAGGAAATGCATAGTATTCGAAACTCCAGATATCAATGGCAAATATGGTTATTAGTGCACCAATCGCAGAAAAAAGATACGCAGAGTAGCTTTCTGATTCTGGATTTGTGTGAGATTTAATTATTGTTGGTATTGCAGCCATAAAATCTGCCAAAATTGCAAAGAGAATCGCTACGTTTCCAGATCTGGTTATATACCACAGAGCAAGAGCTACAATAGCCAGTACGCCGGCTAACATATCGAATCTTTCTAAGCGCCAATATGCTTTTTTATTCACAAATGAAGCTATAAAGATAAGCAGTGGACCAAAACCTACTGAGAAAGTCATTAAAGAATGGATCCCCACTCCTTCATACAGCTGAGCAAAGAAAGCTGTTAATGGAGCTACGGACCATATAAACCAACTAATTTTATTAGGTTTGGTATTTCCCTTAAGAGTTTCTATGAGATAGATTAGCAAGCCTACAAAATTGAAAACGAGTGCTAAGATCACAAATCTCTCATCAATCATTTCTGGACTCCTTTTCAAAGATCAGTTACAGAGTCCAGTGTATAAAAAAACTAGCTTCCAGTCAAGCTATTCCTGGTTTAGTTGGCGCTGCTGTACGACCTTCGAACCTTTTGTTTAGCTAGCCTTTAGACTTTAACCCCTATATATCGAATCAACCCCCCTTCTGCTCCACCACGACTATTCACCCGACTTCCCATATCATCGAGTATTATAGTGTTAAATATGCCAGCAATCTTTAACTTTATACTTTTCTCATCAAAAAACCGTTTCTTTAGCCCAGGCCTTACTTCAAAATAGTCTTCTTCCAACATATTCCCCTTACCATGCTCTGGATCTTTCCGGGAATTTAGCAATAATGCGACAACACCTTTTTTCTTAAGAACCCTCTTTATGTCTGCAAATATTCTGTCAGTGGTAATGTCATCAAAATATTGGATTGATACAGAGGCATAAACGGTATCAAATGACTCGTCGGGAAAAGGAAAAGGTTTTCCTAAATCCAAGTACTCGACAGAAATGCCTTTAAGCTTTTTAGATCGGTTAGCTTGTAATGCAGGTTCTGAAAAATCTGTTGATACAACTTTATGACCCTTGGAAACAAAGTACCTAGAATCATGACCCGCACCGGCACCTAAATCTAATATTCTACTTTTCTTCGAGAAATATGGTTCAGCGAATCTAGCAAACTCGGTTGATTCGCCAGAAGCATCGGATTTTAAGTATTCTTTATTTTTCTCGTCCCAAATATTCATACCTTTATATTATCAGGTTCAAACGTTCGTTGGGGTACCTAAAATTAACTGCTCCTGCAAAAGAGAATTTTGTTGGTTGGGGCGGCAGGATTCGAACCTACGATCACGGGACCAAAACCCGATGCCTTACCACTTGGCTACACCCCATCAAAATGTTCCAAAAGCCTGGATAGAACTATATAACGATCTACGAGATTGGTGCATACGAGAACAACTGAAAGAAAAAGGATTCAAACAAGAATTCATCGATAAGCTAATTATATCTTAAAATACTTAAAAACCCATTGACCTTTAATGTACTCTCTATTATCATTTAGATAGTTGGCTAAATATCTAAATAATGGGCATTACAGACATTACTACTACCCTGAAGGCGTTAAGCGATCCGATTAGGCGGGACATATTGAACTTATTAAAGAAAAAGAACTTAACTGCTGGTGAAATTGCCCTCCTCTTCCCTATCAGCAAGCCGTCGCTTTCTCATCACTTTACCGTTTTAAAGAATGCAAATCTGATTGGATCCGAACGAAAAGGACAAAAAATCTATTACTCTCTTAATGCTACCGTGTTCTACGAATTATTAAACGATGTTTTAGAAACTTTTGGAGAAAAAAATGAAAATTAACTTTAGAAGTGAATGGTTCTCAATTTTTTGTTTTATTAGCGCTGTCATAATTTCGCTATGGGCTTACCCACACCTGCCTGCCATGGTTCCATCTCATTGGAACATTCAGGGACAGATTGATGGTTATATGACTAGACTTGGACATACCATTGGTGTCCCCGGCATGATACTCGGAATATATATATTGTTTTTAGCAATTCCTGTTTTCGAGCCAAGACGACAAAATTTCTTCAGATCGATTGGTTTCTACCAGATGATCCGCAACTTTATGATGGGCTTTATGTTGCTAATATACATGGTTACTACCTGGATAGGAGTCACAGGGGAAGCGCTTGCAATTGGCAAAATCGTGCCACTGGCAGTTGGTATCTTATTTATCTTTATAGGTAACTATTTGAGCCAGATTAAATCTAACTTTTTTATGGGTATCCGAACCCCATGGACACTGTCTTCAGATACAGTTTGGCAAAAGACCCACAGGTTAGGTGGATATACTTTTGTTATAGGTGGACTCTTGTTTATGGTAGCAGTGCTTTTTAATGAACCATGGAATTTCTATCTACCAATGACTGGAATACTACTAGCAGCATTAGTGCCAGTAGTTTATTCTTATATTTCATTTAGACAGGAGCAGCAATAATATTCCAGCTATGTTTAAAACAATGGCTTTATAATGTAGCCAGAGGAAGTGTCGAGAACCTCATACCCTAATTTCTCTATTTCACCCCGCAATTTATCTGACTTTTTCCAATCTTTATTAGTCCTAGCCCGCTCCCTCTCCTCGGCTAGTTTTTTAATTTTGGTAGGAATGGCAGGGGCTTTGTAATTCTTAAAGCCAAACCCTAGAACTTTATCAAAATCCAATAAAGTGGCTTGTTTGTCTGCTAGGTTTGATTTCGACCCTTCTAACTCCCAAATTATTTTCATTGCTGATGGCAAATTCAAATTATCATTTATGGCAAACAAAAACTTCTGCTTATAATTTTTTAGTATCTTGCCTTTCTGTTTCTTTGCTAGAAACATCTCTTGCAGTTTATACAACGAATTTTGCGCCCCAATCATAGCTGATCTAGAAAAGTTTAATTTGCTTCTGTAATGGCTGGTTACTGCTAAATATCTAAACACTGTTGGAGAAAACCCTTGTTTTTCTAAATCAACTAGTGTTAAGAAATTGCCTTTACTTTTCGACATCTTGTCTTTACCAACTATCATGAAGGCGCCATGTACAAAATATTTTGCTAGTGGCTTGCTAGTAGCCGCTTCGCTTTGAGCAATCTCGTTATTGTGATGAATCGCAATGTGATCTTCACCACCTAAATGAATATCGAAAGGTTGCCCCAATTCTTTAGTGGAGATGGCCGAACATTCTAAATGCCACCCCGGATACCCTCTCCCCCACGGAGAAGCCCACTCCTGCTGCCTATTCTCGTTTGGCAAAGAAAGCTTCCAAAGCGCAAAATCGGCTATATTTTTTTTACCCGAACTATGGCAAACCCTAGCTTTTCCAAGTTTAATTTTAGCTAAACGACCATAATTTTTAAATTTTTGAGTATCGAAATAAATTCCATCATTTGTGGCATAAGTATATCCCCTTCTCTCTAGTTTTTTTATTAAAGCTATCTGTTCTTTAATATATTTTGTCGCAGAAGCAAATTTAGCAGGAAACTCTATATTCAGATCCTTCAAATCTCGCTTGAATAAATCGGTGTAGTGCTTTGTTAATTTATTTGCTTTTAAGCCAGATTTTTTGGCAGCCACCTCAACTTTATCCATACCTTCATCTTCATCAGAAGTGAGATGGCCCACATCGGTAATATTCATTACATGCTTAACTTTGTAGCCATTGTATTCTAACGTTCTTCGCAAAATATCTTCAAAAATATATGTTCTTAAATTCCCAATATGTGCTTCCTGATAAACCGTTGGACCACAAGCATAAATAGAAACCTTACCTTTTTTAAGAGGTTTAAAAACTTCTAATTTACGAGTCAGCGAATTATATAGCTTAAGCACCATGTTTTTTAGATTCTATTAATTTACTCTCTACTAGATAAGCCCCCACTAACACCGTTGCCCCACCTAGAATATGTTGGAATTCAATTTTTTCGCGCAGAAACAACATCGATAAAATTGCGATCTGTACTAACATAGTGTTTTGCAAAACAGCAGCTTCGATCGCTTTTAGTTGATCTAGAGCCACATTCCATATAAGTCCACCAAAAGCAAAGATTGCACCTACTAGCATTACTATGCTTAGATTAGGCATCACAAATACTTTTGGTAGATCGCCACTTAAAAGACCAACTGGGAATAACAACAACACCCCTATGGTTACTCCAAACAAAGCTAAAGTAAAAGCCTGGTCACCAGGTTGTTTAGATAGCATTCTGGTAAGCACAGTGTTAAGGGCATAGCTAATTTCTGCTAGCAAAATAAGTAACATCCCAAACAAAGCCCCACCAAAAAGTTCATGACTCAAAAACATACTGGCTCCAGCAAAGGCAATAGCTAACCCCACTACTTGCAAAATAGTGGGTTTTTCTCGCAGAATTAACCACGCCAAAATCATTACCAGAGTAGAGTTAAGCCCAGCAAACAAACCAGCTACAGTGCCAGTCACATATTTTAGCCCAACGACGGCCAACAGCGGCGCAATCACGAACCCTGTCACGCCAATTAGAACTAGGACGGTTATCCACTGAGAATCTTTGTTCCAATTTAATTTGGGTTTTCTGATGAAATAATAGATTAGCAGTGCCACTAATGCCATTAGTTGAATGGCAAATGTTAAAGCATACGGTGAAACTAATAACAAGCCAAACTTAATAACAATTTTTGAAATTGACCATAAAAAAGTAGCAAGTAAAGCTTGCCATAGAAAGAATCTGCCCCCCTTCATGCGACTCTCCTTCCTTCTAGCGCTCTAGCCAGTGTTATTTCATCGGCATATTCTAAATCACCACCCATAGGCAACCCACTAGCAATGCGTGTCATTCTAACTTCAGTAGGAACAAGTAAACGTTTTAAATACATCGCAGTTGCTTCACCTTCTATATTATGATTTGTAGCAATAATCACCTCTTCAATTGTATCGGTTTTTATGCGACTTAATAAATTTTGCAGATTTAACTGTTCTGCTCCAATTCCATCAAGTGGCGAGAGGCGCCCACCCAGAACATGATACTTGCCGTTAAAACTTCGTAATTTCTCAAAAGCTACTACATCTAATGGCTCCTCAACAATACAAAGAATATTAGAACTTCTGCTCTCATCTGCACAAATATGACAGGGATTGTGGTCGGTAATATTACCGCAAGTACTGCAGTAGGCTAAATCTTTTTTAAGATTCAAGAATGCATCGCCCAATTCACGAACATCGAGGTTTGGATTTTTAATTAAATAAAAAGCTAACCTGGAAGCAGTTTTAGGACCAATGCCAGGCAATTTGCCAAGCTCATTAATTAATTTAGAAACAGATTTAGGTAGGGCATACATCATATTAGAGACCCGGTATCCCGAGCCCGCCCATCACTTCTTTAGTTTTGTTAGCAGCGGCTTGTTGCGACTTTTTAACTGCTGAAGAAAATGCTTGGCTCAAAAACTTAATTAAACTATCTTTTTCTTCTATGCTTACTAAACTGTCATCAATTTCGACAGCAATTACTCTTTGTTCGCCACTTAGAGTAACTTTTACTTTGCCACCTAACTCTTCACCAGTAAACTCCATTTCTTTTAGCTCTGCCTGCAATTTACGAGCTTTACTTTGCAAATCCCACAATTTTTTTGCTTTATCAAACATGACTTTTAATTTACTCGTTACTTAATACAACAGATTTAATAATAATATCTTTTTTAGGACGATCATTATCACTTGTTTTTGCTATTCCAATCTTATCAACAATATCTAGTCCGGCTATAACCCTACCAAAAGGAGTATGTTTACCATCTAACCAAGGAGTTGACTCACCCGTAATAATAAAGAACTGGCTACCATTAGTATTTACCCCAGAATTAGCCATTGCTACGATGCCTTTAGTTAGATTTGGCATCTTACTAGAGAATTCGTCATCAAACTGATATCCTGGGCCACCAGTACCATCATTACTGATATCGTCATCTTTCGACAAAGGATCTCCAGTTTGGATCATAAAATCTTTAATTATCCGATGGAACTTAACGTTGTCGTAAAAATTCTTTTGTGTAAGCAAAACGAAATTAGCCACAGTTTTTGGAGCTGTCTCACTTAATAACTCTATCTTAATGTCTCCTTCACTAGTCGAGATAGTAGCAAATTTATTAGCCACTAGCTCCTCTCTAGACAAAGTGCCAAAAGGGCCAGAGATACTCTTTAAACTGCCGGCCCAGATAATTCCCTTAGGAATTGCCCAAACTAATGCTCCAGCTAGCACCAACCCACCCATTAGCCAAACTATTCGCTTCCAAGGAAAAGCAACCTTATACAAGCGCCTATTTTCGTGCCATTGGCGAAGTAGCTCCCTCTTTTCTTCTATCCTCTTTAATTTACGCAATCTCTGACGAGTAGACATAATGTATTTAATTACCTTTATATTCTACAATACCACAGCCAATTGGGAATCTATTCGTGAATTTAGCTGTGTTACAATATATTATTGTTATTTGAAATCTACGGAGGTGCATATTATGGTTGATAGACCCATCGCCAAGACAACACTACAAAACATGTTTGAATGTAGTAAAGCACACGCAGAGCGATATGATGTTGCGATCACAACTTTTTTCGTATCAACAATGCTTTTCGAAGAAATTATCAACGACACTAAAGTGCAGAGAGATGCCACACGACTAATTGAAGGCAAGAGAGTTATTACAAACGTCAAACTAAGCCCAACCAATGGCCTGCTCGTGACTATCATCGAGGACAACGATAGAGTCCCCACAGAGGTAACTCTAGAGCAACAATGGAAGAACAGTTAGTTGTTAAAAGAATTCCTCACAAATAAACCCAAGACACTTTATCGATTAAGGTGTCTTTTTACTTTCTACAAAGAAGTTATAACCCAGGAATAAGGGGTTGAGCCACTAAGTTAGTGCCCCAAAGCACTACATATGGGCCAACTGCCTGAATAATTACAATCGATACCAGAATAACTGCCAACTGACGCCAAAATGAATTAGTAAAATCGCGTTGGCGCCACGCTTCTTCACGGAACATTTTTACAAATTCTCTTTCCATTTTATCTCACTGGGTTAGATACTGACCCAAAGAACTTTGACCAGAAGCCAGTCGGTGGGGTTTGATCATCCCCAGCCGGTGGCGCATAATCCACCACACTGTTGATTATACCAGCTCTAGTCATATACAGTAAAGCAGAGCCAACTCCACCTTCAGGGGCTGGCAACTCTCCCAACATTGGTATTACTCCAGAAAAAACCAAATCGTCTAAATCTTTTAACTGAGATGCATCAGCTAATCTCATCTCCTGTAATTCCTTCAACAATTCAATGCGCAATTGTGAAGCCCTCATTTCTTTCATCGTCGATTCTAAAGACTGCGGAATATCTATATTTGGATTTTGCGTTGTATCTCTCTCCGAGCTAGTTACAGTCAAAGTAATTTTCTTACTAACAGTAGACTTATCGATGTCTTCGCCTTGTGCCAAAATAGTAAAATTATAAATAGTGGCAGGAGTAGCGGGTGTAGTAGTTAGCCGCAGATCGGCTGTAAACGGCGCCAAACCCTGTGCAGGAGTAATTTGGGCTGTAATGCTAGGAGTTAGGTCGGCAATTGATAAATTCACCTGTGAAGCATAACTATTTGGCGAAGAAATACCAATTCGATAAACCGCTTGTCCTGAGGCATAAACAACGTGCGCAGTAGGTTGAATTACCATGTCAAAAACAGGTTTCGACAATGCTGTATCAGTCGCGGTTAGGACAATAGCATTAACTGCCCACAAATTCTCTGCTGTACCTATGCGACTAAAATCTATTTCTACAACACCATCGACAGGGGTAACACTTAAAATTACATGGTTCCATTCTCCTGGATTACTACGAATTAAATAATTTTGACCAGCATAACTAACTTTAGTGGCCATGTTGTCTACAAAATCGCCACTAATAATTTCAGCATTATAAAGTGTGTGAGTGAGTCCGGAAACCTTGAACTTAGCCGGATCGATACCAACGTTAGCATCTCGAAGGCGCAAATCGGCAACTGCGTTGCCGTGACTTTTAATAATGACTGGGTCTAACCAACCATGTTCGAGGCCCAAGTCGGCAGTTGGATACATCGAGCCACCCACCGAAATATATCCGGCTGCCTTGCCCCCATTGTCACCAAAATCGAATTTAACAGTCGCGTCACTGTTATCTGCTAAACTCCAGCCTACCAGCGCTATTAACACTATGCTCAACGCAATAGCAGCACGTAGTTCGCTCTTTATAATTTTAGTAAAGAAGCTAGATATCATAATTCAAGGCATTTATTACCCTTATTATACCAAGCTCTTTTCAGCACTAACAGCTGTTTGCACTGTTTCTTCGGGAGTAAGGTTAGTTTCTAGCGAACGGAAGACCATCGTATCGGGGTAGAAATAGAGTTCTACTTGGCCTACGGGACCATTGCGATGCTTCGCAATAATTATATCGGCAACGTTAGGACGATCAGAACTTTTATTGTAATAATCATCCCGGTAAATAAACATAACTACATCGGCATCTTGTTCTATAGAGCCACTTTCTCTTAAATCAGAAAGTTGCGGAATTTTATTTGGCCTCTTCTCTACTTCTCTGGAAAGCTGAGATACCGCTATGACAGGAATATTTAACTCTCTTGCAAGCCCCTTAAGTCCTCTCGAGATGTCTGAAATTTCTTGAACACGACTTTCAGATCTACCGCGACTTTCCATCAGCTGCAGATAATCGACAACCAATAGGTCTAGATTCTTTTCGGACTGCAATCTTCTAGCTTTAGTGCGCATCTCCATCACATTCATACCAGGAGAATCATCGATATAAATAGACATTTCCGAAAGCTGACTAATGGTTTCACCCATACGATTAAAATCTTCTTCGCGTAAATTACCAGTTCGAAGTCGCCAAGAATCGACCCCAGATTTAGCACTAATCAACCTATCTACCACCTGCTCCTTAGACATTTCCAAATGGAACATTCCCACCGAAAAACCAGCTGTCGCAGCATTTAAAACAAAATTAAGAGCTAGACTAGTTTTACCGATACTAGGACGCGCAGCTACAATAACTAAATCTGACTTTTGAAGTCCTGCTAAAATATTATCTAGATTTTTAAAGCCAGTTGGTATACCTCTTAGCTCTCCGCGATTGGCATGCAACTTGTCCATTCTTTCGAACGCATCTTCCAGCACAGACTTAACTGCAATAAACCCACTTTTAAGATGCCTCTGAGAAACTGTAAATAAAGTTTGTTCAGCTTTATCAAGTAAATTGTCTACTTCGTCTTTTTGGTTGCGCCCTAAGGTCTCAATTTCGTTAGCAGCTGCGATTAACCTTCTTAAGGTAGCTTTGCTCGCCACAATGCCGGCATACCCTGCTACATTAGCACTGCTTGGCAAACTACTAGCCAGTTCGGATAGATAACCAGCCCCACCAATATTTTCTAATTCTTTTCTGTCTTTAAGCGAACTCGATACTGTCACAATGTCTAGAGGTCTTTGTTTTTCGTACAAATCTAGCATTGCTTGAAAAATTGTACGATGGCGTTGTTCGTAAAAATCATCCGCCTTTACCAAGTCTGCCACTTTAATCATTGCGTCGCGATCTAAGAGCAATGATCCAAGCAAAGACTTCTCTGCATCCAGATTTTGTGGGGGAACAATTATGTTAGATGAATTTGTCTGATTCATTTTTTAACTTTGTATTATATCAAACACTTCGGCCACCTTTTCTCTAGCTTCCTCTGTAGCACCAGCTTTAACTACTAATTCAATCTCAAGATCTTGGCCAAAGCTTTTTAGCATTTCAGAAATAACTTGCACATTAGCCTGTTTCTTAACTATATTCTTCAAAAATTCGCTAGGCAGTTCAATAACAATCTGCTTTTCAGTACATTTAACCGTGCTACCCCGGAGCAAAGAAGCTAACGCTGAGTTGCTAGTGCTAATTTTTTGGCAGATTTGTAGCCACAAATCTTGGCTAAGAGGTGTTTGCGATGACACCGACGGTAATGTTACATCCGGCTTGGGCACTTTTGAATCTACGTTAGTGGTAGTAGGTGGAGGGACACTATGACTCGAGGGTTTAATGGCACCAAAGAGCACCATCTCCAAAGCTAGTTGTGGCATGCTGGCCACCTTGTATTGGCTATTTGCTTCTGCTAAGCGCTGTAATAAATTAACAAATATTTTGTAATCGACACCTTTTGCTTGAATGCGCATACTAGTTTTTTCGTCTTCGCTTCTAGATATTAAGCTATCATTACCCAAGCTGACCATCATTAGTTCTCGCACGTACACCATCCACCGCTTTAGTAATTGATTTAAATCATATCCCTGATGATAAGCCTGGCCTATAAGGTCGATACCGCGAGTAATATTTTGGCTTAGAATAGATTCTGTTAACTCTCGAACAATCTGAACATCAACAATACCCAAAAGACCTTCCAGAGTTTGTCTATCGACTTCTGTAACATTTAAGCTTGCTACCTGGTCGAGAATACTAAGAGCATCGCGCAGGCTACCTTCCGCACCTTCAGCCACTGCGGCGATAGCTTCATCAGTAATAGAGATCTCTTCTTTAGCTGCAATCTGTTTAAGATAGTTAGTAATCGCCTCCCAACCTAAATGATGAAAATCGAAATATTGGCAACGCGAGACAATAGTAGGGAGTAGTTTGTGCACCTCTGTAGTTGCAAGAATAAAGATTGCATGAGATGGCGGCTCCTCTAGCGTCTTAAGCAAAGCATTAAAAGCATTTTTGGATAACATGTGAGCCTCATCAATAATGTAGACCTTGTACTTACCCACTGCTGGGGCTAAATTAACTTTTTCAATTAGGCTGCGCACATCATCAACCCCAGTATGCGAAGCGGCATCAATTTCAATCAAATCCAACATCCGCCCTTCAATTAAAGCCAAACAGTTCTGACACTTGCCACATGGTTCACCATCCTGGTTGTCTTGGCAATTAATTGCCTTGGCCAATAACCTCGCCATCGTAGTTTTACCTGTACCCCTCGGGCCAGCAAACAAATATGCATGACTAATTTTGTTAAACCGAATTTCATTAAGCAAAGTTTGCTTAACGTGATCCTGATTAACTAAATCAGAAAACTTTTGCGGTCGATATTTCCTATATAAAACCTGACTCCCTTGCATGTGCCTCCTAAATGCTACTTCCCATAATAGCACAGTCGCATATGGGCAGAAGGCAGATTATTTATAATAAATTCTATCTTCTATCCGCAAATCCACGTACTGGCGAGGCGGACTCTCGATATTTGCCTTTAACACTCTAACTAAATTATTCAGCTGAGTTTCAGAACTTCTAGTGGTGTCCAAAATTATTGTCCAACCATCAGAAGTCACTACTTCTATCTCGAAAGTAGTTTCAGGCACTAGTATCCTTCTAGCTACTAAATTAGTTTTGCGAGGGAGATTTGCCACTATTGAAGTTACGAACTCGATGAAATCAGTGGTTATAATTTTTTGGTTTAAATTAATCGGTACATTTTTTAAATCTTCTACAATAGCTAGTGGACTATTATCTGGCGCTATATCATAAACTACCCCAAATCGATTAACCATAAATCTTTGGTTGTTGGTTTGCCAAACGATAGTAGTTTCGTGTTCTTCTACCGTAATTAATAAGTTTTTACTAAAAATTTGTTTACTAAACTTAACAGTCTTAATCTGCGGTATCGCTAAAATCTGTTTTTTGGCCTTGCTATCATTAAAAATTAAAGCGTTAACCGGGCTAAACCCATCTTTAAAAATTACGTTTTCTATATCGCTAGCTACAACTAGATGGCTCCCCTCAATCTCTAATTTATTAAGCACTAGTAGTTGTGACCCAAGTAAGAGATATACAAGTAATATTAAAACCACCCCTAGCCCAACCTTAAACATTGGACCAGACACAGCCTTAAAGGGACGTGGCTTTATCTTTGGTTCCCAGAATAATTTACGAATCTTTTTGACACGGTTACCAATAATCTCTGGTCGAGTAGTATAAAAAGATACCTTCGGCTCGGGTTTATCTGGCCGTTCTTTTTTCTTTAACCAATCTAATGCAAAGCCCGGTTTAATCATCTCCCCCAATTATATTTAATATTGATGATAAAAATCATTAATCCAATCACTGTTTTTACCAGCCCCAACTGATAAAACAACGTCTCCATCTTGCAGATTTTCTTTAAGATATTTGGAAATAGTAGCAAAACTATCAAACAATTTAGCGTTATGACTAATTAAATTAATTTTACTAACTAAATCTTCTGTACTAATCGAGCGAAGATCTTCGGCACTGTCTCTCACGGGTAAAATTGGAGCTACTAACACTTCACCAGCATCCACAAAACTTTTACCAAAATCGTTAATTAGTAGCTTTGTCCGACTATATTGATGGGCCTGAAAGACAACTCTAATTTTTCTACCAGAGAAAAACTCGCTCGCTGAGGACAAGACAGCTTGGATTTCGGTAGGATGGTGCGCATAATCATCAACAAAAGTAACCCCGCGCGCATCACCTAAAATCTCAAACCTTCTTTGAGCTCCACTAAAATCTGCCAATACCGTTTTAATTACCTCATCTTTTACCCCGACATGCCGCGCAACGATTATGGCTGCTAGTGCGTCTAAAATAAGATGTTTGCCTGGAAGTCTTAATGCAAAAACTTGATCAAGCAACTTAAATTGGGTCTTGCCATCTTTAGTCATCGTTATCTCCGCCCGCATATCATTAGATTCATCAAAACCAAATGTAACAACTTTAGCATTAGCATCTTTCAATATTTCTTTTACATTTTCATCATCACCACAAGCTACTACTAACCCATATTGAGGTACCAAGGAGATAAACTCTCTAAATGCCTGCTTAATCTCATCAAGGTCTTTGTAATAATCCAAATGATCAGCTTCAATATTAGTTACTACCGCAATAGTCGGTTTCATATCTAAAAATGAACGATCGTATTCACAGGCCTCTACTACCATTTGTTCTCCTCCCCCATATATCCCAGCACCCGAAAGCGTTTTAACTTCTGCCCCAATTAATGCGCTTGGTTCTAGCCCTGCTTGCTGCAGAATTAGAGTCATTAATGTAGAAGTAGTAGTTTTTCCATGAGTGCCAGACACAGCAATGCCTACCTTATTAGCCATTAATTGACCAATAAAGACTGAACGTTGGGTCACGGGAGCTCCAAGCTCCATCGCTTTCATTAATTCTGGATGGGTAGAAACTGGTGAAAAATATGCCTTAATTGCCGAAGTATAGATAAGCTCATCGGTATTATCTGGTACATTATCAGCTTTGTGCTTACCGATAATTACTTTTATGCCCTTATCCTCTAGGCGCTTCCTCTCTATAAAATCGTCCATATTCGAACCTGTAATCTGATGCCCCATACCAAGCAACAGGTCTGCCAGTGCCTGCATACCAATGCCACCTATCCCCACCATAAAATAATGCTTGGGAGTAATTTTATCCATCTCACCTATTGTATAACAAACCCCTAAGAGGTAGGAGTCGATGTAATAAATTCGTGAATAGCAAAGAGTTTACCTTCGTAATCTACAACCCCATCGACAAATCTACCTCTAATTTCCACATCCTTGCCACTATCCTTAGATTCTTTAATTTTTAAGCGAATTCCTGGATCTCCTATATTGTCTTGAGTGTATGGAGCGATGCCAAACTTTTGACCATCATTACTTTCGAAATAATCATCATATTTATCGCCAGCAGGTAATGACTTAATTTTGCCAGTTAAAGTAATGAGGCCATCATCTGGGTTTCCATTAATGCTAATATTAAATGAATTAGCTACTTTAGATTTATCCCATGATTTAACATATTGCATTCTGATACGCGATCGTTCTATGCTAACAACTTTAAACGTCCATATTTCTTCTCCTCCAGCCCCTACAACATCACTACCCTCATATTTCTTAGATAACTTATATTCGTTCTTCACCTCTTCAATGGAGCTCGAAGTTAGGTCACTAACTTCCCATTTATATCCAGTAGTCTGGTTCGACGGTAAGAGTATCTGAAACTGTTGATCAATAGCAAATGTATAATCTTGACCTTGATTATCTATGGTAATCTGAGGCAAGTTGCTTTGACTACCGCAGCCGCTTAGTAATATTATCGCCAATAAGCAAAAAGATAATTTTTTCATTAATAAGTTGTTTATTCTATACGTCTATAATTATCTATTAACTTTAAGGTCTTTGAAAGCGGCGCGATAAGTACAGAAATCGCAATCTGGATCGGCAGGGGGAACTTTGTCCGACATTAAACATGCCTTAATATCTGTAAGCGCTTTTTCTATCCAACCAGTACCCCCAACATAAGGGATTAATTTAATATCAAATTCCAATTTACCATCAAAGGCTTTGGCATCTCGCTTGCCATTACAATATACAAAATAGCTAGTATTCGACACCTTAAATCCGTTTTGTCGGAATAACCACTGATACACCTCCATCTGCCGCTTATAAGCTATCTGCCACTCGGCATCTAGCGTTACTTCCTGGTCTTTAGCGGTCGCCTTGTAATCCACAATAATTAGTTCACCCTCAGGATTTACCCAAACATCATCTATCCCTCCGGATAAAATTAGATTTGTTGGCTGATGCAAATATTGGATGCCGTGGCGTAATGAATCGCGCCATTTATCCATCTCCGCATGCTGATAAGGTACCGCATCAATACCATAAGCCTCCATCATTGGATGAGTTGTCTGTTTTATTCTGTGAATATCAAATTCTTTTTTTAAAAGATGATCTACTGCCGAGTTAAGCGTAAATGGATAAGAAGGAGGTACATCAATACCTAGTCGTCTATCTATATAAAAACAACGGGGGCATTTCATAAAATTGTCCACTTTAGAACGACTAAGCTTAAACGATTCCGTCGATTTGGGATCGAATAAACGCGTTGTACGTCTGCCACGATAATATTTAGACATAAACTAACCTTTCTTTCAGTTTATTCTAACATTCAGAAGGTCATTTGACGATTTAACAGAGCTCAAATCAATTGCCTGATTAAAAGAATACTGACCTATTTGTGTTCTGAATAACTTAGACAAATAAGCTCCGGTTTTTAGATTAGTGCCAATATCGTATGCCAGCGATCGAATATATGTACCAGCCGAAACCATAACCTTAAACTCAATTTCCGGATAATGATACTTGATTAAATCTATCGATTTAATTTGGACCTTAACCGACTTCATCACAACTTCCTTGCCCGCACGAGCTAACTCATATGCCTTTTTTCCTTTAATTTTCTTTGCAGAAAATATTGGCGGCATCTGTTCTTGCCAACCGATAAAATTAGTTAAAACTTTTTTTGCTTCTTCAACATCTGGCTCTCTGTCAGAAACAGGTGACAACTCCCCTTCTGCGTCATAAGTAGTGCTATTCTTTCCTAGCGTTAGTGTTGCCAAATATTCTTTTTCAAGCTCACTAAACTTAGAAATTTGTTTAGTAAACTCCCTCCCAATCGCTATAATCATCAGCCCTGAAGCCATTGGATCTAGCGTACCAGCATGACCAATGGTTTTTTCGCCAGTTATCTTGCGCAAATAACCGACCACATCATGTGAAGTGATGCCAATAGGTTTATTAATTAAAAATAATCCGGTTATTGACACGTTCGCTCAAATTGATCGACACCAATAATCTCACCAGAGTTGGATGTTAGCTCATCATACTGGTCGTCGCTAATAGCCATTGTAACCTTGTCTTTTTGCACTACTACCTGAATAGTATGGTTAGTTTTTTGGCCATCAGGAGATTTACCTTTGCGATTACCATAACCACTACTTGCAGCGCTAAACTTAAATTCGTACATCCAAGCATATTGGCACCTTAAACTAGTAGATTGCATAAATTGCAGATCTGTACCATCAAAGACAAATGTTGGCGAATTATATTTCACCCAATTTTCAGCCACAATTCGAGAAGAATCCTGGGTATATTTCGAATTAGCTTTATTTCCACTAGTAAAATTAATACTACAACCAGTAAGGGTTACTGTTATTACAATTAACAACACTAATAAATATTGAAACTTATATTTCATAACTGACTAAATTATACATCACGCATGAAAAGACCCGCGACAAAGCCGCGGGCTTCGGGGCAGAGCACTACCCCGCTAATTGATTAAACCAACCTCTCTCAATCGACTACAACACTAAACAACGTGTAACTACATTGTGACGTTTTAAGTCACTGATCAACAGAACACAACGGTGGCAAGTGTTATTTGCCCATTAGAAGCATGATCTCGACTAATAAATGTGATGGAATTAGAATTATGGACTTCTAATCCTTACATGAATTAGATCTTTAGATCACCTCCTTGCGTCACCGTCTAGGGGGTCGGTGACGTTTCACCTTGTACTGAGGGTTATTAGATCTCCGCACAATTCTAGGCGGAGGATTTGTCATCTTCTTTGTGCTTGTGCCCTTATCTTTAGTGACACCTCCATCGATAGGAATATTTATAAAGGTACTTCTTTGCGATTATATTATAAACAAATAAATCTTATCTGTATAACAAGCAACTTCTTGCAACCTGTAATATAATAAGACCATGTCTCTTTCGTTACAATTTCTAGGTGCAGTTGGAGGTGTAACCGGCTCTAATTTCTTAGCAAGAACAGATACCCAAGCTTTTCTAATCGATTGCGGGCTATTTCAAGGCAACTCGCAAAACCGAGCTCATAACGACGAACCATTTGCTTACGACCCCAAGGAAATAGATTTTTTAATTCTTACTCATGCTCACCTCGACCACTGTGGTTTAATCCCAAAACTATACCACCAAGGTTTTAGAGGAAAAATTTATTGTACTCCTGCAACCGCAGAGCTAGCTAAAGAAATTCTTTCTGACTCGGCCCATATTAGAGAACATGGTGCCAACGAACTGCAGATTGAAGCCCTATTTTCCTACCAAGACACTCTCGATGCTTTCAAACTATTTAAAACCTACAACTACAACCAGCCGTTTAAGGATGGAGAAATAAAAATATGTTTGCAAGATGCAGGACATATTTTAGGCTCTGCCATGGTGGAAGTTTGGGCCTCTGGTAAAAAATTGGTGTTCACCGGAGATCTAGGTAACAGCCCGGTTCCAATCCTGCGCGACCCAACAAAAATCTTAGAGGCAGACTATGTTGTTTCCGAATCAACTTATGGCAGCAGATTACACGAAGCAGTTGATCTTCGCTCCAAGAAACTAGTAACGGCGATTGAATATGCCCAAAGACATAAGGCAAAAATAATTATTCCTTCGTTTGCACTAGAGCGAACTCAAGATTTGTTATATATTTTAAATCAATTAAAAAATCAAAAAAAGTTTACTAATTTGCCTGTATTTTTAGATAGCCCTCTAGCTGGTAGAATTACAGCTATCTACAAAAAATATACTCCACTTTTTGACGAAGAATTTCAAAAACAACTAAAATCTGATCCAGATTTGTTTAGCTTCAAAGGATTTAAAGAAACTGCCACGAGAACTGAATCCATGGCACTAAATGATTTAGTCGGCCCAGCTATATACATTGCAGGATCAGGCATGGCTGATGCGGGCAGAGTTCAACATCATATTTTGCATCAAGGTAATAACCCAAATAATCAGATTATATTTGTTGGGTTCCAAGTTCCCGGCACACTAGGCAGGAAACTAGTAGATGGACTTACCAGAGTACGAGTAATGGATCATTTCATCACAGTGAAAGCCAAAATTGGTTCGATTAATGCCTTCTCGGCTCATGCCGACCAGAAAGGTGTTTTAAATTGGTTAAATAATTTTAAAACTCAACCTACTGTTTTCCTGGTACATGGAGAACAGAAATCTAGAGAGATTTTAGCCGAAAAAATTACCAAACAGTTAAAACTTAAAGCGATACTACCAAAGCTAAAACAGACTATCGACCTATAAACTGACTAATTACCTTCTTAACCGATTTTGAATCATCGCATGCCATTAGATCGGCACGTAACTTTTTAGCACCCACAAAACCAGTAATATATGCGTGATAATGTTTTTTAATAACAGAGAAGTTACGAGAGGGGAAAGTTTTTTCAAAAACTTTGGTATGCAAAAGTAAGGTTTTAAGTTTTTCAGATAGGGGAATCTGGTCAATAGTTTTTGTATCGTCGAAAAACCAAGGATTGCCAATAACCGCTCGTCCAATCATAATCCCGTCTAAGTTATACTGTTTCGCTTTTTCCATAGCTTCTGCCGTGGTCTGAACGTCTCCATTGCCAATTATAAATGGCCGCTCTGCCTCTTTAGTCTGCTTTTTTACAAACTCAACAATTTTGCCAATTTCATCCCAGTGAGTTGGCACTTTTGACATTTCTTTTTGAGTGCGACCGTGAACAGATATAACCGCCGGCTTAGCTTCTAGCAAAACCCCAAGCCAACTCTGCCAATCTATTTTTGTATATCCTAAACGAATTTTAATCGACACGGGCAGATCCCCTGCCCCCTCTTTAGTGGCTAGAATTATATCCCGCGCAAGCTCGGGATTACGCAATAAGGCCGCCCCACTTTCCTGCTTAACAATTCTTTTCTCTGGACAACCCATATTAATATCTATGCCGTCAAATTTTAATTTGCAAACAATTTTAGCAGCTCTAAGAAAATCCTTCGGTTCATTCCCAAACAACTGCGCAACTAATGGCCTCTCTTGTTTTTTAAAAAGTAGAAACCGTTTAACTAAAAACTCTTCCCCTATAGAACATAGCCCAGAGGTCGAGACAAATTCCGTCCACATAACGCTAGGGTTACTACACTGTGATACGATTTGCCGAAAAGCACTATCCGTCACATCCATCATTGGTGCTAATGCTAAAATTGGCCTTTCTAACTTGTCCCAGAATCCTCTTTTCATAAATTAAGATAACATATCAGCAATTTCATGAGCAGCGTTTCGAACCGACAAATTAGCCACGTTTTTCTTTAATTCATCGCCTAGATTTGTTTTAGTTACCTGATGAACCATGTTAATCATACCTTCAGGGGTAATACTTATCTGATTCATTAAAACTGCTGCTACCCGATCAGACAAATATTTAGCATTAAAATACTGATGGTTACTAGCAGAGCCAGGCAGGGGAATGAGAATGGCCGGTTTACCTTTAGCTGCAATTTCCATTAGAGCAGTTGCTCCAGCCCTAGAAATGACCAAGGCAGCTTTATCCATTACTAACGCCACTTGCTCGTTAGATAGAGAAGCTAATAAATGATAACTATCTATCTTATTGGTATCAGCCCAGTTTTTCATCATCGAATAATCCGACTCACCTGTTAGATGTACCACCTCATACTCCAAAACTAATTGAGGCAATACTGTCTTAACAATTTTATTAATAGCATGCGCTCCCTGCGAACCACCCATAATTAAAATTAGTGGTAGATGATTAGCAAGCGGTAACTCTAATTTACTGTTCGATGAATCAAAAAATATTTCACTAATAGGCACACCTGTATAAACTAACTTATCTTTTATTGCAGGAGGTAAGTTGTAACCATCAAGCGGAAACGATACGCACACTTTTTGAGCTAACTTGGCAAGCATACGATTAGCTACCCCCATGACAATATCCGATTCGTGCAAGACAATAGGCCGCCGAAGTATGTAGGCAGCTATGCCTACTGGCAGACCCACAAACCCACCTTTAATAAACACCTTATTGGGCCAGAAGAATAACACTACAAAAAAAGCTGAAAATAGCCCAAATATGCCAACAACTAAATCGATTAAATTTCTTAAGTCAAAATAACGACGCCATTTACCAGCCGGGATACCAATGAACTTAAAACCAGCCGCTTCAACTAACGCGCGATCGTTCCGTCTTAACGAGCCAACATACAAAATATTATTTTGCGGATTTTTCTTCTTTAGGGCTAATCCGACTAGTAAAGTTGGTAAGACGTGACCAGATGTTCCGCCCCCAGATAAAAGGATCTTCATCATGCTTATCGTAAATAGTTTGTCTCGAGATATTCAGCAAAATACCTGACCCTATCATAACAAAAACTAGCGAAGTTCCACCCTGACTAATAAATGGCAAGGGAACCCCAGTTAATGGCAGTAAACCAGTAATAGCCCCAATGTTAATGGTAGCCTGCCAACCAACCCAAAAAACAATTCCCATAGCCATTAACTTGCCGAATACATCTGGCGCATTCTGAGCCACCTTTAATCCACGCCAAATGAAAATTGATAATGGAATAATTACCAAAAATAATATTCCAACTAAACCCAACTCTTCACCAATAATTGCTAAGATCGAATCTGAAGATGCTTCTGGTAAAAAATTGAATTTTTGACGACTGTGCCCAAATCCAAGACCAAACAATCCCCCACTGCCTAGAGCAATTAACGCTTGGTTAATGTGGTAGCCAGCACCTAAGGGGTCTCTGGCTGGATTCAAAAAAGTTAACCACCTAGCAGCCCTGTAAGGTGCCGCTTGAATCGCTGCCCATGCGGCCAAGATGCCAGTTCCAAGCAACATCAACAAATGCTTCACCTCTCCGCCAGCATAGAAATACATTGCGATAGCAATGCCAGCAATAACCATAGCAGTGCCCATGTCTGGCTCAGCAATAACTAATCCTGCAATTAAGGCAAGCAGTAGAGCAAAAGGTAGAAACGTATTGTAAAAACTTCTAATTCTATTACCTTTGTTCTCAAACCAAAAAGCTAAATAAATAATTAGAGCCAATTTAGTTACTTCAGTTACCTGCAAGGTTAAGTCACCTGCCCCAATCCACCTGCGCGAACCTCCAGCTTCGAAACCTACCCCAGGAATAAAGACAACTACTAATAACCCGACCCCAATGAATAACGCAATAGTGGCTAGTGGCCTAAAACGATGGTAGTCAAATCTCTGCAAAAAGAACCAAAGTCCTGTGCCAAAAGCCGCAAATATCATTTGGCGCACAAAATAATGGCTATTACTGCCAGTTACCTGAAAAGATTCCACTACCGAAGCAGAAGACACCATAAATAAACCCACTACCACTAGAAACAAAGTGGTTAGAATGAGCCAAGGGTCGGGAGCATGATATTTCCGCATTTAAAGATTCTTTTGTTGATTGATGAATGTTTTGACAATTGTCTTAAATTGATCACCTCTATCATAGGCGTCTTTAAACATATCGAAGCTAGCAAAAGATGGTGACAATAACACCGTGCCACCATAACCATCAAGGTAATTATAAGCTTTCTTCACCGCCGATCCTAAATTACCAGCAAAGCGATGGGGAACATCTTTGGCATAAGCATCCAGCGCACACGCCAATCGCTCAGCCATTTCGCCGATTAAAACAATACCTTTAATTTTATGGTTATTTAAACTTTTAGCCAAAGCATTTATATTCTCACCTTTACTAACTCCTCCCATGATTAACACTACTTCACCAGTTATTGCATCGAGCGCCGCTAAAGTAGCAGGCGGTGTTGTGGCCATCGAATCATTAACAAAATTTACCCCTTTAAAACTACCCACCATTTCCAAGCGATGCTTGAGCGCCCGGAAACTCTTCATCTTTTTTCTAATTTGGGCAGGGGAGACTGACGCTAGCAGTGCTGCTGCAATAGCAGCTAACACATTTTGCAGATTATGTTTTCCGGGCAGGGGAACTTGTGTTTTTGGTATTATTAAATCTCGCTTACCCGTTTGGGCATTGCGCGACACGATATCATCGCCTATTAGATAAACCCCTCTGGCTAAAATCTTCTTAGTCGAATACTTGTAGTTCTTACCTGGAGCTTTTTTAATAAGCCTGCGCATTGAAGCATAATCATCGCTTGAAATTAAAAAATCGCTTTTAGCTTGATGTAAGAAGATATTCGATTTGGCATCACTGTATTTCTTAAACGTGCCGTGCCTATCTAAGTGTTCTGGAATAACCTTTAATAGCACTGCAATGTGTGGACTTTTATCTAAATCCTCCAGCTGAAAACTCGATAGCTCTAAAATTACTATGTCCGATTTGCTTAATTTAGATAACCACGCTAGTGGTGGAACACCAATGTTGCCCCCAAAATAAACCTTACCATCGGTATTACCCTTTATGAGGTGATGGATGAGAGAAGTGGTCGTGCTTTTTCCTTTTGTTCCAGTCACACCAATAATTTGAGCAGGGCATAGGTTGAAAAACAAAGCGGTGAGTGTGCTAAAAATTACACCTTGTTTTTTGGCTTGTTTAATTTCTGGTAGCAAAAGAGAAACTCCTGGGCTTCTAAAGACTAAATCGAATTCATGAAAATGATCGAGATGATCATCGCCTAGATATGTCTGAGATGTCCGCTTGGTAATTTCATTAAAATCTGCCTTAGAAAAATCTTTTGACTTTCTGGCATCTAAGCCAGTTGGTTTAATTTTAATCGTATTTAAAAAGCGAATTAGATCGAGCCCCTCCCTACCTAGACCTAGTACGGCAATACGATAATTACTATCTATCATACAAAATAATTTAAACTGGACCAGCGCCCACAATCCCAATAATTACCCCAATAACAGCCATCACCATACCAACCATCCAAAGCCGCATGGTTACTTTTGTTTCTGGCCATCCAATAGCCTCGAAATGATGGTGCAGAGGGGCAATTAAGAATAGTTTTTTCTTAAATACCTTACGCCAAAAAAGCTGCAGAATTACTGAAATAGTTTCTACCATAGGCACAAATGCAACCAACGGTAAAATGGCGATCCCAACATTACTCTTCAGCAGCATTGCTACCACCCCTAGGGCTGCTCCAAGCGACAGAGCATACGTATCACCACCAAAAAAACGTGCTGGATAAACATTGAACCAAAGATACGAGACCAACACACCAGCAACAGTAGCACAGAAAATAGCCAAGCTAACCTGAGAGTTAAGATAAGCTAACAAGCCATAAGATACGAATCCAATCCCAAGGAGCCCACCAGAAAGTCCATCTAAACCATCCGTAATATTTACCGCATTCGTAATAGCCAAAATTACAAAAATGAAGAGGGGAATGTACCAAAACCCAATCATAACGTCGCCATAAGCTGGAATATGTAAGCTATCAAAACCTAATTTAAAATAAAACCACCAAGCTCCTAGTATTGAGATTAAAAACAACCAAATCATCTTATAACGCGAACGAATCCCCTTAATGCCACCAATACCACGAATATTAAACCAATCGTCAACTGCCCCCAAAATACCCACCGAAATTAAGGCGAATAGTGGCAAATAAGTTTGAGAACGAGTTAGGTTAAACAAAAAAGTAACGATAGCGATAACTCCCCAGACTAAGATACCTGCCATTGTGGGAATATTTCTCTTATGTTTTTCACCATGCAGCTTTTGAAAAACTGTGGCATAAGTACCATACAAAGTTTCTTCCTTAGATTGTTTCCAAAATTTGTATTTATACAACACATTAGTCCAAAACGGAGTCAACGCCATAGCTACCACAAAAGCAATCATTGCGGTTGTCAGCATCCGCAGGATATCTCCGTGCTCGGTTACAATTTTAGTTATATCATTCATGCAGCAAAATCTTCTTTAAATACCTCGGCAATCTTGTCTAAATGTACTGCCCTGGAGCCCTTAATTAGCACAATATCATTATCGCGCAAATAAGGTAAAATTGCACTCCTAATCTGAGTTTTGTCATTTATCTCTCCAAACCCTACAGTTTTACTTGCAGATAATCCAGACCGAATAGCAGCTTGCCTAATTAGCTCTCCCCCACTCCCAACACTAATTAAAAAATCCACAGTTTTGGATGCAATAACACCCACATCGAGATGCCCTTTTTCATATGCGCTACCTAACTCCCGCATATCACCTAAGATAGCCACCTTTCTTCTGGCCATACCTAAACTTGTCAAACTCTCTAAAGCACTAATCATCGAGGTCGGATTAGCGTTATACGTATCATCGATAAGAGTTAGTTTATTAAAATCAATTTTTTCAAATCTACCACCAGGAAGCTTAAGCTTAGTTAAGCTTTGGCATGCTTCACTAAATGGCACATCAAAGTAATCTGCTACTGCCAATGCAAATAAGGCAGTATAAGCAAACTGTTTACCATACACCGGCATAGTCACAGACAACGATTCAGAATTACGTACCACATCAAAACGAATACCGCTACTGCTAAGCCCAATATTAGTTGCTTTGTAATCAGCATCCATTTTAACGCTAACCATCACGGCTTTAGCAGTTAAATTACGCACAATTAGATTACTGAACTCATCATCTTTGCTTAAAACAACTAAACCATTAGCTAACGTACCCGTAATAAGTTTTCTTTTTTCTTCTACTAGGCTTGCTTTAGTGTCAAAGAATTCCAGATGCACATCTCCAATGTTAGTTAAAACCCCTAATTCTGGATGGATGAAAGTCATAAAATGAGCAATATCACCAGGTTTATCGGCACCAAGCTCTAGAATCAATATCTCTGGATATTTTTCAGATTGAGCCAGTAGTTTAAGAGCTTGCCCAGTTAGTTTAAAAACATCGCGCAAGCTTAAACGCATTTTATCCCCCACCGGAGTACCTACAAAATTAGGGTCAATAATACTAGCGGGAATACCAAATTCGGTATTTAAATTACCAGTTGTTTTAACAATGAATTTATCTTGTAGATTACTAGCTTGTGACAATACTAAGAAAATTGCCTCTTTTGTAGTAGTTTTGCCCGTGCTACCCGTGATGGCGATTATTCTTGGCTCATATTTACGCAAAATTTTAGAAGCCAGCCACTTGAGATAGTTCTTTAACCAATTTTTGAATACTTTTTTCATCAATAATTATTTATCTGGGGGCACCTGCCAGTAATTAAGTAAAAATTTAGCAATATCACCAAACAATGGGGCGGCACTACTCTCAGCAAAGCGCATACCTTGCGGCCGATCAATTTTGGTTAGCATTACAAATCTAGGAGAATCGACAGGGCCAAAACCAATAAAGGTACCTATAGTGTCCCAGGCCTCGTACCCGCCACTAGGGGTTGGGATCTGAGCAGTACCGGTTTTCCCAGCTATCTTATACCCTGGTACTCCTGCTTGCTTACCATGGCCATTTTGGACCACGCTCACCATCATAGCAGATAATAGCTGTGCCACCTGGGGCTTTATAACCGATCGAATTGTTTGTGGATCTACCGAAACTGCACCACTAGGATACAAGATTTTATCGATAACATGCGGTTTCATCAAATTCCCCTGATTGGCAACTGCGCCAAAAGCCGACACTAGTTGCATGGGGGTTACTGCAATGCCTTGACCAAAAGATATAGCAGCTAAATCGACCTCTGCCCAATCTTTAGTTGAGCGAACAGGTGCTCCCACTTCCCCGTCTAACTCCAACCCTGTAGCACTGCCAAATCCGAAGCTAGTTAGATATTTAGAGAATAAATAACGACCTAACTTTTGTACTACATAAACCGCCCCTGTGTTAAGAGATTTTTCTAGGACTTCAGTCATAGTTTGAAGACCATGGGCTTTAAGATCTGAATTACGAATAATTTTATCGTCTACTAAGACCTCACCCGTATCGGTATACACGGTACTAGGCGAAACCAAGCCAGTGTCCATCCCGGCCGCCATAGTAATAATTTTAAATACCGAACCTGGCTCATATACTGATGAAATATTGCCATTCACAAAATCTTCTAACGGATATTCACTGTAATAATTAGGATTAAAATTAGGATATGATGCCATCGCCACAATTTTTCCAGTGCTAGGCTCCATAATAACCACCTCTCCGTTAGTGGCCTCAAACCTATCCACATATTCTTTTAATTTTTTCTCTACGTAGTACTGAACAGCTCGATTAATAGTTAGAACCACGCTCGCACCATCTTCAGGAGTAATAATTTTCCTATTTCCAATAGTAATTTGAACCCCGGACGAACTTTGTTCTACTGCAGCTAGTCCCCCGACGCCGCTCAGCTCTTTATCTAAATAGCCTTCTACCCCGTATTGGCCGTCTTGGTCTCGATTAACAAAGCCTAAAATATGCGAAGCTAACGAATCTTCTGGATAATACCGATATTCTTCGGCGCGCAAAATAACTCCATCTAAATCTAATGCCCTAATTTCTTTGGCTTCTACTTCCTCTATCCTTCGACGCAAAGGAGGGATATATACTTTATTTGATCTCATCTTAGAGATTAATTCACTCTCTTCGACACCTGTATCAGCCAAGTATGGCATTAATTTAGCTGCAGTAAGCTCTGGTTGTCTAACTTGAGTCGGCACAATATTTAAGCTATACAAAGAAACATTAGTAGCTAGCGGATAATAATCTTTTAATTCAGAGTCATATACCAAAACTTCTCCACGCTTAGCCGGTACTTCTTCGTTAGCTAAATGTTGTTCTTTGGCTATGGTAGAAAATGCAGCATGTTCAATAATTTGATGCTGCACTAACTTGGTTGTGATCAACATCAAAACTAATAAAAAGAAAAAACTAATTACTCCCAACCGTCCCCGTTGGACGATATCAATGGTTGCGCCATATGCCATAGCCATATTATAACGCAATCTAATTACACGTTAGATAGTGAATTAAAACATGCCTTTTGATACTTACCGTTGCGCAACAGTACTATCCAAAAAATCCAAGTAGGTCATATCCCCTCCTTGAATCATTCTTGGAATATAAGTGACTTCATCTTTCTTCTCTTCTTCTTTCTCAGCGTCTGTTTTAGGAGTTTGATCCGCGGGTGTTTCTGTCAAAATTCTACCGGTTGGCTTACCATCTTCTCCAATCTCAATCTTAGCTTTAGCTTCTCCATCTATTACTGCTAACGATGCTAATCGAGCTGCCTCTAGGGCCAATCTTTCGTTTTCTCGTATAACCTCTTTTCGTTCTAATTGTAAGCTATACAGATAGCTACCTTTGGTCGATGTAATATTAACTGCTACAACATACAAAAGACCGACTGCAGCAAACATAATAATGACGATTGAATTAACCGATAAACTACCAAAACGAGCTTTACGGAAATTACTAAGATTAATTGTCTTTTTAGTGCCCGCTTCTAAATTTTTTGGTAACCAACTTTTCATAATCTAAATTTTTTCAATCACTCTTAGTTTTGCGCTTCTACTGCGGGGGTTATTCTTTGTCTCTACAAACGAAGGTCTGGTCGGTTTTTTAGTAACTAGTTTAACAATTTCATTCTTGGCCGCATCCCGAAAAATATTTTTTACAATGCGATCTTCCAGCGAATGGTAACTAATTACAGCTAATCTACCACCCGGCTTTAATAGCTCGATAGCTATTGGTAAAGCACTCATAATAGCAGATAACTCATCATTCACTGCTATGCGCAAGGCTTGGAAAGTAAGTGTGGCGGGATTAATTCTGCCTTTGCGGCCACCCTTAGCTTTAGTCACAATATCGACTAATTCATTAGTGGTAGTAATCCGCTCTTTCCTTCTGGCCTCAAAAATGGCTTTAGCAATTTTCCTGCTATCTCTTTCTTCACCAAATTGCCATAGAATATCAGCGAGCTTATCTACCGGATAACTATTTATAATTATTTCTGCAGTAAGATCTTCTGCTTCTCCAAAGCGCATATCTAAAGGTGCATCTTCTAAAAACGAAAAACCTCTATTCCCTCCTAATTGAAGAGACGAGAGGCCAAGGTCAAATAATATTCCGTCAGGTTTACCGCATCGCCAACTTTTAGTGGCGGTACTAAATATTGAATCAAGAGCAGTGTAACTACCAACGACAGTAGCCAACTGACTTTGCGGTTTGAAGCTAGATAGGTTGTTACTTGCGATTCTGATTGCATCTTCATCTTTATCTATTCCAACTAGGGTTCCCTTAGGGCTGATTTTTTCTAATATAGCGCTGCTGTGGCCTCCAGCTCCCAGCGTGGCATCGACTACCACATCCCCCGGTTTTAACTGAAGCAATTCGGCCACCTCCGTCGCTAATACAGGAATGTGAGATGGCATACGTTTAATAATTAACTGTTGTTATGGCAATTAGCGAAGGGCGAGCAAAATTTGTTTTCCCTATTGTCAGAAACATTACTGTTTCTGTGGGTGGAGGGAAATATCACTTAGGAGGTGAAAATATTGGCAAATTGTTTTTTGTGGATAATTACTGAGCTCGCCACTGCGCTAACTGCCACCCAACTAAACTTAAATGAACAATTCTTCCGCCATTTTTTCGGCGTCTTTTTCAGTTTTGGCCTTATATTCTTGCCAAACTTTTGAATCCCATATTTCTAAGCGATTCACAAGTCCAGCAACAATTACACTGCTTTTGATGCCGGCATAAGCCATTAAATACTTTGGCAAATTAACTCTGCCTTGTTTGTCAGGTACACTATCCATTGCCCCTCCCAGCATCAAGCGCGAAAAGGCCCTGGCATTACTTTGCGAAACAGGCATAGCATTAATTTTTTCTGCTACTTTCTCCCACTCTTCCTTAGTGTAAAGGAACAAGCAACCATCTAGTCCTTTGGTAATCACTACACCCTGCGCTAACGCCCCCCTAAATTTAATCGGCACTGCTAAGCGCCCTTTGTCGTCAACTGAATGAGTAAATTCGCCAATAAACATTTATCCCCTTCTTTTTCCCACTTATCCCCACGCTTCTCCACAACAAAACCATTATATACCACCAGACTCCATTAACAATAAAAAAATCCCCACATTGACAATAATCCGCTGTGGGATTATAAAGTTTATTGAAACATAACTAAAACTATGCTAGTATAAAGCGTATCTGTATTTTGAAAAATAAAACTTTACCCTGGAGGTAACAACAAATGGGCATCCATATCCAAATCAGCCCCCCGGGCTTGAAAGTCGACTTCTACGGCCGACCGATGTTACCAAATACCACACCTAATCCGGGAGCATATCCCCACGATCCTGAGTGCGCAAATAAACTAGAGCAACTAGCTCCTAATTCCACTATTATTTACTCAGCTAGTGATCATTCTGGGAATATAGTATTTGTTGATACAGAACTTAACACAACCAACCCTAAAGGGAAAAAAATCAAAATTAAACCGAGTGAAAGAAAAAGGATAGGGCTTGTGTTAGGTGATAGTATCATCTGCCATAGATCAACACTTACGCCAATTACATTGGCGCTACGCACATGTGATTGCATTCCTCTAGTTATATGGGATAAATCACACTTTGGAGTAGTCCACGTAAGCAACATAAATCTATGCAGCTATCGAACAGAGAATTTTAAAGGGTCTATACTGAAATCTCTATTCCAGTACTTGGATCCCAAAAATTGCCATGTTATTGTAGGCCCATCTATCGGGGGCATACACTATGGTGATTGTAAGCATTATGGATATACAGAAACAGTCCAGCAAGATGATGGAAGTCATCTTATAAACCAACTGTTTAAAGAATATCCCAACATCAATATATCACGCCAAAAAGGCAGAGGAATGATATATTTCCAGTGGGGAGCAATCATTGTTGGAATTCTTAAATCGCACGGTGTAGACCCTCGTGCCATACAGAATGAATACAACCTCTGCACAATGTGTTTCGCAGAGATTCTCTATTCGAATCGAGCAGCTAAAGTAGCTTTGAATCGAGAGGAGATGACAAAGCGTTATGGTAACATAACACTTGTCCGCACAACAGCATAATAGTTTAAAGACGCTAGTTTGGCGTCTTTTTTATTGAATTTTATGAGTTATATATTCTTTTAAAGCAGAGATATCTATTCGCTCCTGATTCATCGAATCTCTATCTCGCACCGTTACTCTGCTATCTTCCAATGAATCAAAATCGACTGTCACGCAATAAGGAGTACCTATTTCATCTTGCCTTCTATACCTTTTGCCCACAGTGCCACTTTCATCATATTCGACAAACCATAACTCCTTTAGCTCGGTATAAATCTTATTTGCCAATTTTATTAATGGTTCTTTTTTGATTAAAGGTAGGATCGCTACTTTAATGGGAGCCAGTTTTGGGTGCAAGGATAAAACTGTTCGCTTTTCACCCTTAACCTCTTCTTCTTTATAAGCATCTACTAGAAATGCTAACACTGCCCTATCTACCCCACCAGATGGCTCTATAACATAAGGTGTAAACTTTTCTCCTTCTCCATCCGTATATTGCAAATTCTCACCACTAACTGCCTGGTGTTGCTTTAAATCGTAGTCTCCCCTATTAGCAATGCCTTCGAGCTCCGACCAACCAAAAGGAAACTCATACTCAATATCTGTCACAGCCTTAGCATAGTGCGCTAAATCTTTTTTAGGATGATCTTTAAGTTTAATTTTTTTCTTATCGATACCTAAACCTAGATACCACTTTAATCTCTCTTCTTTCCATTCATCAAATGATTTGTCTGCTTTTTTAGGGTCAACAAAGTATTCTAGTTCAAATTGTTCGAACTCACGAGTTCGAAAAGTAAAATTGCCAGGAGTAATTTCGTTTCTAAAAGATTTACCAATTTGGGCAATACCAAATGGAATCTTAACACGAGTACTGTCTAAAACATTTTTAAAATTAACAAAAATACCTTGGGCTGTCTCTGGACGCAAATAAACTAAGTTAGCATCGCTCTCTACCGGCCCTGCATGGGTTTTAAACATTAAATTAAAATCGCGAGCAGGAGTTAGCTCTCCCCCGCAAGCACATTCTTTTTTCTTTAAGTCGTCCGATTTAAACCGTTGTTTACACTTTTTGCAATCTACCAATGGATCTGTAAACGCTTTTAGATGGCCGCTAGCTTCCCAAACTTTAGGGTTCATTAAAATGGCACTATCAAGACCAACAATGTCATCACGAAACTTAACCATTGTTTCCCACCAGATTTTTTTAACATTGTTTTTTAAAAGAACTCCGTATGGGCCATAGTCCCAACTATTAGCAAACCCACCATAAATCTCAGAACTGGGATAAATAATTCCCCGACGCTTACATAGACCCGTGATGTCTTTCATTAAATCGCTCATTCTTTTTCGACAGTTACCATAAACTCACCGAACAAATCGGGGGATAAAATAATTTTTACATTATGCTCTCCGACACTTTTAATTGGTTCTTCTATCACTAACATTTCCGGAGTAACGTCAAATGTAAATTTTTCACCTAGTTCGCTTACAACCTCGGTTAATGGCACCGCAGCAAATAGTTTTCCAGTAGAAGTCGCTTTACGTTTAAAAACTAAATTAATTTTGTCTGGAGCATTAAAGATGCTGGCGAATTCTTCTCTTTGCTCAGATATCTTTTGAGTGGATACTAATTGCAACGATTCTAATGCTTCGATCTTCTCTGGTGTGGCCATTTCCGCTAATCCCCTAGGAAACAAAAAATTTCTGGCATAGCCATCCGACACTGCCTTAACCGTACCCGGCCCACCTACACCTGTAACTGCCTTCTTTAAAATAACTTTAACTAACATTTATTCGCCTATTACTTTCTTTAATTCAGCTATAGCTCTCTGGAGTTGGGAGTCTTCCGCCCCATTACCATCACCTTTTATAACTATATCAGGATTCAGCCCCCCATCGCTAATCGAGACTCCGCCAGGAGTATACCAATGCGCAATAGTAATACGTAGCGCAGAACCATCCGGAAACTCTTCTATCTCCTGTACGCTACCTTTGCCATAAGTATGCTCTCCCACAATTTTAGCTCTTTCATTGTCTCTCAGAGCTCCTGCTACAATCTCGGCTGCCGATGCACTACCACCATCTACTAATATTACAACCGGGATCTTGGCTAATTTGCCATTACCATCTGCCGAGAACGGCGTTACACTGCCATCTTTAAATCTTTCTTCTACAATTAATCCACCTGGTAAAAATTCGTTAGCTACTTTTACTCCCGTATCCAAAAACCCTCCAGGATTATTTCGCAAATCTAGCAAAATTCCCTTGGAGTCATTCTGTAAAATTTGCGTAACTGCTCTATTAAACAATTTCTCTGTATCACTCCCAAACTTTGTAATTTTTAATATTGCTACTTCATCTTCAAATTTAAGTTGTACGCTTTTAATTTTGACTACATCTCTCACGATTGTAATGTCTTTTGGATCATCTTTTCCTCTAACAATAGTTAAAACGACACTGCTACCCTTAGGGCCTTTAATTAGACTTAGCACTTCACCCAAATCTAGCCCTGAAACTATTCTGCCATCGATAGCCAAAATTTCGTCTTTAGGTGCCAGGCCAGCTGCATCTGCTGGCGAACCTTCTAAGGGGGCCACTACCAGTACCCTATCGTCGATTAAATCTATTTCTATCCCCACACCTTCATACAAACCATTTAAACTAGTAAAAAACTCTTTGTTCTCGACAGGCGTGCTAAAAGAAGTATACGGATCGTTTAACGAATAAACTCCGCCCTTAATACTGCCATATAACAAATCAAGATAATTAACATCTTCGTAATATTTATCTTTTAAAATATCTAGCACTGTTTCGTACAGAGCAAAATCTGGCAGAGTTGATTCACTAGCACTAAGCTTTTGTTTAAAAACAGTCGAGAAAGTACTAGCATTTACTCGTTGGTAGTAACCTTTAGTAAAACCAAGCAAATAAAAACTGCCGAGCAAAAGCCCAATTCCAATAATAGATACTAGCTGTCTAAATAATTCTTTTTTACCCACTTACTCTACCAACCATTACAATTTTATCTCCAAGCTTTATCCTACCAGATATGCTAAGGGGTTTCTGGCTGTACCCTGATACCATACCTCCATATGCAAATGCGGGCCAGTTGTAAGCCAACCAGCGCCAGGAGTTCCAGGTGTACCTCCGGTGTACCCTAACACTTGTCCCTGAGCAACATAAGCACCCTTCGAAACAGCAAAACCAGATACATGTAAGTATGTAGTGCTCAAACCACTATTGTGGCTAACTATAATATAGCTCAGGCCCATTCCCCCATCTTTTACATTCGTAACTGTGCCATCAGCTGGCGACTTAATTGGCGTACCTTGTGGAGTCGCAATATCTAGACCATTATGAGCAATGCCGAATCGTCTCTTATAATCTGGGTCTTGAAAAGTGGCTGTAATTAGACGAGAGCCAATTGGCCAGTTTAATACCAGCTCTCCGGAATAAGTTTTACCTTTGTCTGTCGATTTAATTAACGCAGCAATTTCATTCGAAACCGCTTGCTGTTCGGTCCTAGAAGCATCCAACTTAGACTGATACTCCGCTTCGCTTAGCTTTAGACCTTTCATAATCTTGTCTTTGGCATCTAATTGAATTTGCAAACTCTGCTCTTCTACAGCTTTATCAGATCTAATTTCGGCTAAACGAGCATCTTTGTCTTGCAGTAAAGATTTTTTAACTGCTAGATCTTTTTGCAGTTCGTTCATGTTTTTAATGCCACTCGAAATCCGGTTTTGAATTTGATTTAAATACTGTATATAGCTTAGGAGTTCGGATAGATTTTTAGAACTAAGTAATATTTCCAATAGCCCACGTTGTTTCTTAATGTAAGATAAACGCAAAGCTTGTTGCAAAACTATCTTCTGTTCTAAAGCATCTTCCTCCAAATCGACTAGGTCGCGGTTAATAAAAGTTTTTTCAATACCAATTTCATCAATTTGAGCAGAAATTTTTTCTAGCATTAATCTGGCGGCTTCAGTCTGTTGGTCTAATAGTTTAACTTGATTGCCCAATGTCAACGTTTGATTGCGCACTTTACTTAGAGCGGCTTCTTGTTCATCAATTTTTTTCTGTAGATTGTGTAGTTCTATCTTTTTATCTTCTAACAAATCGGCATGCACAAAATTAGGCATACCAAGTGTTGTTATTAATACTGCTAGTAAAAATTTAAATAAAAACTTCTTCATACTCTTAAATGCTTTTTAGTAGAGAATAAACTGCTAGCACCTCCTACAATAATTCCTAGCACTAGTTGCATTATTAGTAGTTCGACAAGTAATAAAATACGAGAATCTGTAGTTGGTAAATCTGAAACTCCTAATGACAAGTATTTATTTAATACTCCGGAAGTTATAGCCAAATAACCGACAAGGGTGGTAGCAAATGCCCAAATTGCCCCTACAATGCCATAGATCATTCCTTCAATAATAAACGGCCAGCGGATATACCAGTCGGTAGCACCCACTAACTTCATAATTTCGATCTCTTCCCGACGGGTAAAAATAGCAATGCGGATAGTATTAAAGATAATTAACAAAGCAATAATAATAAAGATAAATCCTAGCAGCACATTAATTAACCCCACCGTACGATTAATCTTTCTAAGCTGATTAATCATTGTCTGATTATCTTTAAAAGTAGTGGTGGCAATAAGTTGGTTGGTATCATACGAGATAATTTGTGTTACCACTTCCTCGATACGATCTGGATGAATTATTTTAACTTCTAAACTAGCAGGCAAATAGTTATTGTCGGTACCAATAATGTCTTGCAACTGTTCATCAATCAAGTTTTGTGCCTGATAGTTCTTAAGCGCTTGCTCCTGTGAAATAAAATTAATTGCTTTAACCCCAGGCACACTATCAATCTCATCTTTAAATACTAGAATATCTGTCTCTGGAACAAATTCCTTAAAAAAGATGGCCACATCTATGCGATCATTAACAGTTTGAATAGTTCGGTTAACCGCTACATTTAAACTGAAAAGCAAAGTAATAAGGAGCAATGCTTGCATCATCGTAAAAGTCGCCACGAATGAAAGCCATCCATTGCGTCTAAACCCACTCCAAGCTGTTTTAATAATCCGTAAAAATAATTCCATCGTTTAACTCAATTGGTATTTACCCTTCCGCCGATCGCTAGCTACTCGCCCATCTTTTAATGAAATAACTCGCTTACTAATAGTATCAACGATTTCGCGATTATGCGTAGCCAAAATAACAGTAGTGCCAAGTTTGTTAATTTTTAGAAGTAATTGAGTAATTTCCCAAGCATTGCCAGGGTCCAAATTACCAGTTGGTTCATCGGCAATTAAAAGACGGGGCGAAAAAACCAACGCCCGAGCAATAGCCACTCGTTGTATTTCTCCACCTGAAAGTTCTCTAGGAAAATTAGTAGCCTTATTTTTTAAACCTACTAAATCCAAAATCTTCATCACCTCTTTGTAAATTACCGAAGACGGTGCACCTGAAACCTCCATAGCAAAAGCGACATTCTCATAGACATTTTTATGTGGCAGAAGCTTAAAATCCTGATATACCACCCCAATCTGCCGCCTATAATATGGGATATATCGTTTCTTTAGCAAATGAATGTCTTTGCCATCAATCGTAATTTCCCCAAAAGTAGGATACTCTTCGCAAGTCAAAAGTTTAATTAAAGTCGATTTACCAGCACCAGAAGGACCAACCAAAATTACAAACTCCTTTGGCATAATCGTAAAGCTGACGTTGTCGAGCGCTTTGCTTGTTCCGTAATGCTTTGTAACTCTTTTAACTTGAATCATAAAAATCCCCCTAATAGTTTTAGTTTAGGTTAGTTTATGGTTTTAACAAAATAACACTATTAATTAGCTCATCCAGATTGCCTTCTTCTAAAACTTCCTTAATCTGGGTGGTAATAAAATTGCTACGATGATCTTTAATTTGATGGTATGGATGCAACACATACGAACGAACTTGATGGCCAAAATCTCCAGACTGTTCAGAGCTTTTTAGAAATCTTTCAGCCTCGTCTTTATTTTGTTGATGACGTAGATATAACTTGTGTTTCAGAAGCTTCATCGCAGTTTCTTTGTTTTGCATCTGTGAACGCTCGTTTTGCACAGCAACTGAAAGTTTAGTTGGCAAATGCGTAATGCGCACTGCCGAATCGGTAGTGTTCACCCCCTGCCCCCCTTTGCCACTAGATTTAAACACATCAACCCGAAGTTCTTTCTCGGGAATATCCATCTCTTTTATATCCCCTAGATCAGGAATGACTTCGACTAATGCAAAGGAAGTTTGCCTTAGATTTTGAGAATTAAACGGTGAAAGACGCACCAACCGATGCACTCCTTTCTCAGCTTTTAGAAGACCATAAGCCATGTCCCCTTCTACTCTTAATGTAGCACTTTTCACCCCTGCTTCATTCCCTATAGCTTGGTCAACAATAGTCATCTTCCATCCTCTACGTACAGCATATTTTTGATACATCTCCATTAGCATTCTAGTCCAATCGGCAGCATCAGCTCCCCCAGTCCCACTATGCAGAAACATGTATGCATCCTTGCGGTCGTATTCGCCGTTTAAAACTGTTTCACGCTCTAAGTTATCTAATCGTTTTTGTAAGTCGTCTAATAACGCTACTGCCGCTTCATCAGTGCTAGAAAAATCTTCCCCCTTCATTACATTACCCAAGTTACTAAGCTGACTATCTATATCCGAAAGTTCTTCTAGAATCTTTTTATTCTTTTCAAATTCTTTAGTAATATTTGTAGCATTAACCTGATCCTCCCAAAAAACAGGATCAATCATCTCTTTTTCTAATTGTTTATTTTTTGAAGTAAGACCGGCCGGGTCAAAGATACCCCCGCAGTCTAGATAGCTGGTCTAAGGCTTCTGCGACTGAAAACTTGATTTCTTTCATAGATATATTATATCTCAATCATTAAGGATAATGATGAATGTATAACATAACCAAAACTCTCCCCACCAAAAGCCGGGAGAGAAATGAAGATAGTTGCGGCGGACAAAGACAAAACGGTTGTCGCTATACCAATGATTGTCTGGATTGGCATAGTTCGTGTCAAGCCACGGGTCATTATCGTCGTGGTTGACATTGAACACCTTGAGGCCACCGTTCGAGTCCGTTTATGTGCAAAATACCTTCCATTGTCACTGCCCGACAAACGCTTTATCTAGCAGAGTGGCTGGGCTGTATTTTATCCGATTGTCTTTAAACAATCTTAGCATCTTACACCAAGTATCTTCATTTTTTGAAGTTTCTACATGTGACCTCTGTTTTCAACCTTAATCGAAAACACTCTCATCACATGGATACTTAGTTTCGGTAGTCAGAAACCTTGGTCTCTGGCATATTCACCTACTTCCAGACATATTCTACCAGACATGAAAAAGCCCAGCTTTAGTTTGAAACTAAAGCTGGGCAGGACAAAGTCCATCCATCCAAAGGATTCAAGGGGCCAAGGAACAAGTTCCAAGATTACTTGCGGCGGACAAAGACAAAACGGAAGACGCTAGACCAATGATAGTCTGGATCGGCACAGTACGTGTCAAGCCACGGGTCACTACCGACGTGGGAGACATTGAACACCTTGAGGCCACCGTACGAGTCCGCAATGGGTTCCATGCCGATAAGAATGTATTCTATTGGTGGTTGATCCTGGTAATCCAGACGTAATGCCGGACCAACTTCTGGTGGACAAAGTTGCAAACCCATGGACGGCGCTTTTCCGTAGATATCCTTTTGAGTTGCGCCGCTGGGAAATCCGAGTTCAGCGACGGTTACCAACACGAGCTCAACATCGGTTGGTTCGTTTGTTATCTTGAATGCTGGTTTTTTGATCATGTCATTGGCCCAGTTACCAACTCTGAAACCAGCCTCCTTGAGCGCTTTGAGATAATCATCAGCACTCTTGTGGGCACCGAGTTTGATGGTCTTCCATGTCTTATTAAATTGACAATGGTCATCAATTACTGCCTGCATGGCAGCTTTTAATCGTCCAAGGTCTTTCTCAGACCTCCGGCCATCTCGCACCATTTTTATTATGGTCGCGAACCCGACCGTCAACCACTCGATCAAAGTGGCAATTTCAGAGTTTCTGGCTCTTGTCATTTTTATCTCCATCCTGTGCTACTAACACAGGGCTCACTCTCTGTAATCCGGCTTTTCACGGCTCGGTGTCTAAGTGGCGCGATAACGCGATGATATCAAGGTCATCAATTTCCCCCCTAATTTTATTCCTTTTTCAGTTCTCTGTCAAGAGTTATATGCTCTGGGAGCATATAATCAAAACACCTAGATTTTCTCCAGGTGTTTTGATTACTTGTTACTTAAATCTTAATAAAGGGTTAAAAGAAAGTTGTTTATTCTTCTTCACCGGTAAAATCTTCCACTATAGTCACAAACCGAAGCTTATTTCTAATCTGTAACACTTTCCAGGTAGCTATAGTAGCAAGCAATGAAGCAATCGCCATTAATAACCAGTTAAGCGCACCAGTAGGAGTTAATGGGTCCGTAGATCCACTGCCAGCCACAGTAATGTCGTTGGCGTAAACCCATATCCCATTTGAGACTTCATTTGCAGATACGAATGCCTTGGCTCTAACTAAAGTATTTCTAGGCACAACAGAGTTAATAACTACCCTCACTGTCATCGTCTTGCTTTCGTAAGGCATTAAGCTATTGCTTAATGTCCAAGTAATAGTGCGGTTGTTAATTGTAGGAGCACCGCTACCAGAGCTCGCAGAAATGAATTTAGTATACTCTGGCACATCGAAAGTAGCTCTTACGCCACTTAAGGTTGTGCTGCGGTTGTTAGTAATTCTTAAGGTATAAGCTAATACATCATTTTCTAGAGCACTACCACCGTTATCATCAATACCACTTAAGGTTGCATCGATACCATAGTTGTTGTCACTGCCACCAGTTCTGACAATAACATCTGCATAATCAGATCTTTCAATACCATTTCTGTAAGCTCTTACCCTAACAGTATTGTAATAAGTACCTATGTTATTGCTGGCAGTGAAATAACCACTTTGGTTAATATACCCAGCTTGGCTATTTACCACATCCCAAGTGTAAGAAGCTGAAACAGCATCACCAGATGTGTTATATGCTTGGGCCGAGAAATAAGTAGAAGCACCAGTATTTAAGGTAACGGTTTGAGGAGCTAAAGTTACATAACTTAACTCATCGTTGTAGTAACCACCAGTTACTGTCACGGTAGCAGTGTCGTAGCGTTCGATGCTACCTTGCATGGCTTTAACTTCGACAGTAATTGTGCCTGTGGTATCGCTAGCTTGGTACAAACCATTTTGACTAATACTGCCACTACCAGAAAGTATTCTCCAGCTGTAACTGACGGAGCTAAACAATGGTGAATGGTTGGTGTCAAATGCTTGTGCATCAAAATCGAACGATTGGTTAGTACTAATCGTAATCGAAGATGGATACGCCTCGACATAATCCAAAGCAGTCTGAACAATAATAGAATTTACAGTTACAGTTGCGTAGGCGTATACCACTTGGCCACCTATGCTACTGCCCATGCTAGCACGCACTTTAACGGTGCTATCAAAAGTACCAGAGGTAGTTCCGGCTGTGAATAAGCCCGTATATGGCTCGATGCTGCCACCACTATGGATTACCGACCAGATATAATCTACGCCACTATTAATGATGCGATTGTATTGGTCGTAAGCTGTGGCTGTAAACTGTCTGGTTTGGTGTGGGTCTAAAACAGTATTAGCAGGATAAACCACTACCGAAGTAAGAATTATTTCTTCTTCAGTTTGATTAATAGTTACACTAACTGCATCAGTAATAGTTTTCCCGTTATAACTACCGCTTAACTTAATTGCATTAGCGTAATATCCAGCCCTATTCCCAGCTGAATATAAGCCAGATTGGGTAATGGTGCCTACTTCAGTCGAGTTGTATCCACTCTCTATACTCCAAACAAATGAAGTAACCGAAGTAATATCATTTCCACTTGTATCGTAAGCTCTAGGATATAGCTGTTTGCTGTAATTCGGATCGATACTAAAGCTAGAGATTGATGAACCAACATTATCGATAATTTCGACTCTGAATAATGTCGCTACCGGTGTATCACCTTTAGTTACAATTACTCTAGCGTAAACTTCCAAAGCTCCATTAGGACTAGTAGCAGTTAGTTTAACTACATTGTTGTAAGTGCCAATGTTATGACCAGCTGTAAAGTAACCGGTTTGAGTAATTGAACCA
>JAHITC010000034.1 GCA_018817805.1 Patescibacteria group bacterium
CAGCTAAAAGAGCTAGGTTTAGTAGTTATACCGAAAGAAGAATGAAAACTTTAGCAATTTTCTTAGCAATTTTTAATTTTTTAACTGGTTCTCTCGATACAGCAAAAGGCGACTTATCGGCAATGATGCTTAATCCAGAGTTGTATCCTTTGAAAACCCTTGCTTTTAAGTTGGCCAGACCAGAACCAGTGCGCAATATGATGTATGAGGAGCCAAGCGTGGGGGCAACTTCAGCTATTGTGATGGATGCTGAAACAGGTAAAGTGTTATTTGCTAAAAATGCCGAGGAAGATTTGGCTATGGCGAGCATTACAAAGATAATGACGGCCTTAGTGGTGCTAAGATTTTCTACTAATTTAAACGAAACTTTAGCAGCTTCCGAAAATGCTGTTAAAACTATTGGTTCTAGAATGTATCTAATGGTTGGGGAGAGATTAACAGTCGATAATTTAATGAGAGGGATGCTAATCGGGTCGGCAAATGATGCAGCGGTAGTTTTAGCGGAGGGGATGCTAGGAAACGAAGCGAGGTTTGTAGAAGAAATGAATAAATATGCAAAAGAGCTAAGTTTAAAAGACACACATTTTACTAACGTATATGGAGCAGATGATCCGAAGCATTATTCTAATGCCGAAGATCTCGCTCGATTAGCTAGCTATGCCCTGCAGAATACGACATTTCGCAACATTGTAGGTACAGAACAAATGACAGTAGCTGATGTCTCCGGTAAATTCAGCCATAAGCTGCAAAACACTAATAAGCTTGTTGGAAAATATTTAAATGTTATTGGGGTGAAAACAGGCACTACTGCAGAAGCCGGAGCATCGTTAGTAGCGGCTGCTACGGGCGAAAGTGGTCAAACAGTAGTAACGGTACTACTTAATAGCCCAGAGAGGTTTAACGAAGGCAAGGCACTTCTAGATTGGGCTCTGAAGGCCTATACTTGGATAGAACCGTTATAAGCTAAAGATTATGCCAAGACAGAAGCAACCGAAGTTGGCCGCAATCGTTGGCCGACCCAATGTCGGTAAGTCTACTTTGTTTAATAAGCTAATTGGGTATAGTCAGGCTATTGCGAGCAATATTCCTGGCACCACCAGAGATGTTTTATATGGAGATACCACATGGAATGGGGTAACTTTTACTATTGCAGATACGGCTGGCCTAGATTTCGACAACGAGGCCTTACAGCAAGATGTAATGCTTCAAACCCAGATTGCTGCCGACGATGCCGATTTAATCATTTTCTTAGTGGATGTGCGAGAAGGCTTGCAAGTACTTGACCAAAAGGCAGCGGAGTTAATTAGGAAATTAAATAAACCAGTGGTGCTAGCCACCAACAAAACCGAAGGTGGCAAATATGATAGTATCGCCTACGATTTTCATAAATTAGGTTTGGGGGAGCCGATGTTAATTTCGGCGGTGCAAAGTCGGGGAGTAGGAGATTTGTTAGACAAAATTGTACTTAAATTAAAGCGAATTAAGAAAACCTCTCCGCCTACTCGCAAAAAAACCGATAAACCACTGGTTAGAGTAGCTTTGCTTGGCAGACCAAATGTTGGAAAATCTACTTTATTTAATCAGTTAATAGGTAAAAAGAGGGCAGTAACCAGCAATGTACCAGGCACTACTCGTGACACAGTGGCGATGATAATAGAAACAAAAGATTTTGATATAGAACTAATTGATACTGCGGGTATTAGAAGGCCAGGCAAGATTAGTGGTGTTATCGAGAAATTTAGTTATCTAAGTTTAATTAGGGCGCTTAGAAGCGCAGACATTGCCCTACTTTTATTAGAAGCTAACGAGGGGATTATTGCTCAAGATCTGCATATTACTCAGTTAGTACTAGAAGAGAATAAAGGTTTGTTAATTGTTGTTAATAAGTGGGATGCATTAGATAAAGATAGCCATGTAACTTCTAACTATGATAGATATTTGGCGCGGAAGTTTGCTTTCGCGAATTGGGTACCACATCTTTATATATCAGCTCTTACTGGCCAACGTGTCGACAACATCAAAGAATCCATTGGTACAATCTGGGCATCTTTAAATATAAAGATTCCAACCAAAGCATTAAACAACATAATTGCTGATGCGTATGCTGGTCATCCTCCGGTTGGCAAAAGGACTTTACCTAAAATATATTTTGCTAGTCAGAGAGAGGTAAATCCGCCCACTATTTTGCTTAAGACGAATCGACCAGAAGAAATCCATTTTTCTTATCTAAGGTATTTAGAGAAAAAAGTTAGGGACAAGTACCCCATGGTGGGTGCACCCCTAAAATGGCAACTAATTAAAAGCTCTAGCAAAAAGTAAGGTTGCATGACAAAGATAATTTTGCTATGATCAGACACGTGGCATAATTCGGGGTTTATTGGAAATAACACCAAGGGTGTTGTATAGGGGGCTTTGACCCCACGATAAACTACCGATGGGGTTCATACCCAGAAAGGCTCACCTTAAGTGGGCCTTATTTTTTATGCAACAAATATATTTATATGCCATGGGAGAGTGTTTTTGTTGACTGCCCGTTTATATGAGTGGTACGATAAGCAAGCGTTCATTACCTTTACATTTACTATAAGTGAGGCTTGCTTATGGATCCAAGTGCAAAGAAAGTGATTATTTTACTATCAATTACTGTGCTAGGTGCTGGTGTTTATCTTTTGTGTTATTTTAATTCCATTGTTTGAGATCATTGGAATGGAAATCTGACCCATCATTAATTGATGGGTTTTTATTTAGTGATATAATACAAGTGTCATATCCTAACCCATGGGAGGAATTTATGGCAGAAGGAAAGTTAGTTGGTAAAGTCGTTCACTATTACGACAAAATAGGGGTGGCTATTATTGAGCTCGCCGGCACACTTAAGGTTGGTGACAAGGTTAAGTTTGTCAAAGGTGACGACGAGGTCGAACAGGCCATTGTTTCGCTTCAGATTGAGCGAGAGGAAGTCGGGTCGGCAAAGAAAGGCCAAGTAGTTGGCATCAAAGCAGATTCGGTTGTTAAGGAAGGTACCAAAGTCTACTTGCTGTAATGAAACTAATCGTAGGGCTTGGTAATCCAGGTGCGAAGTATCAAAAAACGCGCCACAATATTGGTTTTCGGTTAATTGATAAATTAGCCGGCGACCTTGAATTAAATTTTAGAACCAACCAAAAGCTACATTCTGAAATTGCGACTATTAAGGGTAGCCTAATATTGATGAAGCCTCAAACTTTTATGAATAACTCTGGTATTGCAGTAAAGGCAGTTATGCGAAAACAGGGCATAAAACCAGAAGATGTTTTGGTAATCTACGATGATATCGATATGATTCTCGGTAAAGTGCGATTCAAAGCGGAGGGTAGCAGCGGTGGACACAATGGTATGCAATCAGTTATTGACGCGTTAGGTACCAACGCAATTGCTAGAATTAAAATTGGCATTGGTAGGTCTGATAGGTTGCCACCAGATAAACATGTGCTGGGAATGTTCTCAAAAGAAGAACTACCTCAAATTAAAATGAGCCTAGAAGAGGCAGATAAATTGATTAAAACTAAGTTCCCAATTGAAAAATAAGCAGAATTTGGGTAAGCTAAGAGAGGCGGTTAGCCCTTCAATATCGCTAGTTCGATGGCGATGAAGTTTGTTATTGAAGTGCTATGTGCCTCTCCTAACCCTCTCCCCCAAGATTAATATAGATGCCGAGCCCGAGGGCTTTTGACCGGACTCCAACAAGTAAATGTGAGTCGGGGCACCTATTTAAGTGACAAGTAAGGGGAATCTTGCCCGCGAGCTGAATCCAAGGAGGGTAGGACATTAGCTCACAAGGCAAGACTCCACTTGCTTAATCAGGTAAAACAAACATCATTTTGTTAAAGTAATCTCCTAATTATAACATATAATTTGTAATTGGTCAAGAGGTGAGTTCGTCAATATTCGATCTATTGGTCGCCAAATTTGGAAATCTATCCGCTTATAAATTACTTAAGGGGAAGCTTGCCAACGGTAAAACTTATATTACCGGTCTTAATAATTTAGGCAAGTTAATTTTACTCTCTGAAACTGCCAAGGAAACTAAGAAAAAGATCGTTTATATTATTAAAAGTGAGGGTGAACAAATTACTCTTGATCGAGAGTTGAAGCATTTAACTAATCAATCGTTATATGTTTACCCCGATTTAAAGTCCGAGCATATTAATCGCCAGGAATATGTTAGGAATTTTGAAATGCGTTCTAAAATTACTCGTGCGTTTATGAAATCGAATGATGGTATCTATATTTTTCCAGTAAATGCGCTCATAGAACCAATGACGAATCCAGTAAGTTTGTTCAGCATCAAATTAGGGGAAAAACAAAATCCTGAAAAAATTATCGCCAATTTAGTTGCTGCTGGGTACGAACGTCAGCAAAAAGTATTTCAAGCTGGTGAAGTGGCACTGCGCGGTGGCATCCTAGACATTTTTTCGGTTAATCGCGATCGTCCGTTGCGGATTGAGTTTGATGGTGAAGAAATAATTTCTATTAATGAGTTTGATCCAGTCGAGAATAAGCTACTCTTAAAGCTAACTACTGCCGAAATTCTATCTCTGAAGAGTGAAAAGATGAATAGCTACTTACTGGATATTGTTGAAGAGAACCCTAAAGACTATCTGTTAATTTTTAACCAAGCTGATGAAATCTTTCAGTTGTTATATGAGCTATATCAAGGCAACAGCCAGCACGATAGCGACATCTTAACTACTGTTAGTCGTCAGCTAGACGCTTTGTTCGCTTGGTATTTTGTAAGTATTCCACCAACAGAAGAGGGACTGGTAAGGTTCGATTTAGAAAGTGCTCCATTGTTTGCAAATGATTTAAATAAACTATCCATCGAAATTAAAAAATATTTGAAAAAAAATTGGCAAGTTATTCTAGCAACTACTAACAAGACGTTTTTGCCCGCATTGGCAGAACACGATTTAGCGGTAAGCAATGATGTAAATGATGGCTTAGTGCTAACAGAAATGAAACTGGCGGAAGGGTTTGTGAGTCCTTCGTTAAAAACATTGTTACTAACAGATCAAGAAATTTTTGCACCAGTTATTAAAAGATCGCAAGAAGCACAAAAAACTCCAAAAAAGAGACAACTGGCATTTTTGGCACAGATTGCTAAAGGTGATCATGTAGTACATATCGATTATGGGGTGGGGGAATTAACCGATATTAATACTATTACAATCAATGGTGTGGCGCGGGAATATTTAATTATTCAGTATGCTGGTGCAGATAAAATTTATGTACCCATCGATCAGATTGATAAAGTTAGCAAATACATCTCGGTTACTGGTGAAAAGCCAGTATTATCTAAACTTAATTCGCAAAGTTGGAAGCGATTGGTCAGTCGCATTAAAAAAGAATCTCAGGAATTTGCAAAAGAACTCTTAGACCTTTATGCAAAAAGGGCACTGAAAGAAGGCATCGCTTTTGATAGTGCAGAATTTTGGGAGAAGTCATTGGCCGATTCGTTTGCTTATAAAGAAACACCAGATCAAGAGCAGGTTATTCTAGACATAATACATGATATGGAAAAACCAAAACCAATGGATCGCTTGTTAGTGGCAGATGTTGGCTTTGGAAAAACTGAAGTAGCAGTTAGGGCCGCTTTTAAGGCAGTAACTTCTGGATTTCAGGTTGCGCTGCTCGCTCCAACCACTATTTTAGTAGAACAACATGTTAAAACCTTCACTGAGCGCCTAAGTCCCTTCGGTGTCCAAGTGGCGGCGTTAAGCAGATTTCGTTCGACAGTTGAACAAAAACGGATTGTTGCTGGGCTAAAAACTCGTGAAGTAGATGTGATTATAGGGACACATCGTTTGCTTTCTAAGGATATTCGATTTGCCAATTTAGGGTTAATTATTGTAGATGAGGAGCAAAGGTTTGGTGTACGCCATAAGGAAAGGTTAAAGATGCTTCGCTCGGAAGTCGATGTGCTAAGTTTAACTGCTACGCCAATCCCGCGGACATTAAACTTGGCTCTTTCGGGCATTAGAGATATTAGTGTTATTGAAACTCCGCCAGTTAATCGTTTGCCAATTCAAACTTCTGTGTCACCGTTCGATATGGAATCGGTAAAGAATTCTATTTTGAATGAAATTAAACGTGGTGGCCAGGTATATTTTGTGCATAATCGAGTGGCTACTATTGCAAGTGTAACGAATAAGTTAAAAGAAGTTTTGCCGGAAGTCAGATTTGTTTATGGTCATGGCCAAATGCCGGAACGATTGCTAGCAAAAATTATGGAAGATTTTAGTCAAGGGCAGTACGACTGTTTGGTGGCTAGCACAATTATTGAGAATGGCCTCGATAATCCCAATGTAAATACTCTAATTGTAGACAATGCTGGCTTTTTTGGTTTGTCGCAGTTACATCAACTTAGGGGTCGCATTGGTCGTGGGAAAATTCAGGCCTATGCATATTTTTATTACAACCCTGGCAAACTCTCTGGTAGGGCATTGGAACGGCTTAAAACCATTGCTGGGCACACAGAGTTAGGCAGTGGTTACCAAATTGCTTTGCGGGATATGCAAATTAGAGGGGCTGGGGGGGTGCTATCTAGCCGGCAACATGGCCATATTAGTGCAGTTGGTTTAACTTTATATACCAAATTGCTTAATAGAACAGTAGAAGAATTAAGGTCTGGGCTTAGACCAAAAGTTGATAACATTACTGTTGATCTACCCATTTCGGCATACTTGCCAGATAGTTATATCGATAACGAAGCTCAACGAATTAAAACCTATCAGCATTTGGCTTTAATTGAAAATGAAAGAGAGCTTAAGGAAGCTAGAATAGAATTGGCCGAGAAATTTGGAGCGCTACCTAAAGAGGTTAATAGTTTATTTGATCTTTTGCACCTTAAGTTATTCGCTCTTAAAAGTCAAAAAGTTCAATCGATTGTGGCTCGAAATATTGCTCCATCTGGTGTTAAAGTACCAGTCTATTTGGCAACCATAACATTAGTAATACCCATAAAAGATATGGATGTACTGAAAGCGCTAACAAAAACTGGATTTAAATGTGATGGAAGATCAATTCAGGTTCCACTGGCTGCATTAGGCAACAACTGGATCGAAGGAATCAAAAAGATTATTGGTTTGTTAAAATAGATTAGGAGGAGATTAAAACATGAAAATTAAAGATTTGAGTTGGTTGCAAGTTGTGTTGCTATTCATCGGAGTTATTTTTACTAGTTGGGTATTGTACAGTGAACCAATGAGCAATTTTTGGCTAAATTTATATTTTTACAGTTTTTTGATATTCCTAGTTACTTGGTTAATGGGAATATATGTTCTGCGGGCAGGAAACAAAAGTTTACAATTAATTTTACAAAAACGATTAGTAGCAACATTAAGTATAGGTGCATTTCTTACAACGGTTAATTTTGGTCTTTCGGCCTGTAATTTCTATAATAAACGCTTCTGTGCTCCTACTTGCCGAGTGGGTATAGATAATCCGCTGGTGTCACCTTGTTTTTATGGAGCAATAATTTTTCTAATTAGCTTGTGGGTGGCAATAAAATTGTATAAAAAATTTAAGAAAGTTCAGTAATGGATCTCTTTTCTGGAGCGGTACTAGTCAGTCTAATAAAAACTGTCGGATATATAGGCATATTCTCCATAGTGTTTGCTGAGTCTGGTCTGTTCTTTGGGTTCTTTTTACCAGGAGATAGTTTGCTGTTTACAGCTGGGCTTTTGGCATCTCAAGGATATTTAAATATTTGGTTAACTGTAGTTGGCATATCTGTAGCGGCTATCCTTGGCGATAATGTAGGATATGCTTTTGGTAGAAAAGTTGGACCTAAGATATTTAGAAGGGAAGATTCCCGCTTTTTCCATAAAGATAATTTAATTAAAGCAGAGAAGTTTTATCAGAAACACGGGCCTCTAACTATTGTCATAGCCAGGTTCATGCCATTTATTCGCACATTTGCTCCGATTGTAGCCGGGGTTGGGAAGATGCACTACAAAACATTTCTGTTATATAACATCGCTGGTGGGTTAATTTGGTCTTTTAGTCTACCGTTATCTGGATATTATTTAACTGAACTGATCCCTGACATCGAAAGCTATATTACTTATGTCATCCTGCTGATTATATTTTTATCTACGTTTCCGATTGTTTTCCATTGGTTGAAATCGAAAAACAAGTAGTGCGTATGTGTGTTTTTGCGCTCTGGAAGCTAATAAACTTGACAGATGAGCAAAAATGATATATGGTGGGTGCACTATGAAGAAACTACTTATTATATCTTCAATGATCTTAGGCATAGTTCTTTTGCCTACAACTTTAGCCACTGATGTGACTCAAGCTGAAGAAATACAGGTCAATATACCTGATGTAGCCCAAGAGGTTGAATATATACCTGAAATAGCAACAGGGGAGATACCAAAGCTCTCTCTGCCGTTTAATGTAGCTTCTCAATGGACAAGCGCAGATTCAAGTACCGCTGGTGTTACCTGGCAGGCAGGAGATCAGAATATTAGGTTTGCCATTCAGGGCGGTAAATTCGCCACTAGTAGCCCGGACGATACTTGGTTTGTCTATGGTTGGTTTGGGCCAATTAAGGCCATTCAGGAGGACTACAACATCAAATATCCCCAGTGGGGAGACAGACATAACGGCATAGATTTTGCTGGTAGGGTTGGTTTAGAAATAACATCAGCCAATAATGGCAAAGTGGTCTTTGCAGGTAATAAATATGGGAAAACAGTAGTTGTTGAAGCTGGCAAATACAAAATTACTTACAGCCATTTGCAAGATATTGTTGTTAAGGTAGGGGATATTGTGCAAACAGGAGAGTTAATTGGCCATTTAGGAACTAGCGGAACAGTTAACCCGCATCTACACTTTGAAGTAGATAAAATTGAAGCTGGAGTACGTTGGGCAATAAACCCAGTGCCACTAATTAATGCTAATTGGAACAAAGTAATTATTCCCAACGCTAAAGCTAATCAATTCTTAAATGAAAAAACACCATTCGAACAGACAAACTTTGTGTGGTAATACTTTGAAATCTAGTTGTTAAATTTCTAAGGGAGGTGCAGTAATGCACCGATGCATTCTCGTCATGTGTTTTTTGGCTTTAATTGCTTCTTGTAGTTGCAGCAGCAACTCTCCTGTCGTTCCACTTGAAAATGATTTGAAGGTGGTAGGAGATTACTCGTATAGCCAAAGGAATGGCGAGATAGAGACAGGTATGCTGGTTATGGATATCCAACACAGGATAATGTTAATTCCTGATAATAGGTCGGCGGCATCAACATTCTCAAATTGGTGGTTCGATATTCAATGCGAGTATCGTAATTATCAATATTTATTTGACGATACACCTGTTTATATTCGGAACACCGATGTTGTGATCGACATTACGATCGATTACAAACAGAACCTGCCGTTGAATCAGCCACCTTTCTTGTTTGCTCGGGGGTGGATTCAACACCGAAACGCCAGGGACGGCAGTTTATTGCCTGGCCATTCGGTGCAAGTAGGAAACCTCCTGTTGGCTCCTTATGGGCATATGGAGCTTACTACCAAGTATTGGATACCTCCTGGTGTGCCAGCAGAGGATCCGTTCACTTGTATTACACCCTGGTTATCAGTCCAGTTGGTTTACAACGGAGGATCGTTCACCATGAACCTAGCTGGCTTTACTGCCGGCAACTGGTTGTTAATAGCAGACTAAGTTAGCGCCAAATTATAAGACCACCTAATAGATGGTCTTTTTTATGTGGAACATGTTCGAAGCTCGTCCAGGACGGGGAACCAATAAAGAATAAATAGCTCTGAGACAACAATAACTCTTGACGAGAGAGATACTTTGATGTATAAAGTTAATAGTAAATTATTTTGACATTTTGGAGGTGAAATAAATGACACCAAGTATTATTCTGATATGTATGGGAGTGGCTTATATAATTGGTACTTTGTTCACATTGATCTTTTTTGGAGAATCACGAGATGAGTTTCCTGGCTCAGTTAGAACTCTTGTGATAGGAATCATAATGCTTATTATCGGTATACTTCTTCCAACGATTGCATCATAATTAACAACTAAAATAATACAACTGGTCAAAAGACCAGTTTTTTCTTATCCAAAACATGTTCGAAGCTCGTCCAGGACGGGGAGGGGGGAAGAGTTCAAACAAATCTGTATATAATTTTGTTGTCCCCATCTCTCTTATTTATTTAATAAAAAGTTATTTAAAAACAACCCTGTGTAAACCTTAGGGAAGGGTTGTTGCTATCTCATTGTTACACGTCGTACAATGTATCTTGTGCGACACTATCCCTGATATAAGTAAAAAACCGCCTCCATACCGGATAGCGGTTTAAATGTTCGATATAAGTTATTTTATCTCAGCGGTTTCCACATTTTATCATCTTGGAGTGAGAATAAATCTGCTTTCAATAACCACTTCCTAAAATCAGGAATGGTTCCGGAGAACTCCAGAACATCCTGTCCCTCAGTGATCCCTAGCACTGAGAGATCATTGTCTTCGTCTGGTTGTGCAATTATCGTAAACTTCGAGTTAGAGATCTCCGTGCCACGTTCAGCGATAAATACAGCGATTGAATACCCCTCGATCATGTTCGATCGATTATAGCGTTTTTCGTTGTCGATGTAACCATCCTGCACGAGTGACTCCCACGACCCATATTGTAATGCTGCATCCCAATAGCACACTTGAACCGACCCAAGCGCCCTTAGGTATAGCCTGCATCCATGCTCAATGTCTGATTCTTTATCCTTGGCCTGTTCTTGCTTAGTTGCTTTTTTGAATTGTTCGATAAACTCTTTTTTCTCTAGAGGTACAATCTCTAGAACGTGGAGTTTACTATTACCATCAAGAATAAAAGCATGAATTTTATTGGAATCGAAATGAACATCGGCTATAAAATAATCGAATGATTGAAGAGCAGATACTTTCAGATCTCTTGGGTTAGATGCATCCAGAATGCAAAATTTTTCTTCACGTTTCAGATTCTCGCCATCCCTGACATAATTATAACCGAATACATAAACCCAGTTATCGATCGCTTCTACAAAAATCGGAGTGAATGGCAATCCTTTTGCACTTAGAACACGATCGGTGTTAACTACCTTCGTTTCCCCATGCCCTTTTAGGTAAGGATGTGCCCAATGCGAAAGAACCGTAATCCCATATTCTACTCCAGGGATTTTATAAGTATCCTCCCCAATTTTTGCCACAGGTTCTACTTCTATTTCATTGGAAAGATGCATGCTCTTCCCAATAAAATATACATATTCATCTTCCACAGAGTTGAGAATCCCCTCATTATCCACTTTTGTGAAATCAAATACATTTTTAAATCCTTCGCTCGAACTATGTGTGTCTCCAAGTTTTCCAATGAGAAGTGGGTGTTTTTCATTAGGGCTATCGATATTTTCTTTCTCATCTCTCCTGTAGAGATCAAAGGCCAAGATCTCATCATAGAAATTGGCATAGAAATAGTCACCAAAAACAGAAAGTTTTTGAAGATGTCCTGGAAATCGTCTCCATTTCTCATAAGAAACTGTGTATATCAAATTTCCATTTCCATCTTTCTTAATCTTTCCATCCTGACCATATTCATACTGATGATCCTTATAGGCCAGAATTAAATTTGACAACAAAGCAGGTTTCTCAGGATCTTGTATATCAACCCTATAAATCCTGCTGTTAAAAATGTAATTGTCATAATATTCGGTTGTCACAACAACTACATCCTTTCCGTTCGTAGCAATTTCTCCAGTGTCAGCATCTGGGAAAACTAAGTCGCTATCGATTGCCTTGAAATTCTTTCCATCAAATTTGTAGGCATCTAGATAGAGACATGAATCATGCCTCTCATGCGACGGATCTATCTTGTGCAGAATGAACAAATAATCATTCTGTGCTGCGACAATATCAACAACGTTCAGGTTTTGAGAGAGTTCTTCTACTCTTGCGTTATAAACAATTTGAGCAGTTTTTAGACTTACCACACATATATGTGATATCTTCTCTTTTCTTTCACCAGCCCCATCGATTATTTGAAAACCGACAAAGAAAGCGTAGTTATCACTGTAAGTCGTATGTCTGATATAAGAAAATGTATCAGACATGTCCACTACAGCAATTTCATTGAAAATTTTACCTGAAATTACCGTTTCCTCCGCTTCGACATTAGCTGTATTCGCAACTAATGTTGTTCCTGTAATTGAAATAATGGACACCATTATGACAATTAGAATTCGTAGTGCCATTGGGCACCTCCATCTATAGATTTTTAAAATTTTTAAGATACAACTTACCCTCTAGTATAACACCTTTTTAAAATAAAAAACCGCTCCTATTGTTAAGAAACGGTTTGTTCCAATTACTATTCTTATTTATCAATTTCTGGGTTAATTACAGCGTTTTCAACAGTCGCCCATTCACTATCACCGGTCTCTGGAATCAAGACAGTTACTTCGTCGCCTGGACTAAGCTTAAAATACGTTACCGAGGCCATAAGGACTTTATACGACTTACCAGCGGCAACTACCGTGTATTCATCGTTCTCATTCACTAAAGTACCTATCACTTTCTTTCTAGCAATAGGCCCAATTTGTTTATAGACAAACGAACCATCACTTAAAATAGTAAGTTTCATTACATCGCCAGCTACTAATTTAGATTTACTAGCATAATTAGCCGGCACTGGATATTTCTTACCTTCATGGTCTATCATATACTGGCCGTCAAAAAAGACCCCTTCAATGATATTACCGTCGCTATTGAGACCTTCGGCTTTAGTTTGATAACCAGCAGATCCAGCTGAAAATGGCATGCCCAACATATCGGCTAAAATTTGTTTAGCTGTGGTAATATTAGCTGATGCAGTTTCTACTAGCGCTCTTAATTTTTCGAGTTGTTTGTCTTTGCTCATCTCGGGAATTTTAATTTTTATATTTCTAGACCAGATAATTATACTCGAGTAGTTACTTTTAGACAACTCCCCTACTCTAGGAGCTTGTTATTTGGTTAGATTATCTAAATTATTTAAATCGGTTAAATTATCTAAGAATTTTCCACGTTCTCTAATTTCGCTATCGACAATTCTTCGATCGCGACCATATTTAAGCCGAGAAAGGTTTCTTAGGGCAGTGGCCAATTTAGGATTGGCCTCCCCCATTGGCGGCAAAGTAGAAAAGTTGAACGGTTTGCTACCAGCACCGTCAATCAGTAATTTAATATAAGCATTCCGATTTTCAATATTAAGTAAATCGTTAGCACTAACTTCGGGATCGAATTCCTTTTGGATAATATCGGTATCCCCTGCCCCAATGCGGAAACTGACCGTAGTGCCCACGTTGCCGATTACCGCATCACGAATTTTTTCTTCAAGTTGAGCTACAAACTGGTGAGCTACAGTCAAATTTAAATGATATTTACGAGCTTCGGATAGAATAGTAGAAATAGAATCGGTGGTCACATTTTGAAACTCATCTATGTATAAATAGAAATCTTCTCTCTCAGCTTCAGGGATATCGGCACGAGATAGTGCAGCCATTTGAATTTTAGAAACCAAGATAAATCCTAGAAGGTTGCTATTAATTTCTCCGGTTAAACCTTTTGCTAAGTTAACTAATAAGATTTTTTTATTATCCATTACATCGCGCATATTAAAAGCAGAATTTTTTTGACCAATAATATTTCGCATCATTTCATTGCTGAGAAAACGACCAATTTTACTAACGACGTACGAAAGCATATCGGCCGACTGTTGGCCACGTTGCGATTGAGCGTATTCTTGAAGCCAGAATTGGCGCACAGCTGGGTCTGTTACTTTTTGCAGTTTAGTTTCTCTAAATTCTTTATCCGTAAACATTCTAGGGATCTCAATAAGGGTGGCGCCAGTTTCATCATCAGCCAAAAGAGCTAGCATAGCATTACGCATATAATGCTCGAACATTGGGCCAATAATTTGATTTGTACCAGTTGGGTCAAATAATTTATAGAAAATAGAGATCATTTCTGCCACAGCCATATCTTTCTCTGCAGGAGTTTTTGCGTCTAAAAGGTTTAAGCCAACAGGGCGCTCTAAATCGGGAGGATAAAAATGGATAACATCTTCAGCCCGCTCCTTTGGAATACGGGCTAGTAGCCAATCTATCATGTCGCCATGAGGGTCGATTACACACACACCGTTACCCTTTAGAATGTCTTGAATGGCCATGTTCTGCATCCAAGTAGTTTTACCGGTACCAGTTTTACCAATGCAATAAAGATGGTATCTACGATCGCTGTCTTGAATACGAACTATGTTCTCGATTCCTCGATATAAGTTTTTCCCAAGTATTGTCCCCTCTTTAGGTAAGTTATTAGGGGCGGCAAATCTTTTAGCTCGTTGCCATTTAATATTTGGAGTGTCGAGATATGCAGAAGGCAGATGCCATAACGTTGCAATTTCTTCGGTATTAAGTGTGAATGTTTTGCCTAAATTAAATAATCTAAAAATTAGTTGCGAGATAATTTTATTCTCTGGTAATTTATCTAGAGTAAACCTGTTTAATTGTGGGCTAGCATATTGATGAAAACTACTAAGAATGTTATTTAAATTAATTTGGGCTTCTTCTTTGGTGGATGAGGCAGTTACAATTCGAATTAAAGTGCTAAATCCTACCTTGCTAGTTTTTGCGCTGATCGCTTCTATAATATTTTCTTCACCAGGAGTTAATTTCTTAGTTTCATCTTTCTTGTCGTCTTTCTTGTTATTGACGGAAGCTAAATCTCTAAAACCACTTAGAATTCCTTCGCCGATACTACCCCCACTTCCTTTTCCTTGCTGAAGCATGCTAGCAAGCGTTTGACCGCGTTTCTGCCAACCATCACTGGCTGGTCTAATAATAATTTGGACAGCAGCTCCTTCGGTATCGCTGTTCAATTTACTTAAGGCGTTGGTTAAAGCATCGAGAGCATCTCCTTCGAAGTTTGGATAAGTTACGATCGGGTAAACTGATTCTTTCTTTAATTTAATTTGGGCAGCCGCAATTTGACCAGTGTGGGGGAAAATATTTGGATCGATTACTTCTTCCACAACAGCTTCCGGATACTGGGCAGTAATTTGTTTCTCGAGTAAATCTTTTAAGTGTCCAGGGACGCTCATGTAAAAACCAATAGTTCCACCCTGGGCGATAAGCTCTAGCGTGATATATTCATTCTTTAAACTATCCTTAATAGAATGTAGATTACGTAAAAGAATTTCGGTGGGAGCAATTAATTCTTTAATTTGCTTATTCTTGTCTTCTTCTTTTAGTTCCTTAGGCAGGGTAATAAGGAATAACTTGCGCTCGACTGATTTCTTAACATTGTCTTTGGTGGCAATTGCTTTTTTGATGTACCAAAAATAACCGGTAATTCCGATTAGTATCAGAGCGAGAATTGTGATTAACCAAGTTAACATGTTTGTTTTTATTTATGCAGCTTTTTTGTACTCGATAAGTCTCTCCGTAATCTTACGAGCATTGCTAGCATCAGTTTCCATTTTATTTTCACTTAAAGTAAACAAGTCAAAAGTTTTTTCGCCTACATTCTGGACTATGGCTGTTTCGGTTGGGAGTTTGGAAGATTGAGGTTCGACAGCTAGCTCTATCTCTTCAGCAACATCTGCAGGTGTTGGCAATGAGGTAATTTCTTCGCTGTTTTCGGGAGCTTTAAACACCTCAATACCGCTTGAAGGCAACTGTTCGGGACTATTAGCAGATTTTTCTTGTTCCAGATTCATATTTGTATACTTTCGGAGATAATCTATAAATTACCTCTTATCTGGAATTTAATCCAGCGTATCGTTTGATTATAACACACTGGGCTTATTTTGTCAATAATCTGCTCACCATGTCTTTAATCTGATCCGGATCTGCACTACCTTTAGTTTTATTCATCACTTGTCCAATCAGGAAGCCAATTATTTTTGTTTCACCAGCCTGGTGCTTAGCTACGGCCTGCGCATTCTCGGAAAGTACGGTTTTAATAGTGCTTTCTAGCTCCCCCACTGAGATAGTTCTTATCTGTTTAATAGCATCAGTCAACTTAACCCCACTATTAATAGCTGTATAAACTTGTTTAATAGCGGCGCTAGTTGGCTCTTGCTTCATTATCCATTGATAAAAAGCTAGATCTGCATTTGGCCAGTTAGCCACAGCTTTTGGATCGAGAGAACTGTCTTGCTCCATCAACTTAACAAAACCTAATAAAGCATCTTTACCTTGTAACTCCGTTACTCGATCGTACGATAGTTTGAATTTTTCGGATTTTTCTCGTAGTTCACGTGGGAGCATAGTTAAATCTTTTTTCCAACTGTTAACTTCTGCCTCTGTTAAAACAACGGGTGGTAAATCTGGTTCTGGGAAATAACGGTAGTCGATAGAGCCTTCTTTGCTGCGCTGCGAAATGCTAGTGTTGGTTTTACTATCCCACCCCCTAGTTTCTTGTTCTACTACTCCCCCGCTTTCTAATATTTTAATTTGGCGATCAATTTCAAATTTCAACGCTTGTTCTAAGTATTTAAATGAATTTAAGTTTTTAACTTCTACTTTAGTCCCAAGCTCTTTCTGGCCTTTAGGTCTAACGGATATATTGGCGTCTACTCTAAGGTGACCTTTTTCCATATCGGCATGGGAAACACCCATTAGGCGAACTAAGCGCTGTAGCTCTTGCATAAAAATTCTTGCTTCTTCTGGAGAAGTAATATCTGGTTCCGTTACAATCTCCATTAATGGAGTTCCACAACGATTAAAATCGACCAGGGTGGCATTGCTTGCGTGGATAGATTTACCTGCATCTTCTTCTAGGTGCAGACGAGTAATGCCAACTGTAAATTCTTTTTTTGTTCGTTTATCATCAGCTAGGTAGTCGATCAGCAATTTACCATTTTCTCCCACCGGGAAAAAGAACTGCGAAATCTGATAACCCTTAGGCAAGTCTGGGTAGAAATAATTTTTACGATCGAATCTTTGGAATAAATTTATCTTACAACCTAGAGCTAGGGCAACTTTTGTTCCCCATTCAACGGCTTGTTTATTAGTTACAGGCAAAGTGCCTGGAAAACCCATACACAGTGGGCAAACTACTGTATTGGGGGCTTTATCTTCGGCATCATTATTACAACGACAAAACATTTTGCTTTTGGTTGCCAGTTGCGTATGAATTTCGAGACCAATTGTAGAAGTATATTCCATTAGAGAGCTTTCAAATTCTTTAATGCGTTATAAAAAGCGTCGATGGCCTGTTCGCCATGATAGTCAGCTAAATGAAAATCTATTTCATGCACGAGTTTGTTGCGTAGTTTGTGTGCTTCCCACAGTGCTTGGTAATTACTTGCTGTAAGCAACGGTTTAGCCAGCTTTAACCTTTCAGCAAAAGTTTTACCGCGGAGATTTAATCGTTTTAGAACAAAATCTACTAATTTATCTGCTTCCATTAAGGCCTCTTTCATCCTTTTCTCTTCGGTATATGCCTCAATATCTTTCCATTTATGCAGAACTATGGAAAAATCTTTTTCACTTAGTTTACGTGGTCTGGAAATTAAAAATAAGATTAATAGCCCTATTGCCAGTACACCAAAAATGTACCAAATTGTTATCATAGTTCCCTCCAATTATAATTTTTCTCAAAATGATGTGCCACTCGCATAATTACACTTTCTCCTAGTTGTGGTCCCATAACTTGCAATCCTACTGGCAAACCGTCAGCTAGCCCACAAGGGATTGAAATGGCAGGAATACCCACTAAATTAGCTGGAGCAGTAAGAAGGTCGGCTTTGTACATAGCTAGGGGGTTATTAGCCCTCTCACCTAGCTTAAAAGCCACTGTAGGAGTAGTAGGTGAAATTAGCACGTCCACTTGTTTAAAAACCCGGTCAAAATCTTGCTTAATTAATTGGGCAACTTTGCGAGCTCTATCGTAATAAGCTTCCCTGAATCCTGCGGAGGTGGTGTAGGTGCCAAGCATAATTCTGCGTTTAACTTCATGCCCGAGCCCAAGAGCCCTAGTTTTTTTATATAGTTCCTCAATAGTTTCGATCTGATCGTCTGCCCCTAAAGACAAGCCATATTTAACACCATCAAAACGAGCTAGGTTGGATGAAACTTCAGCTGGTTGGATAATGTAATAAGTAGCGAGAGCAAATGGAGCTGTAGGCAAACTAACCTCTATAATCACGGCCCCAAGTTCTTTAATTTTAGCGATGGCATCTTTTACTTTTTTATCAACTGCTGGATCGACTCCTTCACCAAAAAACTCTTTAGGCACACCAATCTTAAGACCTTTAATATCTTTTTTGATTTCTGCTGGATAATCTGGGACTGGCACTGGAAGAGAAGTTGCATCTTTAGGATCAACCCCAGAAATTATTTTTAAAACTTGGGCACAATCTTCTACCGTATTAGTAATTGGTCCTATCTGGTCAAGCGAACTAGCCATAGCGATAAGTCCATAGCGACTAACTCTGCCATAGGTTGGTTTTAGACCTACTACGCCACAAAAGGCAGCTGGTTGGCGGATAGAACCACCAGTATCGCTACCTAAACTAAATGGAGTAAGTCCGGCAGCTACAGCAGCAGTCGATCCACCACTACTACCTCCAGGCACTCTGCTTTTATCTATAGGATTTTTAACTACCCCAAAAGCTGAATTTTCGTTACTGGCACCGAGAGCAAATTCATCTAAATTCGTTTTGCCAGCCACCCAAACTCCAGCTGCTTTTAGTTTGGTAATAACAGTCGCTTCGTAAGGCGATTGAAAGTTCTCTAAAATCTTAGAGGCACAAGTTGTGGGATATTCCAGAGTTACAATATTGTCTTTAATAAAACAAGGCACAGCTAGTTCGCCACTACCTAATTTGCCAGGTTTATCGGCAATGGATATTAAAGCATTTAGTTCCTTATTAGCATCGTTGGCCTGTTTTAAGAAATTCTTTAAATCTATAGTTTTGGCTTCAGCAATATTCATTATGTTTCTCTGCCTAAGACACTCTTAACTTTAATTTGGCCATTTTGAATGGCAGGGGCATTGGCTAGTAATTCTTTTTGACTTATTTCACAACCTTTTATTGTATCTTCAGCTAATTGGTTAGTCAGCCCTGTGATTTGACCAATTTCTTCAACATTGGTTATATCTAACTTATTCAAATCATCGACATAATCTAAAACTGCTGAAAGCTCTTCTCCGTATTTGGTAATTTCAGCTTCAGTTAGCTCGATTCTGGCTAAACTAGCAATATGCTTAACATCGGTTTTAGATATTTTCATAACATAGCCATTATACCTAAATGGCTCTCAAACTAAAAAATTCGCGACGAATCATTGTCCTTCCCTGGGGCTGCTACACGACCTTCGAACCTTTTGTTTGAGTTTAGGATAAGAAAAACCCCCCCGATCTCTATTAAAAAAGTGACTGGGGGGGTAAAATGAAAAGAGTAATAATTGTGCATTGGGAGGAATCTAGTTTTCCCTTAAAAAGCACTTGGGGAAAATCGTCCGGATTTTCTATCCGCCTGAATTCCACCTTCATTGTGACTGTTCCTACTGATGAATGTTAGCACAGCTCGTTGGGATGAGGCTCTCTTCTTTTCGAGTTTGGAAATGGCTCTAATGAGATCCTTGGGTCCAAGGAAGATAGCAAATCCCCATTTGTTCTCGTAATCATGGGACTTTCCTATTTTTGATTCGTGGAGCAATACCTCTGTGGCACTCCATCCTGCAGGGAGCAAAGCACGATCTATGTCATTCCTTGTCTTAAACATCCCAAAATGACAATCGTACCGTACTGCTTCCGGATCTGTTTGACACTCAGGAAAATGAGCTTTGCAGAAATCTAAAGAATGCCATATCCCAATTTTGGTTGGGGCTACAGTTTCCACACCATTAAGTTGTATCTCTGGCACAGGACATCGCCTCTTTTTTAAGATTGCAAGTAATATCTAAGGATAGTATATATCTTGCTAGAAGTACAGGCGTCTGCTTCTTACTGGTCGCTAGGACCTTGCCCCCAAGGAGTTTGATCCGGAGAACTTCCTCCTGGTGGACTATCTTCCTTGTTATCTTCGTTGGTTGGAATATCTGCCGGTTCATCTGGGCTCGGAGTAGAATTGTCGATGTTATCTTCTTGGCTTGATTCATCTGTGTTATTAGATGGTAGGTTAGGTTTTGGTTTGTTGGTTATTAAATCAGAGTTGTTAATTTGCTCATCGACTATTTGGTCGGTGCTATCTTCAAGTGTCGATTGAGCCCATGCTTGCAAATCTGTTGCACTTTGTTTCCAAGAATAATAACCACCAACAATACTCGCAAGCAAGATAATACCACCCGTTACGATAAAATAGATGGGTTTAATTTGTAGCTTCATAAAATAATTTGTTTTGCTTTGATATTAGAGATATTGGGTAAGAAGATTTTAGCTACAGAATTGAATTGCGTCGATGAATCTGTAACGAAAAATTTTATTTTCCCTGGTTGTTTTTGAGAATTGATTAACTGGTTTGTAGTTAATAGTGCTTTAACCGATTTTGCTAGAGCATTGCCAGAATCTAGAATTAGAGTTTTAGGCAAAAGTTTAGCTATCTCTTTTTTTAGTAAAGGGTAGTGCGTGCATCCAAGAATAAGTATTTCGGGTGAACTTTTAATTAAGGGAGTAAGGTAGGTTTTTAATACATCTCTGGTTGCAGAATTTGCTATCCAATTTTCTTCAATTAACGGCACTAACAGCGGGCAAGCGATGTCAAAGATTCTAGCTTTTGGCAACGCTGTTTTTAACTTGCTTTGATAGGCACGACTGTTAATCGTTGCCCTGGTGCCTAAGATGCCAATAGTGGCATTAGAAGTAGCGTTTTCTTTAACTATGGCTATCATTGGGTTGATAACCCCCATTACTGGTGTGGTTATTTCCTTTGGTAGGTCATTGAGTCCAATAGCCGAAGCGGTATTACAGGCACAAATAATGAGCTTGACTCTCTGCCTAAGTAAAAAGTTAATATCCTCTTGGGTATATCTTTTTATGGTTTCTGCCGATCTGCTGCCATAAGGAGTTCTGGCAGTATCCCCCAGATAGATAAAGTCCTCGTGTGGCAAGACCTTAAGTAGAGATTTAATAACAGTTAACCCACCAACGCCAGAATCAAAAACTCCAATTGGTAGAGAAGAATTACTTTTAGATAACATATTGTTATTTTAACATCGAATAAAAAAACGGCGATAACTTGAGGGGTTATCGCCGTTGTACTGGGTTCTATCCCAGCCGTAGGCGGACAACAGAGGACTCTATCGGAGAAATCTTTAGTGGCTATTTTATATCCACCCCTTTAGTTTGTGGTGGATTAGAACCAATGCCCTATAAATAAAAAAGAGAAACTGTGATCGACATCGGCTCTGAGGTTCATCGCTACCGGCATACCGAGTAGTGCCGGTTTTTTGCGTGACATTTAACCCTTGCTTTTTAAGGATACTTTTTGGCCACGTGTGATCCTCATGTGTGACCACATAAAATCTACATCGATTAGTGGACAACTTGACTTCAGCTAGTAAATCGAGGGCTTTCTCGATGACCTGTTTGCTAGATAAACAAGTTTTGGGTGATAGTTCAGTATGTTTTTTCGTTACTCCCTTATAGCTGAGAGTAACTTGCCCTTGCTCGGTTTGTTCAATCAAGCAACATTCTACCGTGTGGGAATATTGCTTGATCAGTGTGTTGGCCTTTTTAAATATACTCTTGTTGGAAGTATTTTGAGGATTAGCACCGAACAAGAACGATAAGATCACTACGGTATATGTCAATCATCATCACCTCTTGTAGATTGGATTGTCAAAAATAAGAATACAAAATGCAAGCACACCCTCTCATGTCATGAAAAGAATGTCAAGCAATTTGTCTTTACCAGACACGATTATTTTAGTAGGAGTTAATCTTCGAAAAACAAAGATGTGGCGAACGCCGCAAATCCAACTCCTAAGCCAATGAACATCCCTGCAGGGAGATTATTGACGGCAAAACCAATGCCAAAACCTAAAAATAAACCAGCTGGGATGAATATGGCACCTTTCCCATGCTTATATTTTTCTACTTCAATTTTATTCTCAACTTTCTTACTAACTTTTTTAACAGCCATTTTATTCAACAATATTATAAACTAAAACTTTTTTATTATACCAAACCTGATATATTAAATCTGTTGTTATTGGGACGTAGCCAAGTGGTAAGGCAACGGGTTCTGGTCCCGTGATCGTAGGTTCGAACCCTACCGTCCCAGCCATAGATTTTATCAGGTGAAGAAATGAGTTATATTGTAACTGGTTATATAAATAGTACAAAAAATTATGAAAAAATATATTTGGCTCGGTTTAGCCGTTATGGTTCTAGGCCTTTCAGGATGCACATTGGTTAAATATGAGAATGTTCCGAATAACGATATTGTAGATAATCAGGGTGATATTAGCGCTGATGAAGCGGCTATCAACCAATTATTTATTGATAAATATCCCACCGAAGCTGATCGCCCCGAAGTTAAAATAGAGACATTGGTTGGTGACAATGCCCGTGGTAGTTTGGTATTTAAAGATGCCGGAAACGCGGCAGTTAGTGGGGCTTATTTTTTCGCGGCCAAAGTGGATGACATCTGGGAAATTGTACTAAGCGGTAATGGCGTAATTGATTGCACCATTCTTGCCCCATATAATTTTCCATCTGATATGACAGCGGATTGCGCTGCATAATAAAAAGAGGGCGCCATTGGGTTAGCGCCCTGTCCCCCCTTGTCTAGATAAGTACCTTCATTCTCTTCTTTTTCTTCTTCGCAGGTGAAGAAGGTTTTTCCGTCGTAGCGGATAAGATAATAGTTAGCTGGTTAAGTTCGTCCCAACAATATTCATGCAAGTAAAGCATGAATTTATCGTATCCGTCACCAGTTTCTACCAGCTTGAAAGCCCAAATGGCAAGAATTAGATCTCTTAGATCAGGATCTAAAGATGCGAGTCGCTTCTCCTTTAAGATGTTGTAAGTTTCACCTCGTGCTTCATACCCACGATATCGAAACTTAACATCCTTGCCAAACTCCTGTAGAGTCCTGTCTCCCATGCCAACAAAGACCTGAATAATATGTTTTAGAAACTCTCCTAGTTTTAAAGAGTTTCCAAATCTAATCTCATCCCTGGATAACCCCGCGGCCGCCCTGCTACGGAAATCATTCTTCTGCTTGAGTATCTTATTAAGCAGACGATAGATCTCCTTTTTCCAAGTTACACTTGTGGTGCAAGCGCCATACTGCATAAGCTTACACCTCCCGTAAATCTAACTATGTAAAAGTGCTTGAGTAATCTGAAGGTATTATACCTTTTTAAGCAAATTTTTGTACACTTTGTCTGTAACTCGAACCATTTTGTGTGCAGAAAAGTTCTTAACAGTTTCTTCGCCAGCTTTAATAAACTTTTGTTGAAGTTTTCTGTCGTTAATTAACCGGATGATAGAAGAAGCGATTGTTTTACTATCCCCTGCTTCTACTAAGATTCCATTATGGTTATTTGTAATAATTTCTGGGATACCACCAACCCTTGTTGCAATAACTGGGACACGAGACCTCATAGCCTCTAGAATACAGATGCCAAATGCTTCCGACCGAGAAGTTAGCACAAAAGCAGTAAAAATTTGAGAAATACTAGATACTTCTTTCATTGCACCAGTAAATATTATGTTTTGGCTAATTTTTAACTTTTGGGCTAGTTTTTGTAATCTGTATTTTAATGGACCACTACCTACTATTACTAACTTGGCTTTTGGTAGCTTATTAATTACTCTCGGCATAGCTTTAATTAAAGTGGCAGTATCTTTTTGAATATTTAAATTCCCTACTGTGCCGATAATAACATCCTGCTTCTTAAGTCCATGCTGGTTAATTAAGTCGAGAGCTTGCTGGTCGATATGCTTACTTGCAGTTAATGAGATACCGTTATGAATTACTTCAATTTTGTCTGGCGTAGTAATTTTATTTTTAACCAAGAAATCAGCCACCGCCTGAGACACAGCAATATTCACATGTGTCATTTTGTCGAGCATTCGCATAGCTCTAATATGCGCCCAATCTAGTGCCGAGTTGGCTAAATGAAACTGCGACGTACGAGTGTGCTCAGTATAAACTATTTTAATTGGTAGATTTCTAGCTGCAAACCGGCCGATAAGACCAGCTCTTTGACCATGCACATGCAAAATATCTGGGTCGTATTTGACTAATAGTTTTTTAATAGCATTAACCGCTGATATGTCCGACCGGCTTTTCATTGGCACTAAGAAGACATTTATTCTCCGCCTAGTTAACTCGTCGGCTAATGGACCTTGCGGTAAAATTACCGAAATAGAAAATTCTTTCTTATCTAAATAATCAACCAAAGAAAGTAGGTGTCTGGGAGCACCGGTTAAGGAACTATCTGCGATAACGTAAAATAAATTAATTTTTTTAGCCATTAATTTTGGTTAAAGCGGTTGATATACGTTTTAATGATTCTTCTTTACCTAAGACATTGAGCATTTCTACTGGGCTAGGACTACCAGCAAGTCCGGAAAGTGCAACTCTAACAGGCCAAAATACATCCCCTAAAGATAACCCTTCTGCTGCAATAGATAGATCCAGAATTTGTTGCAAGTGTTTTTCCTTCCATACAGTTTTAGCAGTACTCGATAAAACATTAAGGGCAAGTGTTAGGCCTTTATTTGTTAATGCAGGGGTACTCTTTTTAAAAACCAGTAAATCTTTATTGTAATCCGGTGTAGTGTAAAAAAATTCCATTAATTTAGGCAATTCTGCCAAATATTCTGCTCGTTCTTGTATAAGTTTTAAAACTTTTTTGTGGTAGATGCTAGTGCCTTTAAACGGAATATATTTCTTAGCTAGTTTATAGTATTCATCTAAAGATAATTGGGTTAGATAATGATGGTTTATATGGTTAAGATATTTAACATCAAAAACTGCACCTGCTTTTTGGACCCTACTTAAATCGAAAACTTTAACTAGCTCTTCAAGAGTGAAGAACTCTCTGTTAGTTGGGTCAGACCAGCCAATCTGGGCTAAAAAGTTAATTAGCGCCGATGGCAAATATCCCTTTTTAATATAATCAGAGAAGTTTACATCGCCACTGCGTTTGCTCATTTTACTGCGATCGGAATTAAGAATAAGTGGGATATGTGCGTACTCTGGCACTCTGGCACTTAAGGCTTGGAATAATAAAATGTGTTTAGGGGTGTTAGACAAATGGTCTTCTCCGCGAATAACATGCGATATGCGCATTTCCATATCATCTATTACATTTACGAAATGAAAAACAAAATCTCCATTACTTTTAGCAATAATAAAATCATCAAAACTTGTAGCATCGAATTCGACTTCTCCGCGAATAACGTCATTAACTATTATCTTGCCAGACGTTGGAGTGCGAAAATATATTGCATTATCTTTCTTATATGCTAGATTTTTGTCTAGCAACGCTTGTAAATGTTTTTGATAAATATCAATCCGTTTGGATTGTTGGTATTTTTCATCCCATTTAAGACCCAACCATTTAAGACCAGCTTCAATGTCTTGCTCAAAAACTTTTTGATTACGCTCCTTGTCAGTATCTTCCAGTCGTAAAATAAATTTACCGTGATGTTTTTTAGCAAACAAATAATTGAATAGAGCGGTACGTGCACTGCCAACATGTAGTGCACCAGTCGGGCTTGGCGCAAATCTAACCCTTGTTTCCACCTCCATACCCCTATTTTAACACGTAGCGATTGTTTTAGTCATCAAGGAAAAGGGTTCTCTCTGTTCTGGATAGAGAGAACCCGGTGCATCGAAATATATTCTAGCAAAATCATGGAGGTGTTTCATCTCATCAACTTCGATGCATGGATTGATTCTACAACAGAAGTGCGAACTGCGTCAATTCTGTCGCCCCTGAGCTAGTTTATAGGCCTTAACGGTCTTCATGAAGTCGATAGTAGCCGTTTTGATGCGTTCACGACGCCAGGGCTGTATTAAATATCGCCATAGCCACTCTAACCCTCTAACCTGTAACCACCTAGGGGCTCTTTTGGCTTTAGAGTCCTTAACTGGCGAATTAATAGGGGTGGCTTCAGCTATGAAATCGAAAGCTCCTCCTATGCCCATCATAGTCACGCCATTTAGCTTTCCAACATAATCTTTTATCCATCTAAGTTGCTCTTTGGCAGGGAAAGCCAAAAAAACAAACTTGGGATTAACTAATTTGATTCGATCAATAACTTCTGCTTCGAATTCGTACGGTGGACCAGGCATAACATCAGCTATTTGTAAATTAGGATACAACAGTTGCAATTTGCGCGATGCTTCGTAGGCAACTCCCGGGGCAGCTCCTAGAAGAAAGATGCTCCAACCTCTTTCAGATGCTAGTTTGCTAATCTCCCAAAGCATATCAGCGCCAGTAATACGCTCTGGAATAACTTTGGTTAGTGTTCTGGGGTTAATAACAATACTTAGACCAGTTAAAAACAATTGCACTGCTACTTGCAATTTAGCTAATGGAAGATAACTGCTGATAGGGATAGATAGATAATATGCGGCCCATAAAATACCGATACCATCGGCTAGCGCTAAATCGGAGTTATTAATTATTTCCCTAAAATTGCCGTCTTTGAGTGCCTGCATTACAAATTCCGGATTGGGAGTGACAATGTAATGATCTTTTCTATCCCTCACTAAGCCTGCCACTTTGTCTAAAGCTTGCGGGGCAGTTACAGCACTAATTTGTACCCCTAGAACATTAACTTTTTCCATAGTTCTATTATACTTGGCACTTAGAGAATAAAAAATATTCCAACTTATACATTAAGAGGAAGTTTTTTGACCAAAGTTACTATCTCTTGGCGGAAGTGTTCTCTGCTAAACTGCAGAGCATGGCGATTTATTTCAGTAGCATTAAACTTGTGTTCGATTGTAATAAATTTACGTAAAGCCTCGGTTAAAGATTTGACTGTTTGCTCATCGAAGAACATGCCAGTTTTATTTGCCACAACCGTTTCTTGAAGCCCACCTTTATTAAAAGCTATTACTGGTTTTCCAGCCGCCATGGCTTCGACTGGCACAATGCCAAAATCTTCTTCACCAGGAAAGATTAGAGCCCTAGCGTTTCTTAAATATTCAATTTTGTTTTTATCATCTTGCCACCCTAATAACTCTACAGTTGGTCCTGCAATGCTTTTTAGAAACTGCATTTGCTCCCCTTCTCCAATAATAACTAGGGGTAGATGCAGAATGTTGCAGGCCCGAACAGCTAAATCTATTTTCTTGTAGCTAGTTAATCTAGAGATAACTAAAAAATATCCAGCATTACTTTGTTTTGGTCTAATTAAATGCGTATCTACTGGTGGGTAAATTACTTCTGCTTCTTTGCGATAGTACTTTTTAATTCTTCTTTTTACGTATTGAGAGTTGGCAATATATTTTTGGACTCTACCAGAAGAAAGTTTGTCCCAAATACGAAGTTTGAAAAGAATATTTTTAACAATGTTTTGCATAAATCTTGGTAGCCTCTGTTCTTCAACATAAGTATGAAAGGAATCCCATAGATACCGGGTAGGAGAATGGCAGTAAGATAAATGATATGTATCAGGGTTAGTTATAATGCCACCAGCAAACGAATTGTTGCTAGAAATAACTAGATCGTAACCAGCAAAATCGAAACTCTCGATGGCTGCAGGCATAAAAGGTAATAAAAACTTAGTCGGAAGTTTTAAAAATTTGTACCAATATTGCAAGTAAGAGACTACAATCTTCTTACGAGGAAAAAACTTAGCTACTTTTGGGTTATACAGCAGTGTATAAATTGATGCATCAGGAAAGATCTCTGACAGAGCTAGTGTTACTCTTTCAGCCCCACCCATATTCACTAGAAAATCATGAACAATGGCAACCTTTAATTTGGTTAAAGACTTTTCCATATCTCCATAAGTTTTTCTGCTGCTTTTTCCCAGCTAAAATCTTGCAGCCTAATTTGACCTTTTTCGATTAAAACCTGACGCAAATTCTCATTTTGATACAACTCTAGGTAACCTCTAGCAATTTCCTCTACTTTATTAGGGTCTACCAGTAAGGCAGCTCCACCCGCAATTTCTGCCATAGCTCCAAAATTAGAGGTTAGAACAGGCACATTGGAAGCGAATCCTTCTAGAATATTTAGACCGAAACCTTCGTACTGAGAAACAAAAATTACACCTAAAGATTTCTGATAGAGTGCTGGCAAATGATTGGCTTCGATATAGCCCAGGAAAACAACTTTGTCTTCGAGCTTTAGTTTTCTAACTAACCTTTTAATCAGAAGATAACCGTAACCACGAGAACCACAAAGTAGTAACTTAACTGATGCATTAGTGGTGTTAATGAATTGATGGAACGCCCTAATAATGTTTGGTAAGTTTTTTCTAAGCTCTATCCTGCCAACATAAATAAAATATTTATCTAGATTGGGATAATTCATCTCGAAATTAAATTCGCTAGCATGTAAATCTTTTCTAACACCTAGGTGCATTACTTCAATGTTTTCACCAGGCACTTTAAAATAACTTTTAATATCTCTTTTGGTTTGCCTACTAATGGCAATTAGTTTGCTGGCAGATTTAATCGCTCGGTTTAAAGCAAAATATGATAACATTCTAGATTTTAGTGAATAACTTCTAGGGAATAAATGGAATGCTAAATCATGAATGGTGGCTACTGCTTTTTTAGGCAAGTTGTATGGTAAAAAATTTGATGGAGACCAAAATATTTCTGGGGGTCTTTTTTTGATTTCTCTACTTAGGGCCCACAATGTCCATAACTTTTTCGCTGGCACTATAACATTTTGAACATTTTCAAAATTCGTCCATTCAGGAGCGAGTGGCATAGGTGAATACAACCAATAGGTGTTGGCACGATCTTGCTCTAAGAGGGCACGAATTAGCTCTGCCGTAGATATCTCTACACCAGTTGGATTAATAGCATTTAGCTTAGAGGCATCGATACCGATAATCATCGTTTAGTCGTTTGTTCTTGAAATATGTGCCCCCAATTTCCTTAGCTTATCATCAATTTGCTCATATCCCCGATCGATTATTTCCGCATGGTTAATAGTGCTCTGCCCATTAGCAGTTAGTGCAGCCAAAATTAAAGTAGCACCAGCTCTAATATCTAAACTATCTATTTCCCTGCCGTAGAGCACTGATGGCCCCATAATGATAGCTCTGTGGGGGTCTAGGATTGTGGCTGCCGAACCCATTTTAGCTAACTCTTTCAGATAATTAAGTCTGCCGTCGTACATAGTTTCAAAAACTCTACTATTTCCATTCGCTTGAGTCATTAGCACTGCAAAAGGTGCCTGCAGGTCGGTTGGGAACCCGGGATAGATATCCGTTCGGATGTCGACAGGTTTAATGATAGTACTTTTGGAAACATGTATTTTATTATTAGGTAAAAGCTGGAATTGAACATTGGCATCTCTGAGCTTGTTGGTAAAGATATTTAAATGATTTTCAACATATCCGTTAACAATAACATCACCGTGTGTAATAGCAGCAGCCATAACCAGAGTACCTGCTTCGATGCGATCAGGAATAATCTGTAAATGTGCGCCATGTAATTTATCTACTCCTTCAATAACCAAAACGTGCAACCCCATGCCCCTAATTTTAGCCCCCATTAAATTAAGTGATTCGATTAGATTAGTAATTTCTGGTTCAGCAGCAGCCAAATGTATTTCAGTAATACCACGAGCCAGAACTGCCGCCATAATTACGTTTTCGGTAGCAGTTACACTCATTTCGTCTAATACTACCTTGGCACCGATTACAGCAGGGGCATCGATGGAATAGAACTGATCTTCCATCGTCACTTTTGCACCTAATGCCGAAAGCGCCCTAAGGTGTACGTCGATTGGACGAGCTCCGATATGGCACCCTCCTGGATGAGTAACTTTTACTCTACCGAAGCGAGCAAGCAAGGGGCCAGAGATTAATACCGATGCCCTAATTTTTCGAACTAAAGAAAAATCTGGATCCTTACCTGAAACATTACTATTGTCTACTACCAAATGTCCTTCTTTCGACCAAGAGATTTTACTGCCCAAGCTTTCTAAGATAGAGAGTAACGTCTGGATATCTTGAATATTTGGCACATTCTCGATAGTACATGTTTCGGCAGTTAGAAGAGTGGATGCTAAAATAGGCAGAGTAGCGTTTTTTGAGCCGCTGACTGTAACTTCCCCCCTCAGGGAGTGTCCTCCTTCGATAATAAATTTACTCATAGTTATCCTTGCGATTTTTCTTCTACTGTCTTATATTTTAGCAATAAACTCTCGATTAGAAAATGCGACGAAATTGGTGGATTATTATTAGCTACATCTTTGCAACCATTGTCTTTTTGATTGTGGCTAGCTATGCAGTGTTATTTGCTACTGGATATAAGTACGATTGGCAAAATAAGAGTTTTAAAAAAACTGGATTTATTCTAATTGAAACTTATCCTAAAGATGCCACTGTCACTATTGCTGGTAAACACATTAATAAAAAAACACCGGTTATTATTAGACGGTTATTGCCTGGCAATTATTTAACCGAGATTCGTAAAGAAGGCTATAGGCCATGGCAAGCAGTAATCGAAGTTGAATCTGGCTTGGTTACTGAACAACGTAATCTACTGCTTACTTTAGACAAATTATCCGAAGAAAAACTACGAGAAAAGACAGTAGATAAAATGGTGATATCGCCAAACTATGAAAAATTGGCATTAGTTTCTGGGAAAGAAGTAGCCATCTGGAATGTGGAAACAAAGCATGAAGTAAGTGTCTATGACCCAGCTTTAGTTAGACAACGGATTACCACACAGGATAATTACGATGTGGCAAATGGCACAATTCAAACATTGTTATTTGGACCAGATAATAAAACTTTGTTGATGCAGGTTGTTGGCAGATTAAATGTTTACCATGTGCTGCTTAATTCTAATACTGGTCAGATAAAAGTTTTGACTAAAGGAAGAAATATCGGTAACTGGCAATGGCTTAATGGCAACGAATTAATATTTATGCAAGGTAGTTCGCTTTATCTAACTGGGTTTGAAGCGAAAGAAAATAAAAAAATTATCGACAGTGTTATTAGTTACGGGGTTGTTGATGGCTCTATTTACGGCACAGTTAAAGATGAATTAGGCAAACATTCGTTGATTAGAATTGAAAAAAATCAGACAGCTAGAATAGAAATTGATGAAGTGGCAGTAGCTATTCAATACCAAATTCATAAGATTAAAAATAACTGGGTGTTAGTTACTAAAAGTACATCAAAATCCCCTGCTAACATCTGGTGGTACGAGCCAAAAAACAATGAAGATAGTTGGAATCAATTAGCCAGCAATATTACCTCTAAAGTTTTGTGGGATAATAGTTCAATTATTTATCAGGTTGGTAATAAAATAACTGCCACTAAAATTGATCTTAATAACAAGTTAGAAACCCGTGAAATTTTTACTGCAGGAAGCCAACTAGCCTTTGCCAGCTTCCACTTCGATACCCTCCTCTACAACCAAGCTGGGATATTGAAGAGTTTAGACTTAACTGGTGAAAATAACTACACATTGTTCTCTGTTAAAAACGCTACCGAAATAGTAGCGACCGATTCACAAATGAGCCAAATTATTTACATTAATCCTACTACTCGAGAGCTTCATGCCGCCACTCTTCGAGAAAAAACTAAGAACACAATTAATCTCGATAGGCTAATTAATCGACTTAATTAAAGCGGAAGAATGTTCGGGATTTTGGGGATGTCGGAAAGTTCATATATTTTGCTCAAGCTAGTTGGTGGTGTTGAAACCAAATCTGCATGTACGATTAATCGTTTTAGATTAGTACCAATCGGTACGCAAGTCATCAGCGACATGGTAGGAGAAAGAGTTTGATCCATTACTTCGATCTGAGTTGGTCTAACTACAATACTATCCGTAATCTTGTAAGTATATTCTCCACCTTTATAGTAGACGTAAATCAAATCGTTAGCTTTTAACTGTGGAAGCAATGCAAATATCTGATTATATTTACCATCACTCCACCAATAATATGAACTATGTCCAGTAATAAACATATTGCCAATTCTGCCTGGCATAGCCGTACCAGCCAGATGAGCTACTCCGTTTTTAATAGCCTCCAGAATATCTGGATTTTTAGTGCTTTCCATAAAAATGATTGGCGCTTCGACATTAATCTTAGGAATAACTATGCGTGAATCACTAGTAGAGATATTGGCTATATTGGTAGTGGTCTTAGGTACTACGTCGTTAACGGTGGTGGCAGGTAAAGCAGTGTTAACGGCAGATTCTGGAGAAGCAAAATAGCTTAACTTGGTGTAAATAACCGGCCACATGATAATAACTCCCGAAATTGCCAGAAAAAACGTAAAAATACCTAAAAATTTGGCCGATTCAACAAGAGAATATGCAAACCTGCCGCGCCGTTTGCGCGTATTGCTTCTAATTTTCACTACATGTGGATGTTCTTGATTCATTTACTTTAATTATACCATAATTACTGGTATTTGTAAAGTATTAATGTATGTCCTTGCTAGTTGAAACCAGATCTTTGGACAAGTTCTGCCAACGTCATGGCTCCAACCTGCTTCTCACCGTCTGGAAACTCCCATGTAGGATAAGCAGTTATTTTAGCTGCCAGACAAACCTCTGCTTGCCCCCCAGTTGGTGTACTACACTCTATGTAATCGATATACTGCCAGCTTCCACCGAATAACTCCTTCTGGTACGCACAAGCGCTGCATGTGTCTGCCCCATAGACCTTGGCGCCAATCTGGGTAAGATATCTTGCTAAATCATCCTTATTAATGCCTTCTGCGCTAATTACATCATCTTTTACTGCTGAGTTGTCTGCAGTGTTGGTTGCTGGTAAAAACTTAGCTCCTATTAATACCGCCACTATAACTACACCAATAATTATTCCTGATCTCCAATTTTGCATAATAATGATAATAATTTTATATACTTCTATTCTACTCTACCAGATATTCATTTTTTCTAGGTAATAAAAAGCGAGGAGCGAGAACTTCGTTCCGATTGGTGGCTCGGGTGGGAATCGAACCCACACACCCTTGCGGATACACGATTTTGAGTCGTGCGCGTATACCAGTTCCGCCACCGAGCCCCGTTAAAAAATACTTCTGTTTATTTGTTCAATTGAATTATAACAAAAGTCATCTTCAGTTTGTAAGTTAACGGACAATACTAATAAGATACGCCGCCTCATATGAGGCGGCTCGGCTCGAATGACTTTCTTTGCTAAAGATTTATTTTGGAACGGGGAATTTTCGGCAGAGCTTTTTCACAATTTTAGCAGCTTCGAGCAAAACTGTTTTGTTTTGAGGATTCTTTAACACGCCAGCAATAATTTCAGCTAATATCTTTATTTCTGGTTCTTTCATGCCTCGAGTAGTAATAGCAGGAGTACCGAGCCGAATACCAGAAGGGTCAAGGGGAGACCTAACGTCACCAGGAATCATGTTTTTATTTACAATAATACCAACCTGCTCCAAAGTTGCCTCAGCTTCTTTGCCGGTGATGCTTAAGTTGGATAGATCGACTAGCAACAGATGGTTGTCAGTTCCCCCACCGCAGACTTTTAACCCAGATTTTTGCAATTCGCTAGCTAAAGTTTTTGCATTTTTAACAACTTGTTTGGCATACTTCTTAAAACTAGTAGTTTGGGCGTCTTGCAGGCAGATTGCTTTTCCAGCAATAGTGTTTATATGCGGACCACCTTGAATACCAGGAAATACTGCTTTATCTATTTTTTCTGCTAATTCTTTCTTGCATAAAATAATGGCACCTCTTGGCCCACGCAAGGTTTTATGTGTAGTAGTCATAACTACATCAGCATATTTTACAGGACTTGGATGCTCCCCTGCAGCCACCAAACCAGCAATGTGAGAAATATCTGCTAATAAATATGCACCCGTGGCTCTTGCTATTTTAGAAAACTCCTGGAAATTTATAGTACGCGAATAAGCAGTGGCCCCACAGACGATAAGCTTGGGCTTGAAAATACGAGCCATTTTTCTAATTTCGGCATAATCTAAAAGCCCTGTTTCGCTATTTACTCCATAATGCACGAATTTATATGCCTTACTCGAGAAACTAACTTTGTGTCCATGCGAAAGATGGCCACCATGAGCCAGCCCCATAGCCAAAACTGTGTCGCCCAAATTTAACAAAGCATTGTAAACAGCTAGATTGGCTGGTGTGCCAGAATATGACTGTACGTTAGCATGCTCAGCTCCGAAAAGCTCTTTGGCTGCCTTAATCGCTTCTTGCTCAATTTTATCCACCACTTCATTGCCACCATAGTATCTTTTATTTGGATATCCTTCAGCGTATTTATTCATCAAAACTGATCCAACCACTTCCCTAATTTCTTTGGAAGCATAATTCTCAGAGGCGATTAAACTAAGTGTGTCTTGCTCTCGGATTGCTTCTAATTTAACTAATTTTTTAATTTCCATAAGTTTATTGTCGGGGTTTAGCTAGTTATTGTCCAGCAGTGAATCCTCTTAAAAATATCTTTATTGGCTTGTAAATTAACCAGTAAGGAGTTAAATATAGGTTATGTATAGATATGCGTTTCTGTTGGGAGCACACCCAACCATCAGTTTAGCGGAGATTTTAAACTACCTCACTAACCAAAAGATTAAGTTTGAGGAATATCTTTGGCTACAAGATATTTTAATAATTAAAATCCAGCAGCTCCCAGAAGAAATAGCTAAACTACAAAATGAGCTAGGTGGCATAATCAAAATATTTTTAATTAAAGAAGAGTTTAAAGGCAAGATTTTTCAACTAGAAGATAAACTTACTCCCGAAAAACTATTAACTGACTTCTTTGCTCAAAACGAAACCAAAATTAACTTTGGCCTTAGCATCTACGCTAATCCCGATCCTAGTTATGCCGAACTTAATTGGTTAAGCAACTATGCTCATAATATTAAACAGTTATTAAAAGATAAATATAGCATTCGGTATGTCGAAGATAAAAGTTGGAATTTAAGTAGTGTGCAAGTTAATCGCAATCGTTTAATTGATACTGGTGCAGAAATTGCTCTTATCCGTGATAAAGATCATTTTTATATTGGCAAAACTTTAACCGTGCAAGATTATGCCTCTTATTCGGAGCGTGATTTCGACAAACCATCTCCCGATGCAAAATCTGGCATGTTGCCTCCGAAGTTAGCCCAGATGATGCTAAACATTACTAGAAACAAAAAAACAAAGGTTTTATACGATCCTTTCTGTGGCAGCGGGTCTGTACTACAGGAGGCATTACTTTTGGGCTTAGATGTGTATGGATCAGATATTTCGCCAGAGGCAATAAAAAACACTCTGAGCAATCTGGAGTGGTTTATTAAGCTAAAAAAGTTTCCACAGGTAGACCTTAAAACTCACATCAAGGACGCTGACGCTACTACCGTAAACTGGAGCACGTTAAACAAACCAGAAGTTGTAATAGTAACAGAGCCGTATTTAGGTCCACCCTTAAAATCTCTTCCCTTCCCCCACCAAGTTAAAGACACTTTAGAAGAACTATCTAGTTTGTATGTTAAATTTTTTAAAAATCTAAATAAAAACTTTGACGCCGTACAAACAATTGGCATTGTTTTCCCAGTAATGAAAACTAGAGAAGGTCTAAGATATTTAGATATTCTAGAGGAAATAGCTAGTCTAGGCTACAAGCCAAAAATTATTTTGTCTGATGAGATCTCTAAAAAAGATGCAGGCATAAGCCCTCGTAATGGTTTTCTGTATTCTCGTCCTGATCAGTACGTCCTCCGAGAAATATTCGTTTTCGAAAGAAAATGACATCCTCCCCGCACTCCATTACATTACGTACGGGGCTTCCTCCGTGCTCCGCTATTCGCTCATTTAACATTCGCGCAACCAGCAAAGCCTAGTAGCTTTGCTCCTTCATCCCCGTATTTCGGCGGCTACAGAAACTTTGAATGACGCACGCCTCCGTGCGGGGTTTCCTGTATGGATGTAAAAAGCCCGCTTACGCGGGCTGGCGGGTATCCCAAAGAATCCTTACCAAATATCAACTAAGAAGGCCTTGCTACCATTTATTTGGGAATCAGTAGTATATCCCATGACGCTTTCTAATTCAGATTGAATACAATATGAGTTAGCATGCTGAAGATATCCAAGATACGAAGGCATGACTTTGGCTAATTCGTTGTAATCTCCTGCATCGAGAAACTTACCAATCTTTTTCATGATCCTTTTAACTGTCTTTTTTCTAGGTAAACTG
>JAHITC010000035.1 GCA_018817805.1 Patescibacteria group bacterium
CAGTTTACCTAGAAAAAAGACAGTTAAAAGGATCATGAAAAAGATTGGTAAGTTTCTCGATGCAGGAGATTACAACGAATTAGCCAAAGTCATGCCTTCGTATCTTGGATATCTTCAGCATGCTAACTCATATTGTATTCAGTCTAGACTGAAAGAGTTACAGGATCTCTACAAAAAAGTATTGTCATATTCATAGCCCCTTGGGCTACAATCGTTTTTAGAATTTAGATTGAGATAATCTGATTGTATATTGGTTTGATTTAATAATTGGTTATTTGCCACCTTAACTTGCTATAATAGGCATTGTAAGGATTTGCAAATGAGTGAACTGTTACCTCTCAATGATCCAGAGGCTTTGCGTCGCCGATGGCGACAAAGAGCATTGCTTCGCAAAAGTAAGCGAGCGATTTTTGATAGGCTCAAACAATATGGTATTCACGATCTGCCGAGATTAGTGCTAGGCATCTTTGTTGCTTGTATCTTTTTGCTATCTTTCGCATCGGCAATTTTTAGTATTGGACTCCCAAATCCTACTCGTTTGGTTACTCAAAAATCTTTAGAATCTACCAAAGTAGTCGATCGGAATGGCGTAGTTCTTTCGGGAATTTATGGTTCTAAGTTGCGCAACAGTATCCCTCTTATAGAAATTCCAGAGTATTTAAGAGAAGCTACTATCTCCGCTGAAGATAAGGGTTTTTATTATCATAAAGGGTTTGATGTCCGCGGTTTAATCCGTGGCGTTATTTTAAAGCCATTACTTGGCCAAAGAGCACAAGGTGGGAGTACAATTACGCAACAGTTGGCAAAAAATAGTTTTTTAACTTCCGAAAGATCGATTGGTCGTAAAATTAAAGAATTTATCTTAGCTCTCGAAATTGAGAGGCTTTACACTAAGGATAAAATTCTGGAGATGTATCTAAATGAGATTCCTTATGGTGGTTTAATTTATGGAGTTCAATCAGCTTCTGAAGCATATTTGGGGAAAGAGGCAAATGAGATCTCCATGGCCGAAGCTGCGGTGTTATCTGCCCTGCCCCAATCACCTACCTACTATTCGCCTTGGGGGCAACGTCCAGATGAACTATTAGAAAGGAAAGACTGGGTACTAAGACGTATGTTTGAAGAAGGATATATCACCGAAAAAGAGCTGAAAGCTGCGACTGATGAGAAAATTGTATTTCAACCCCGCAAAGACAGCATCAAAGCCCCTCATTTTGTAATGTATGTTAAAGAAATGTTGGCTGCTGAGTATGGTGATAAAGTTTTAGAAGAAGGTGGAATGACGATTACAACTACCTTGGATTGGGGGCTGCAAGAAGCCGCCGAGGCTGTAATAACGTCTAAGGCGGAAGTAAATAAAACGAAATATGATGCTAGCAATGAAGCATTAGTTAGTATCGATCCTTGGACTGGTGAAATTCTGGCCATGGTAGGGTCGAAAGATTATTTTAATCTTGAAGATGATGGTAATGTAAATGTCACAATTAGCGAACGACAACCTGGTTCGTCGATTAAACCAATTATTTATGCTGCAGCTTTTCAAAAAGGTTATAGCCCAGCTACTATGTTGATGGATGTTACAACCGACTTCGGAAACGACTACAAGCCGGGAGATTACGATGGTAAAAATAGAGGGCCAGTATCGGTGAGAAGTGCTTTGCAAATGTCTTTGAATATACCGGCGGTAAAGACTTTAGCTTATGCGGGTGTGAATGAGGCTATCAATCTAGCGCACAAAATGGGCATTACAACTTTGAATGAACCAGAACGGTATGGACTTTCCTTGGTATTAGGTGGTGGAGAGGTAAAGCTCTTAGACCTAACTGCAGCTTATGGTGTGTTTGCAACTGGTGGAGAAAAAGCTAAGTTAATGTCGGTGCTTAAAGTTGAAGATGCAAAAGGTAGAATACTAGAGGAAAATTCTCCTGCTCAAAGGCAAAAAGTGCTAGATCCTGAAATTGCTTATTTAATTAATAATGTTTTAAGTGATGACGTTGCGCGTTCTCCTCTGTTTGGTTCTAACGGATCATTAACTTTGCCTGGCAAGGTAGCGGCCGCCAAAACTGGCACAACTAATTTATATAAAGACGGTTGGACTATTGGTTATACGCCAGACTTAGTAACAGGAGTGTGGGTGGGCAATAATGATGGTTCTCCTATGAATAAAGCGAGTGGGTCGAGTGTGGCGGCGCCAATTTGGAACGGATTTATGCGCAAGGCATTGGCAGATAAGCCTAATAAAGAGTTCACGGTACCAACTGGCATCCGAACAGCGGTGGTAGATAGTATGTCTGGGAAATTACCAACGGATGCTTCGCCAGAAACTAAGATAGAAGTATTTACTAGTTCAAATTTGCCAACCGAAAGTGATAATATCCACAAGAAAGTGCGAGTGGTGAAATCTGCCCCCGATCGTTTGCCTCCAAATGGGTTTCCTCTTGATTTAACCGAAGAGAGAATTTTCACAGAGCTTCATTCCGAAAGACCAAACAATTCTGCTTGGGAAGAGCCGGTAATAACTTGGGCTAAAGCTAATGGGTTTAATAACACTCCTAATCAGATGTACGATGGCCCGGGTGGTGTCAGTAGTGAAATTCAGATTTCGGCTCCAGCTAATGGCTCGACTGTTAGTGGAGATTTTACAACTGCAGCTTATGTCGTCGACGATTCCATAGTCGATAAAATTGAATTTTATTATGACAGCACATTAGTGCAAACTGTTAAAAGTAAGCCTTGGCAAATTAATATTACCGGGGTAATCTTGGATGGCAAAAGTCATACCGTTCGGGCAAAATTATTTAAAAAGAATGGTGGAACTGCTGAAAGCTCCATCTCAGTTATGGTAGGTGGCTCTAATTCTACGGCGATTATCCTAATGCAAGATGTAGGAGTAGCACCGACGTATCCTTTAAGTCTGGTGGCGAATTTAACGGAGGTTGGTAAGTTGGTGGCTATCGATAAAGTGGAAATTTATTTTGATAGTATAAAGAAAGAAACCTTTCTTCCTAATAGCACGGGTATATATTCTACGTTAGTGAAAACGGGGTTCAAAGGACAACATACAGCTAGCGCAGTACTTATAGATAAAAGCGGTAAGAAACATAATAGTAATAAAATTCAATTTTCGATATCATGAAAACTTCTCTCGAAACAAAACCAGCATCAATCGTAATTTTGACTATAGAGCTCGATTTAACTGAATGGCAGGAAGCACTGGGTATCGCTGGCAAAGCGATTGCTCAAAACGTTGCAATTAAAGGTTTTAGAGCTGGCATGGCACCATTAGATTTAGTTATTAGTGAGGTAGGGGAAGCTAAAGTTTTAAGCGAGGCAGCGGAACTATGTGTTAATAAATTCTATGCGTTAGCAGTTGTAGAGAATAAGTTAATTCCAGTGGTACCTCCGAAAGTTACAATTGAAAAGTTAGCATTAGATAAGCCAATAATATTTAAAGCCGAAATTACAGTATTGCCAGAAACTACGTTGGGAGATTATAAAAAGATTAAAGTCGAAAAGCAGGAAATTAAGATTGATGAGGAACAAGTCGCCAAAACCTTAGAAGGGCTGCGTCGCAGAGGAGCTAAATTTAATCCAGTCGAACGGGTAACTCAGGCCGGCGATTGGGTGGAGATAGATTTTGAAGGAAAGCTTGATGGAGTAGTGTTTGAAGGTGGAGTTAGTAAAAACCATCCGTTAATTATCGGAGATGGGGTATTTTTACCAGATTTTGAAGAAGGGCTAATTGGAATTGCTGCTGGTGGTGAAAAGACTTTTGAAGTTAAATTTCCTACTGATTATCATCAAAAGAATCTGGCAGATAAAACTGTGCAATTTTCTGTGAAGATACATAAAGTTAAAGAAGTAATAATGCCAGAAATTGATGACGAGCTAGCTAAAGGACTAGGTCAGTTTAATAGTTTGGCAGAACTAAAAGCAGATATTGATAAATGGATGCTTGAAGACGCAAGAAAAAAAGAAGAGACCAGACAACAAGAAGTAGCAATGCAAGAATTACTTAAGATCGCGAAAGTTGAAGTACCAGAAGTTCTAGTTGAACAAGAGCTGGGTTCTATGATGGAAGACATGAAGAATGAGCTATCTCATCAAAAGATTGAATTAACAGATTATTTGAAAAAGAATAACTTAACCGAAGAAAAACTAAGAATCGATTGGAAAGAAGCTGCTGCGATGCGCGCAAAGGCGGGTTTAGTGTTAGATGCATTTAAAAAAGCGGAGCACATCGAAGCAACCGACGAAGAGGTTGAAAAAGATATTGATAGATTAAAAAAGACGTACCCGGATAAAGAAAAAGAGCTCGACGAGAAATATAAAAGTGGCTTGGAAAGAGCTCGTCTCAAAAATTTATTATCTGGTCAGAAAGCATTAAAAGAACTTTGGCAGATTGCCACGAATTAGGTTTGATATAATAAAGCTGTTTTATAGATAATTTTTTCGTTATGAGCTTAGTACCAATGGTAATCGAGAAGTCATCGGCCGGCGAACGTGCTTACGATATTTATTCACGCCTATTAAAGGACAGGGTTATTTTTATTGGAGCACCCGTTGATGATGTAGAGGCAAACTTAGCAATTGCTCAACTTTTGTTTTTAGAAAGTGAAGATCCTAAAAAGGATATCTCCATTTATATTAATAGTCCCGGTGGTTCGGTTAGTGCTGGGCTTGCTATCTACGATACGATGCAACACGTTAAGTGTGATGTTTCGACTATGTGCATAGGAATGGCGGCTTCGATGGCAGCAGTTCTTCTAGCAGGTGGAGCAAAAGGTAAAAGATTTGCCCTACCACATTCTAGAATTCTTATTCATCAGGTAATGGGTGGGGCGCAAGGTCAGGCTACCGATATAGATATTCAAGCCAAAGAAATTCTTAAGATTAAGAAGATTTTAAATGAGCTTTTAGCTAATCATACTGGTCAATCGGTGAGTAAAATTGAAAGAGACAGTGATAGAGACAATTATATGTCTCCAGAAGAAGCCAAAAAATACGGTCTCATCGATAAGGTTCTAACTAAGAATTAAAAAATAAATTGTTCTTTAATTTATTCATCCACCTTTTACGGAGGTTTTGATATGTCAGGTGGAAATTTGTTAGGAATAGGTACGGGTTCTGGCTAAAATCACTGTCCGTGAGTAAAGCTCAATCTGCATCTAAAATTATCTACAAGGCAACCTGCGGGTTGCCTTCCTTTTTATTTTGGACATAAGTATACTAAAGGTATTACAGCTTAGAATAATCTCAGGAGGTACATTAAAATGACAGAAGAACCAGACCCTATTACAGATGAGGGGTTGGAAAAATATCGTCGACAAGGATTATCCTCAGCAGAATGGAAACAGAAAGACATGATTGGTATTGCTTGGTGGGTAATGCTTGCCGCAATCCCTATAGGGATTGTTGCTGGTATAGTAATGGGGGCTTTATTTAAATCCAAATCACCATCATTTCTTGTGGGTTGCGCACTCTTACCTTGCTCCATTTTTCTTATCGCTTCGGTGATAATTAAAATAGTTGCAGATCGCAGGTATAACAAGGAAGTCACATCGCTGAATGAAAAAGTAGCATCTATTCTGTCCAATATACCTCAAAGGCCACTACTTAAGGATTGATCGTGATTATTTAATGAATTGTCGATTAAGTCAGACATCCACGTATTACATGGGTGTCTTTTTTATATTTCAAGATCCTTCAACTCCATTGCATTTCGTTCAGGATGACGTGCCCAAGGCAGGGCAGGCCCTCCGGGAATATAATAATTTGGTATGATGACAGGTAAGTAGATAGCGCAATGAATACGACAGAAATACTAAAGAACAACTTAGATTTAGTAATTGGTCATAAGTCGGCTAAGGATTTGCTAACTAAGGCAATAGTGGCTGGTAGGACCAAGGTTTTTTTATTAATTGGCCCACCACACATAGGTAAAGGTTTGTTGGCTAGAGCGGTAGCTGCTAGTTTGCATGGTCAGAGTAATATCGACAAAGCTCATAACGACACTGTTTGTTTCAGTGATCTTTTGGAAGCAAGTAAAGGCGAGAAGGAAGAGAATAAATGGAAAAAGTCGGTAGACGATCTGGTTCGGTTTTTAAATCGTTCGCCCATCAGCTCAAACGTAAAAGTGGCAATTATTGATGGGGTGGACAAATTAAGTAACAGTGCGGCGAATGCCCTGTTAAAAACTCTGGAGGAACCATCGAATAGTACAATAGTTATTTTGACTGCTAATGATGTGAGGGCCGTTCTCTCCACTATCCAATCGAGAGCACAAATTATTAAATTAAATTATGTAGCTGACACAGAAATTCGTGAATTTGTAACATTACAAACTAAAGAGCGAGCACCGGAGATTGTAATTTTTGCAAACGGAGCTATTGGGTTAGCTAAAGCATTAATAGGAGATGAGGAGTTGTTGCAAAAACATTTGGGGTATTTAGAGAGTTTCAAAATACTTTTACAAGCATCGGTAACCGAAGGTCTTAAAGTCGCTAATATTAGTAGCCGTGATGAGGCTTTGGCACTACTGCTGGTTTGGTTGAATTTAAGTCGTAGAATGGCTCTGGCTAGTTTGTCTCCTTACGAAAAGGATTCAATCATTAGCGCACTTAATAAAACTACCAATAGAAACACTAACGATTTAATAGCTTTGACAGATGAGATTAGAAAATCGATTGAGGCGATAGAGGCAGGTACGAATATTCAAATTACAATGGGGGCGTTAGTCTTGCAGTGGGCATGGGGGATGCCTAAAACCACCATGGGTTATATTAGTAGCTAAAAAAAGGTATAATCAGCTTGTTATTTAGGTAAGTCATAGTTTGAGGTTAATATGTTAGTTATGTTGGAACTAGTTATTTTTCTTGCTACAGTTGTGCTTTTAATTCTTGTGTTAAAGAAACTTCCTCTTGAAAAAGAGGTGGTCAAAAAACTTGCCTATGAAGCGCGTCAGCAAAGTGGTGAAGATATGGACGAAACAGATGATGGTAGCGAAGATTTGCTTAATAAGGCTGATCATCTGGCACAAGCTGGCGAATATTCTAAGGCAGAAAAGGTTTATTTGAAATTGGTAACTAACGATTCACAGAATGCTAGTTTATATAATAAATTAGCTTTGGTTTATTTGGGTAAAAAAGAATTTAAAGATGCAGCTAAAGCTCTTGGTCAGGCATTGACCATCGAGCCAGACAATGATACTTTTTACAATAATCTAGGGCTACTTTTGTACCAACAAGAGCGGTATGATGAAGCAATTGAAAGTTACGAAAAGTCGATTGATATTAACAACAAAGTTGCTTCTCGGTTTATGAACTTAGGACTGGCTTACTTTATGGTTAAGAAATATCGCAAAGCAGCAGATGTTTATGAAAAAGCTTTAATTCTAGAACCGAACAATGAAGAGTATCAGCGACTATTGGCAGAAGCGGAAGGAAAGTCGAAGTAGTTTGAAAAAATAAAATGCTGGGGTACCGAAGTGGTTAAACGGGGCGGACTGTAAATCCGCTGGCCTTGCGCCTACGTAGGTTCGAATCCTGCCCCCAGCACCATACCATCGTGGGTACATAGCCATGCTAGTTAATGCATTGAGACCGAACAAAGGGAAAGAATTAGTAGTCGAATTTTTAGGCAAGCGATATGCCAGATTTCCTGTCTATACTCATGTTGTTAATAAGCAAGACAATATAGTCGATATTTGTCAGAAATATTTACGCCCACATTTGCAGGTGGGTGATTTCATTTTTATTAGTGAAAAAATAATAGCGATTACGCAAGGTAGAGCTTATTCAATCGATGAGATTAAACCATCGTGGTTGGCCAATCTATTAGTTAAGTTTGTTTACAAGTCGCCTTATGGTATCGGGCTGGGTAGCCCTTGGACTATGGAGTTGGCAATTAGAGAAGCTGGGCCTTTGAGAATATTAGTAGTTGCCTTTATTTCGGCGCTTACTAAACCCTTGGGCATACGTGGCCTATTTTATTTAGTTGCTGGACATAACATTAATTCAATCGATGGAGCATGTGACACTAACGTACCTCCTTACAATTGCCATGTAATCTTGGGGCCACTCGATGCCAACAAGGTAGCTAAGAAAATTAAGAAAGAGCTTGGTCATGATGTGGTAATAATTGATGCTAATGATTTAGGGGTAAAAGTTTTAGGGAAATCATCGGTTAAAATACAAGATAAATTTTGCTACACTGTGTTTAAGGACAATCCTATGGGGCAATCTAGAGAACAAACTCCATTATGCATTGTCAGAGAAGTCGGGTAGCTATAATATGATTATGGATTTTGCCAGCTTAGCTCAGTGGTAGAGCAACTGCTTTGTAAGCAGTGGGTCGTCGGTTCAAATCCGACAGCTGGCTCCAGAGGTTAATTATTGTTGTAGACAAGTATCTTAGCTTGGAATTAGTATCATGTTAGTTTATAATTAACTGAGCATGATAGTTTCCAAGCTTGAGTTAATCGATTTATATATAAAGAAAGGATATTCTGTTTCTCAAATATCTAGAGGTTTAGGTTGTTCAGAGAATACAATAAATTATTGGATAAAAAAGTTTGATATCCCCAAAAGAAACATAAGCGATGCTATGTATAAAAGGCATAACCCTAACGGAGATCCATTCAAGTTTTCTTACCCTGTCACTATTGAAAAAGCAAAGTTGTTGGGCATAGGCTTGGGGTTGTATTGGGGGGAAGGAAACAAGGTTGATAAGAATTCGATTAGATTGGGCAACACAGATCCTAAATTAATCAAAAAGTTTATAGATTTTTTAGTAAATATCTGTAAGATAACACCAGAGAAGCTCAGATTTGGTTTACAAATTTTTTCTGACACTGATCCGAAACATGCATTAGAATATTGGATAAATGCCATTGATTTTCCCAGGAAGCATTTTTTGCCTACAGTAGTGGTGAGTCCTGCTAGAGGTGAGGGTAGTTATAGAAAGAAATCTATGTATGGTGTGTTGACAGTGTATTTCCATAATAAAAAATTGAAAAGTTTGTTGATGGATATGTTAAATTAGTAGTGAGGTTTTTGCCCACGTAGCTCAGCTGGTAGAGCAACGCAATGGTAATGCGTAGGTCAGCAGTTCAACCCTGCTCGTGGGCTCCATAATTTTTTAGTATGCCTACTGTTTTAAGTTGTCCAACACCAGCTCTAAGTCTTGTTAAAGACCCAACCTTTTGGATTATTACTGGGGCAGCATTGCTCGACTCAGTTAATCCTTGCGCAATCGCAGTATTACTTATATTGCTGACAGGGTTATTAATTACACCAAACAAAGTCACAGTTTTAAAATTAGGCATAGCTTTTATTACTGGATTGTATCTGGCATATTATTCGATTGGGCTAGGTGCTCTAAAAACTTTAGAACTAACCGGGTTTGCGCCAATTCTGCACAAAGCAGTTGGTATCATTGCAATTATTATTGGAATAATTAGTTTACGTGATGCAATTTGGTACAAGAAAGAACAGTGTTGGTTGTGTGAAGCTAAAGACCCTAAAACTTTAAGAGGTAGGTTGCAAAAAATGCTAGGAAGTATCGCTACTCCGATAGGGGCATTTGCTTTGGGACTTCTAGTTACTTTGGTAGAACTACCTTGTACAGGTGGGCCATATTTATTTATCTTAGGCTTGCTCGCTAACGGCACTTCATTGCTTCGGGCAGGATTAATTTTGCTGTACTATAATTTGATCTTTGTTTTACCACTAATAATAATTTTGTACTTAACTTATTGGGGGGTTACGACAGTCGAGAAAACTACTCTTTGGCGGGACAAGAATATGCGGCTTATTAACTGGGTAACTGGGATTGTGATGATTGCACTCGGTATCTGGCTATGTTTTAATTAATCCATTAAACTACTTTGATAAAAGGGAGGTGATGGAAGGTGTCGTTATCGACTTTTTTGTTAGTGATAAGCTTTCTTCTCCAAAGCAGGGCAATTGCTAAAATAAACAGAGGCACTATTAAAGCGTTGATATTCACTACCTCCGGAGATGTAACGATAAAGGGGTGGAGGATTAAGATAGAGGTTTCTAACAAACCTGATCTAGTTATCCCCATCGTGATAGAAGAGGATGGGGGTATGGGCTGCGCCCTAGTTGATGGCGAGGATATGGATAAAATACAAAAGTTGTTTGCTAAGCTTCATAAAGGTAAGCGTAAGCAAGTTTTGCTTAGGTTTATCGATCAGAATGGAGGCAATCGAGATCTTTTATGGGAAAAAGCGAGCAAGAATCATCGTTGTCGTTTGAGAACAGTATACGGCGTTTACTAAACGCCGTATTTTATTATAAATGACAGTTTTTTATGGGGATATTGATTTCCGCCGGAAACCTGTATAATTAGTTATTGGGAGGTTAGTCTATTTTATTGGTTAATTTTTTGAGAGATGAGTGATAAAAAAGGGAAAAATGAGAGAGTGCTAGCTATGTCTACATTAGCTGGCAAATTTTATAATGCGACTGTCAAAGCAGTTTTCTGTTTTGTAACAGCTTTTACTATTGCGGTAGCTCCGGTGGTTGTGCCTATAGCACTGGCAGAAGATGACGGTGTTGGTTCTAGTACACCAATTGTTGAAGTAGTAGCTGACCCTGGCTTGGTGCCAGAGGTAACTGCTACTGAACCAGTGGAAGAGGCTGTTTTAGGAGATCAGGAAACAGCCGATCCGTCTGTTGATCCGGCAGAAGAAGTAGCTGGCGATCAAGCAGTGCCTGAATCCGCTGAAGTTAGTCCAGTCGAAAACCCGGGTGGCGGTGGATCATCGACAGAGAGTATAGTAAGTTGTCCTCCGGATCCTGATCCTAATCCAGAAGTGCCTTGCGGTGAAAATATGATTTTAAATGGAGATTTTGAAATTCCAGTAGTAGCTAGTAATTGGGATATTTATGATTCATATATCGATGGATTAATGTGGACAGTTAAATGGATGCCGGGTAGTGATGAATTCGGCGGACAGTATAGGCCAAAAACTGCTCACTTAGAATTACAAAGAAATGTAAACGGTTGGTTGCCACAATCTGGTGAACAGTATTCCGAGCTCGACACCGACTGGGATGGGCCAGCTGGTTCATTAAATGGTGAACCAGGATCGGTAAAGATTTATCAAGATTTAGTTACGGAGACAGGTAAAGAATATCAGGCAACTTTTTATTTTTCACCTCGTCCCGGTACTCCTATAGAAGATAATGTTTTGCAGTTCAGTTGGGGTGGCAGTGTTGTCGACACTATTTCGGAAGCCGGTGGAGCTGATGTTAACTGGACAATCCACACTTATACATTAACGGCCACTGGTACTACAACTAGAGTTGAATTTGCTGATCTTGGGACTGCAAATTCGTTAGGGGTATTTCTAGACAATGTGTTTGTAGCTGAAATCTGCCAAGATATACCGGAGCCATGTCAGGTTGGTCCAGGCTGGGCTAGTCATGTTGAAGATGAGGACCAAGGTAACCGCAAAGATGGTTCTCCTGTGGCTCCAGACAGAAGTGATTCAAATGCTTTATTAGGTGCCCCTGATGGCAGCTTCTTTAGCTTAGGAACTGAAGGTACTGTAACAGTATCTTTTGATGGGTATGTGTTAAATACCGAAGGAAATGATCTTTCTTTCCATGAAATAACTTATGGCAGAGAGGGATACCCTGAAGAAACAGCTTTGGTAGAAGTGAGCCAAGATGGTGTGCAATGGTTTGCAATTGGTTCGGCTAATAACCATGATGTCGATGGGATCAGTTATTTAGATTTTGATTCCACGGGACTTCCTTGGATTATGTATGTTCGGTTGACTGATACTACCAACTTTGCATTACATAGTAATGATGCAGATGGTTACGACATTGATGCAATTGATGCGACTACTATAATTTGTAATTATGTTGAGATTGAAAAAACTGGAACTTATGATTCCATAACTAATCAAATAGACTACCAGATTGATTGGAATATAGTTGGTACTGGTATCGCATATGATGTAAAGATTGTAGATACAATTCCTGGTGCCACTGAGTACGTGTCTGCCGATTTAACGCCTACTTCGATAGTTGGCGATGTTATTACTTGGGAATTGGGAGATTTAACTGCCCCAACTAGCGGAACTATTCACTTGATAGTGGCTTTGACTAGTGGCACTGGTGTCGATCCTTGGGCAGATTCGGTTATGTCATTTATGCAAGGATTTAGATGGAATGGTACGCCAGTGTTACCAGAGCGAAGCGATCCAACCGAGGCACTGAACGAAGCTGAGCGTAACGATACAATGAATTTTGTTTCGCTGGGTTTTGGAGATGAAGATGGAAGAGGCGAATTAGTGCTTGGCTTTGATAACTATATTATCAATGGAGCAGGTGCGGACATAGAGGTGGTAGAGACTAGCTTTGGTGATCCAAGTGAAGGGTCGTATCCAGAAACTGCTAATGTCTATGCTTCGAAAGATAATAGCACGTGGACATTTTTAAAAGAAATTATTTTAGATGACGATGCTATAGACCTAGGTTCGCTCGATTGGGCAAGATATGTAAAATTAGTCGACGTTTCTGATAAAAGCAACTTTGGTGATGGTAGCACTACCGATGGATTCGATGTCGATGGTGTTCAAGCATTAAACTCTTTGCCAAATATTTGTTTGGTAGAGAACAACGTTGAAATTATTACGTTTGCCTTGCCTCAAGGAGATGAAGGTATATCAACCCATGATCAAGCCCAAGCAACTACAACTATTAATGAATTGGCTTGTGAGCCAGCAGAGAAGGAAGTTACAATTGTTGCTCATAAAATTGTCTGTGACATAGAATCTGAATTACCAAACTGGGGTAATGGCGGGCCAGATATTGGACCTACTACTGCAGAGGATTGGGTAGCAACCCACAGAAGTTGTCGTTTTGTAGAGGGTTGGGAATTCCAATGGGGACCAGACAGTGCTTATGATCCAGGAGATACTTTGGTAGGTCCTGCGAATGCACCATGGCAAGCTATGCCTCCGACTGATGTCAACGGCATGACTACTACCCAGTTATCATCCGAAGATATTAATGGAGGAAGTTATCTTTGGTTCCGTGAAGTATTAGAAGAAGGATATATTCCATTTACCTTTGATCAGAATGGTGACACTAATGTCGATCCTGTTAGTGCTGAAATGTATTGCCATGTTGATGTGCTTAACTTTGATAACTACGATCGGATTGATGGTGTTGAATTAGGCGAAACATATAACTGCATTGCGTTTAATGTTCCTTCCGAACTATCAGCAGGGAGTGCTTCTGGAATGAAATTTAGCGACAGCAATCGCAATCATCAAAAAGATGAAGGTGAAGTAGGTTTGGAGGATTGGAGAATTGGGGTTGCTAAGCCAGTAGAAGTTTTGTGGGTAGATTCTCATGGTGATGTAACAGGTACTCCTATTGATTCTAGTTTCGACTCTATGCTTGGTCGTGAATATTTCTTCAGAGCTTCCGGTACATTTAATGCTGGAGATTCTATTACTGCTGATGCAAAGTATTCAGTGCGTGAGCCAAATACAGAGTGGACAGATATTGTGCAGAATTATGAAACATATGGTCCTACTCTTTTAGACCTGCACCTTAATGGTGCGGCACCTGACTGGGGTCCATATAATAGCGATAGTCATGGTTACTGGACATCATTAATTGGTGATGGGCATCCATTTACCTTCCAGATTTATGACATTTTTGCTTCTAACAATGTTGGGAGCTTAAAGGTCCAGATCTACGAATTATTAAAGGACACTTACACCGATATTGACGGTAATTATTACTTCGACCTTACCGGCATCGATGGTGATGTAATAATCGCTGAAGCTCGTCAGCTTGGTTGGATTCAAACTTTTCCTGGTGACGAAGGTCCACTTAGTTTCTATGTAGTACCCGCTAATGCTGATTCGACTGGATTAGACTTTGGCAACTACGATACTGATGGAGATGATAATGGTGGAGGTGGCTTCGATTTAGCTGGCGACATAGCCGATCCTGCTGATCCTGTTATTAATGATGATGACGACGATGATGGTGGTGGCGGTGGCGGAGGTGG
>JAHITC010000036.1 GCA_018817805.1 Patescibacteria group bacterium
CGATACCCTCTAATTTTTTCTTCCGATACCGAAGTGTCGTTCCCTGCCGCTGTTCCCATCAAAAGCCCTAGCCGCAATGCATCAGTGCCATATTTATCTATCATTTCGATTGGGTTAATTACGTTCCCCTTCGACTTAGAAATCTTTTGACCAGTTTTGTCGCGCACCAATCCATTGAGATACACCGTTTCGAACGGCACCTTGCCAGTGCAATAGATGCCCATCATTATCATTCGTGCAACCCAAAAGAAAATAATATCCCAACCAGTTTCCATTACAGTTGTGGGGTAAAAATATTTATAATCGGGTGTTTCTTTAGGCCAGCCTAAAGTTGTGAATGGCCATAGCCCAGAAGAGAACCAGGTGTCTAATGTATCTGGATCTTTAACTACTTTTTCACCTAATAGTTTCTCTGCCTCCGCTTCACTGCCAGCCACCACGAGTTTGTCTGCATCACTTGCCGCATAATAAACAGGCACACCATGTCCCCACCAAAGTTGCCGACTAACATTCCAATCGTGGATATTCTCCATCCAATTAAAATAAATTTTTTCGAATCTTTTAGGAACGAACTTGATACTACCATCTCTCACTGCTTCAATCGCGGCTTTAGCTAATGGCTGTATTTTAACAAACCACTGCTTAGATATCAGCGGCTCTACTCCGGCCTTACATCTTTCACAGCGCCCCACGTTATGCAAATAATCTTCTTCTTTCTCTATTAAAGATAGTGCCTTTAAATCATCGACTATTTTAATTCGGGCAGTTTTTGCTTTTAATCCTGCATACACACCTGCTTCACTGGTCATTTTGCCATCTTCGCCAATTACTACTATCTTTGGAAGTTGATGTCGTTGACCAATTTCGAAATCGGTTGGATCATGCGCAGGAGTTACCTTCACCGCACCTGTGCCGAATTCTGGATCTACAGCTTCGTCAGCTACAACTGAAACTTGCCTGCCAGTTAGTGGCACCTCTACCAGTTTGCCGATCATAGATTTATACCGAGCATCAATTGGACTGACCACAACTGCGCTGTCCCCCAACATTGTTTCGGGGCGAGTAGTTGCCACTATGATGTGGCTACTCTCCCCCACTACTGGATACTTAATGTAAGTTAGTTTGCCCTCTTTTTCTTTGTGCTCGACCTCTAAATCCGAAAGACCAGTCGCACACCTAGGGCACCAGTTAATAATTTTTTCTCCACGGTAAATTAAACCTTCATCATGCATTTTCTTAAATGTATGAACCACTGCTTCACTAACATCTGGGTCGAGCGTAAACTTTTTCCTTGTCCAATCACAGCTAGCCCCTAGCCGCCGTAACTGGTTCTCCATTATCTCTCTCTTTCTGGATACAAACTCTCCCAACTCTTCTATAAACTTCTCTTTACCTAAATCGAAACGAGACATCTGTCTCTCTTCTTTTAATATCTTTTCAAAAAACACTTGGCTAGCAATACCCGCATGATCAGCGCCTGGTAGCCATAGCGTTGGTTCCCCTTTCATCCGATGGTACCGAACAAGCACATCCTCGATAGTTACAAACAAAGCATGCCCAATATGCAATTGGTCGTAAGCATTTGGCGGAGGCATAATTATTGTATATGGTTTTTTGTCTGGTTGAATATCCGGGGTAAACAAACCTGACTCCTCCCACCTTTCGTAAATTTTTGCTTCAGCATCACCTGGTTTAAACTGTTTTTCCACTTCTCGATTAGTTAGTGAATAAGGAACTCTCAGTAGCAACCTCTACATTATACCAGAGGTTCTTTTGAGAGGATTTTAAATAATATGCAGCCAGAGCCACCATTGCTGCATTATCCATACAATACCTTAGTTCTGGAAAATAATGCAAAACTTTCTTCTCCTCTGCAAGCTCTAATATTTTATCGCGTAACTGCTGATTCGCTGCTACCCCACCAGACAGAATCAAGAACTTTGGGTTAAATTTTCTAATAGCTCGTTTGGTTTTAGAAACTAATACGTCTGTAATGGCTAACTGAAACTCGTAAGCCAACTCACTAGTGGGAGCTGTTTTGCTAATCCGCATTAAAGCTGTTTTAAGGCCCGAGAAGCTTAAATCAAAACTATTGTCGTTAATCATCGGACGCGGGAGAACTACATCCCCTTGTTTTGCCACCTTCGCTATTGCTGGGCCACCAGGATAACCTAATCCTAAAATCTTTGCCACCTTGTCAAATGCTTCACCTGCAGCATCATCGCGAGTGCCCCCAATAATTTTAAATTTATTATTATTCTCTACTAGCACTAATTCGGTATGGCCTCCGCTTACAATTAAAGCTAATCCGGGATACTGTTTCGGCAAAACCTTGTTAATAAAATTACTATATATATGCGCAATTAAATGGTCGACAGCTATAAGTGGCTTATCCCAAACATATGCTAAAGTTTTAGCAGTGCTAAGCCCAATTAATAACGAGCCTAGTAATCCTGGCCCATTGGTTACTGCAATAGCGTCAACGTCGTCTTTGCTTAAATGTGTGGTTTTAAACAACTCATCTAAAAGTGGTAGCATTTGCTCTAAATGTTTTCTGCTAGCCACCTCCGGCACTATGCCTCCAAATTTTCGATGCAGTTTAACTTGTGAAGAAACCAACGAACCTAAAACCTCATGTCCATCACGAACAAGAGCCACCGCCGTATCATCACAGCTAGTCTCGATGCCTAAGATTATCATAGATTAAGGCTTTACAACTATTTTTAAGAAGTCCTTCTTGCCTGCTTTAATAATACCTGCTTCTTTAATTACAAATTTAGGATCTAGTACCTTTCTATCATTCACATAAATGCCACCGGAAACCGCCCTTCTCCCAACCTCACTCTTAGAAGGTAATATCTTTGCTTTCATTAGAATGTCGTCTAACATCATGCCCTTTTTGGGCACAGAAAAAGTAGGGATGGTTTGCGTTTTGCTTGTAGCTTGCCCAAATAAACGACTGGCATCTTGCTTGGCCTTACTCGCTTCGTTGGCTCCATGTAAAACCAGCACTATTTCAAGCGCTAACTTTTGCTGACGCTCACGAGGAGATAACTTCATAATGCTGACTATCTCTTTTGTAGATAAATCTGTAAATTGCTTTAGCATTTGCTCCACTAGTTCATCGGGGGTTTTTTCTAACGCCTGATAAAGCTTAAATGGTGATGTCATCTTCCTGTCTAACCAAATTTGGCCAGATGTCGATTTCCCCATTTTCGTCCCATCGCTATTTACCAACAACGGCTGGGTTAAAGCAAACGCTTGCTTGCCATGTTTTCTTTGAATTAATTCTACCCCTTCTACAATATTGGCCCATTGGTCGTTGCCGCCCAACTGAAGCCGGCAATTATATTTCTCAAATAAGCTTAGGAAATCCCATGCCTGTAAAATTGGGTACATGAATTCTAGCAATGATAGGTTTTTGCTTTCTTTAATTCTGGCCGCAAAAGTTTTTAGCTTAATTAATTGGTTAATAGAAAAAAGTGGAGAGATGCCTGCTATAAAATCTTCCAAAAAAGAATACTTAGACAGCCACTCATAGTTATTAACCATACTAGCTGGATTCTTCCCGCTAAAATGTAGTAGTTTCAGGTCTTGAATTTGCTTCTTTAGCTTGTTGGCATTAGCTTGAACATCTTTCTTGTTCATTTTGGGACGAGCCGTCTTCTTATCTGTGGGGTCACCAATTAGACCAGTTCCCCCGCCCACCAAAACAATTATTTTATGCCCATGTTCTTGCAAAACCTTTAATGCTCTAAATACCAACAAATTCCCTATATGCAAACTGGAAGCAGTAGGATCGACCCCAGCGTATACAACAAGACCAGCCCCCCGCTTGCTTAGCTCTTTAGCTAAAGCACTGCGGTCGCTAACCTGTGCTACCAACCCTCTTTCTTCTAATATACGTAAACTGTTGTCCATTTTGCTCTAGAAATTATAGTACTCGTACCTTTAAAATATATCATATCTGTAGAGCAAAAACTGCTCTTTCCGGTATAATAGGGTCGTTATGAAAATCAATATTAGCACTAGCCCTGATCAAGAAAACTGGGATAGGTTTGTACTATCTCACCCTGCAGGTAGTCTCCTGCAAAGCTGGGCCTGGGGAGAATTTCAATCTGCTTTAGGCAATAAAATTTGGCGATTGCAAATTCTAGACGAACAACAGGTTGTTGCTCAAATGCTGGTGATTAAACTAAGCTTGGGTTTTGGCAAAAGCCTGCTTTATGCCCCTCGTGATTTGTTGTTTAACAAACTTACTCCCGCCCATCAACAATACGAAGCAAGTAAGGCTCTTGTTGAAAAAATCAAAGAAATTGCACAGACAGAAGCGGCCATTCTGTTCCGGGTTGAACCACCCATTTCTATTGGCGATGCTACCGCTATAGCTATCTATAAATCTTTTGGATTTATTCCATCTAAGAAAAACATCCAACCAAAACGTAATGCCGTTTTAGATATTACTCCAAACGAAGAAAGCCTTCTCGCAAACATGAAACCTAAAACTCGCTACAACATTAAGGTAGCCGAGAAGCATAATATTAAAGTGGTTATTTCGAAAGATATTAAAGATATCGACATCTTCAACCGCCTTAACCTCGAAACTAGCTCGCGTAATAACTTTAAATCTTACTCGAATAATTATTACCAAAAACAGTTGGAGACTTTGGGACAAAGTGGCCTAATGTCATTGCTAATTGCTTACGATGGCGCTACTCCCCTAGCTGCGATTTTAGTTAGTTTCTTTAATAAATCTGCTACTTACCTGCATGGCGCATCTAGCAGGCGCTCTGGCGAAAAGATGGCAAGTTACATTTTGCAGTGGGAAGCTATTAAGCTAGTTAAATCCAAAGGTTGCGCCACCTATAATTTCGGCGGGGTGGTCGACAAGCAGCATCCTGGCTGGCTCGGCATCACTCGTTTTAAAGAAGGTTTTGGCACGCATCCCACCGAATACATTGGAGCACTAGAGCTACCTCTTAACACTGTTTGGTTTAAGGCTTACCGACTAATTAACAAATTGCGCAGTATTTGAGTAGCACCTCACGATATGCAATAATGTGTTGTTCGACTATTAACTAAAAAGGAGTAGCAATGGAATTTGACGAGAACCTTAATCCGATTAGCCCAAACAATGAACCAGAGTGGAGTAAGTTTAGTCCGGATAATTTTAATAGCAACCCCCAACCGATAGAAAAATCAGAACCGACCCCCGCTGCTGCCCCTACCCCTCCTCCTACTAAGACTCCTCCAATGCCCGCTCCGATTAAGCTAGCATCCGAACCAATAACGAAGAAAAGCACTACCCCCAACACAAATTTAGTTGTTTTTATTGTTTCATTAGCCCTAATGGCGGTTATAGCCATTACCGCTATGCTTGTAGGCTGGCAGCCAGCTTCAGCGTCAACGCCCCTAGGTAGTGAGCGCGGACTAATAGTTAGCGGCACTGGCGAAGCATTCATGACGCCCGATGTAGCTAAAATTACTTTCGCAGTTAGAACTGAAACTAAAGACATCGCCAACTCACAAAAGAATAACAGTGAAATTATTAGTAAAGTTAAGACTTCGCTAATTGGATTCTCTATCGACCCCAACGATATTAAAACCGTACAATACAACATCAACCCGGAGTACGATTATTACCCAGTTAGCAAGCCTCGCCTCCGAGGATACAGCACGTATCACTCTTTGCTGTTAACTATTAGAAAATTAGATGATACCGATGCCATCATCCAGGCGCTTAGCTTGGCCGGGGCTACTGAAATTAGCCAGGTCAACTTTACAGTCGATGATCCATCGGAAGTGCAAAACGAAGCTAGAGAAAGAGCTATCCAGTCGGCCAAAGACAAGGCTAGCCAAATAGCCAATTTAAGCGACGCTCAATTAGGAAAAATTATTTCTATCACTGAATCATCACCAGAAACTAATTCCCCTCAAGCAATGAGCGGTTTTGGTGGCGGAGGCGGTGGCCTGGAGCCAGGCTTTGCAGCTATTACTTCAACTATTACCCTCACTTACACTCTTAAATAACCCGCATTAACCAGCAACAACTCGGAATTAATTTGTTCCTTATTAAAATTGAATTAAGAAAAAGGATGTGAAGTAGAATGGCTTCTTCAAAAGCAAGCATAGTTTGGGAATGTCCGATGTGCAAAAAGAAAAGCACCGTGGAAATTAACGGTGTTGTGGACCCCTTCGACGTAATGCTGATGATAAAAGCTGACCATGAGAGCGTATCGCCAAACTGTGAGCAAGACGTGGACAAGATTAAATTAATTAATCCTCCCGATTTCAGGCACAGTCTTGCTTCATATTAAACGAATCATGGTCCGCGAACAAAAAGCTCATACTATTGAGCTTTTTTACTCGGGACTATGCCCAATTAAGCTATACTTAAGACATGAAACAAGCCAAGAAATTAGTGCTAATCGATGGTAGTTCCCTTATCCATAGGGCTTTTCATGCTCTTTCGCAAACCAACCTCACTTCGCCCAATGGCGAGCTTGTAACGGCTGTGTATGGCTTTGCTCTTATGCTAATTAACATCTACACCAAGCTACACCCAGAATATATTGTTGTGGCCTTCGACACTAAAGCTCCTACTTTCCGCCATGAAGAATACAAAGAATACAAAGCTACCCGCATTAAGGCCCCTCAAGAACTTTATGACCAAATCCCTCGCATTAGAGAATTAATCGAAGCTTTTAATATCCCTTTGTTTTTAAAAGATGGGTTTGAAGCCGACGACGTTATTGGCACGCTGGCCAAGCAAGCCCCAGAAGACATCGATGTATATATCGCCACTAGCGATATGGACGCCTTGCAACTAGTAAATAAACATATTTTTGTATATGCTCCTCGTAAAAGCTTTTCAGATATTGTAGTTTATACTCCCGCAGAAGTTTTAAAAAGTAAGGGATTAAAACCAGAACAATTTACCGACTTTAAAGGCCTTCGCGGAGACCCTTCAGACAATATCCCTGGCGTACCAGGCATTGGCGAAATTGGTGCCAAAAAACTTTTGCAAGAATACAAAACAATGGAGAATGTCTACAAACATCTAGACAAACTTCCACCTAGAATAAAAGAGTTATTGGTTACCCACAAAAAGCAAGCACTCGAGAGCAAACGCCTAGCTACACTAGTAACTGTGCCTATTAAATTAGATCTTAAAAAAGCAGTGTCCATCGAGTTTGATGTGCATAAAGTTTCGGACCTGTTTTATAAACTTGGGTTTAAAAGCTTAGTTGGTCGCATTCCAAATGGTACCATCAACGCCGCCCAAGTTTCGTTATTCAGCGATTCTGAATCAACAAAAAACACAAACAAATCCGCCTCCCAGCTCACTGAAAAATTAGATCGCGACCTAGAACCCATTCTCCGCAAAATGGAGAAGAATGGTATTTTATTAGACACTAATTTAATTAACAAACTAAATAAAAAAATATCTTCCAAACTAAAAACTCTTACCCAAAGTATTTACAGACTGGCTAAAAAAGAATTTAACATTAACTCCCCTAGCCAACTAGCCGACATTCTTTACGTTGAACTTAAGCTACCAACTACCGGCATTAAAAAAATAAAGACTGGTTATTCTACTGCTGTTAATGAATTAGAAAAATTAGTTGGTAAACACAAAATTATTGAACACATTTTTAAATATCGCGAATTAGAAAAAATTCGCAACACTTACCTCGAAACCCTGCCTAAGATGGTAGATAAAAATAACCGCATCCACACCCATTATGCCCAAGACACTTCTACTGGCCGGCTAAGCTCTTCTAACCCAAATCTTCAAAACATTCCTATTCGCTCCGATCTTGGCAATGAAATTAGGAACGCCTTTATTGTGCCCAAAGGATACACTTTAATGTCAGCAGACTACTCACAAATTGAACTACGAATTATAGCCTCATTAGTTAAAGACCAAAAAATGATTGATTCATTTAATAAAGGTGAGGACATCCACACTAGAGTCGCTGCCGAAATTAATAACATCCCACTGACAGAAGTAACCAAGCAACAACGCAACAACGCCAAGACAGTTAACTTCAGTATCATCTACGGTGTTAGCCCTTACGGCCTTTCTCTTAGCACAGGCATGGATGCGGGTGAAGCCAGCCAGTATTTAGATAAGTATTTTGCTCTACACCCAAGCATTAAAAACTACATGGACAGCACAGTGGCCTTTGCTAAAAAACATGGCTATGTCGAAACATGGTTTGGTCGTCGTCGGGATATTCCCGAAATTCATTCCCCTATTTTCCCTGTGCGCAACGCTGCCCAAAGAGCCGCCATTAACATGCCTATTCAAGGCACTGCCGCCGACATCATTAAAACTGCCATGATCAAACTCGACAAGAAACTACCAAAAGTAAGCATTAAAAGTAAAGTGCTTTTGCAGATTCATGACGAGCTAGTTTTAGAAGTGCCAAACAAAGACGTAAAAAAGGTGGCTAAGTTAGTCGAAGATGTAATGGAGAATGTTTGCAAGTTAGATGTACCAATTGTAGTAAATATTAAATCCGGTTCATCCTGGGGTACGACTCATCCAATAAACAACATTTAGATGCCGGAATTACCAGAAGTAGAAACAGTGGTTAGAGGGCTAGGAAAACACTTAATTGGCCAGGCAATTAAAGACATTGATATACGAAATAAAGATAGTTACAAAACAACTACTCGAGAGATAAAGGGATTAAAAGTTACAAAGATATCACGACGAGGGAAAGGGGTAATTATTAATCTTTCAAAAAATGTCTCATTATTAATTCATCTAAAGATGACTGGGCAGTTAATATACATGCCCACCAAAGAACAGGCACTTAAAAAGCGACTGAACTTTGGACATCCAACAAACGATTTTACCGGCGAAATGCCATCAAAACATACTCGCATTATTTTTCACCTATCGGGGGGCACCCTTTACTTCAACGATCAACGAAAGTTTGGCTGGGTTAAACTACTACCTACTGAAAAAACTAACGAAGACTCTTTTATTAAAAACTTAGGGATAGAGCCTTTTAGTAAAGAATTTACCACTGAGTTTTTATGGAGCGTTATTAAAAGACGCCCCAAAAGTAATATTAAAGCAACCTTACTCGACCAATCGGTTGTAGTTGGTGTTGGTAATATCTATGCCAGTGAAATATTATTTTCAGCTGGGGTTAATCCCCATAAGAAAAATAACCAGCTTAACAAAGAAGAAACTAAAAGAATAGTTGCTGGCACCAAGCAAGTACTAAAGAAGGGAATAAAATATTCTGGTACTAGCATACTCAACTACAGAACACCTGAAGGGTCTCAAGGTAAAATGCAAAACCATCTAATGGTATATAGCCGAGACAAACTGCCTTGCCGAACCTGTAAAACCATAATCAAAAAAACGCAATTAGATAGCAGGGGCACCTACTGCTGCCCTAAATGTCAGAGATAAGCTCTTTTTGGTGGACAACACCCTTTTCAATTAACCACGTTTTGCTATCACTATTTAACCCCTCAACTATCTCTTGATGAGTGGTAGTTAAAATAGCTTGTCTGCCTTTTAACATTGCAACAAGCTTATCCACTTTTTGGTTATCTAGCTCAGAAAAAATATCATCCAGTAAGTAGATAGGTTGTTCTTTAAGCATGTCGTTTAAATATTGCCCTTCTACCAACTTAAGGGCTATTAATATTAGTCTAAATTCTCCCTGTGAAGCAAAGTGTTTTGCATCTCGCCCATCAACCATAAACTGTAAATCATCTCGATGTGGCCCAATGGTTGTGTGCCCATAAATTATATCGCCAGAACGACAATTTTTTAGGTGTTCTAAGTAAACCTCGGGCAACTCGCTTTGCAGAGATGTTTGATAAACTAACTGCAAATCTCCTGCCCCTCCCAGCTCACTGAAAACAGCCCTTAAAGACACGTTTAAACTATTTACAACCTGCTGACGGTTAGCGATGATCCCTGCCCCCAATAGTGCCAATTTTGCGTCCCAGATGCCAAGCTCACTATCGCTTCTATTCCCTATTTTAATTAACCGAAGTAGTTCATTCCTCTGCTTAAGCGCCCACGTATACCTCATTAAATCGTCGAAATAAGTTAGCTTGGTTTTGGTAATTAGCTGGTTTAGCAGGGTTCTACGCATAGATGGATATAACCGCAGGAGTCCAATTTCATCTGGGGCAAACAGCACCATCGGCATTTTACCTAAAAACTCTTTTTTAGTGGTTTTCCTCTGGTTGTACTTAAAAACTTTCTTAATCTTTTGTTCTTCTCGCTCGAGGCCAACTCCTAATTCAAACATCTCTCCGTTGTCACTAATACATTTAGCTTCAATTAAAGAAAACTGTTCATCGTAGTTAATTAGCCAGCTATCTTGTTTTTCCCTAAACGACCTGCCTGTAGACAAAAAGTGTATTGCTTCTAAAACATTAGTTTTACCTTGGGCGTTATCGCCAACTAAAAAATTGTTCGAGCCAAACTCTAGCTCCCCTTTTTGGACATTTCTAAAATTAGCAATCCGAATCGATAAAAGACGCATTAACTCCTGAGTGGCATAATAATATACATCACATTGGCGTCTTTACTGACTGGCTTAATAACACCGGGGTTAAGCTTGCCAACTAACTCTATGCTAACTTCCTCAGTATTTATTTTATCCAAGACATCGAGCAAGTATTTAGTATTAAAACTAATCTCGTTTTCTTCACCAGTAATTTGACCAGTAAGATTGGATTTAAAATTACCTAATTGCGATGAGGTTGCTTCTACCTCTAAACTGTTTGGTTTAAATAACAACTTAACATTATTTGCATTTTCTTTAGCAAAGAAGCTAGCTGACTTCACATTGCTAGCTAACTCTCCTGTGTTTAAAATAGCGGTGGTTTTAAAAGCTTTAGGTACCACTTGTTCGTAATCGGGATACTCGCCTTCAATAATACGTGAGGTTAATTCTAAGTCTGTTAATGTGAACATAATTTGGTTTTCAGAGATGATAATTTTTACATCCTCAGATAATGTCATCATCCTCTGCAGTTCGTAAATAGTTTTGATGGGAATAATAAAACTCGCGTCTTCCGAGCTATTCACTTTAATAGTTTTTTCAGACAACCTAAAACTGTCTGTTGCCGCCATTTTAAGTAGGCCGTTGGATATAACGAAATACACACCTGTTAAAATTGGTCTCGACTCATCTAAGGAAGCCGAGAAAGCTACTTCATTAATAGCTGCTTTTAGAATTTGGCTATTAATACTTAAAACCTCCTTACCTTCAACTTTGGGCACGGTTGGAAAGTCGTCTGCAGGCATTCCATTTAAACTTGCTTCGCTTCTTTCGGTTTTGGCATACAGAACATTACTCTTTTCCTCTAAGGTAATTTTGTCGTCACTTAAACTGTTAATAAAATTACCTAGCACTCTACCAGGCACCGTAATAGAGCCAGCAGTTTCCACCTTACCTCCTAGATAATAATTTACTCCCATCTCTAAATCAGTAGCTGATAACACAACCTGGCTATCCTCAGCTCTAATTAATACGTTATTTAAAATTGGCAAAGTACTTTTACTGGCTACAATTCTTTCTACAACCCCAAGTCCTTTTTTAAACCTATCTAACGATACTGAAATTTTCATAATTAATTGTCTATATTAATAATTATTTATTCTTTAAGTTAATTAATAAGTAGTAGTAATAACGGGGATAAAGGGTATAACTTAAAATTATATAACTAGGGGCGAATTATTCAAGTTTTTAACTGTTTATTGTTTGGGGATTAATTGTTGATAAAAATACGACGTTTTTCTTTCCACACACTAATCCACACTATAAAGTTTGTTTTTAATCTCTTCAATTTCTTGTTCTAAATCAGAATCTTCAATAACTAACTTCTTAATCTTATTGTAGTCGTGGATGATGGTGGTGTGGTCTCTTCCTCCTAGTTCTCTGCCGATACTTTTATATGGTAAATCCATTTCATTGCGAAGAATAAAAACAATTATTTGCCTTGGGAAGACAATTTCTTTGTTACGCTTAGGACCTAATACATCCTCTTTTTTTACACCGTAATGTTTGCTAATAGTTTTAATAACCTCCCCTATTTTTAGAAAGCGCTTGCCTGGGCTAACCAACATTCCCCCTAGGAGCCCTTCTACTTCTTCAATAGTGGGGATGGTTTCATTAAGCTGGCTAAACGCCAACACACGAGTTAATGCTCCTTCTAATTCTCGAACGTTGTTTTGAACTCGCTGAGCAATAATCTTTAAAAGCTCTTCCGGAAGCTGAAGCTTAATGTTTGCAGCTTTCGATCTTAATATTGCGAAACGAGTTTCGTAGTTAGGAGGAGAGATATCTGCCGACATCCCCCATTCGAACCGTGAGCGCAAGCGGGCCTCTAAGGTTGGAATTGCTTTAGGCGGTCTATCGGAAGTTAACACAATCTGCTTATTGTTTTCGTATAAAGTATTAAAAGTGTGGAAGAACTCTTCTTGAGTTCCTTCTTTGCCGGCTAAAAATTGTATATCATCGATGAGCAAACAATCTACTTTGCGATATTTTTCTTTAAACTCTTTAGTTGTGCGCTTGTGAATGGAGTTAATAAATTCGTTAGTGAACTTTTCGGACGTAACATACACAACCTTCTTTTTATTATTACCTGCTAAAATACCATTGCCTACAGCTTGCAGGAGGTGTGTTTTGCCAAGCCCCACTCCCCCATAAATAAAGAGAGGGTTGTATGTAATGCCTGGGGATTTAGTCACAGCCTCAGCTGCGGCATGGGCTAGTTTATTACTCTCCCCAATAACAAAATTAGGGAAGGTGTATCGTGGGTTTAAGTGACTACTGGTTACTCCAGTAGTTTTAGTGGTAGTTGTGGCTACTGGTTTCTCTGTTAGGTTGGTGTCATTATCCGCTGCCGATTTGGTAGATTTAAAAACAAACTCACTTTTAGTGGCGAGCGTGCCAATCCGATATTCAACCTCTGTTAAGCTTGGGATGCTTTTGGCTAAGCAATTTTTTATATCCTTTTCGTATTTTTTGCTTAACCATTCTTTTGTAAAAACGTTGGGCACACTAATAACTACTTTAGTGTCACTAAGTTCAATAATTTCAGTACCTTTAAACCAAGTGTTAAAACTAGCCTTAGTTAAAGAAACCTCTACTTCACCTAACACGTTTTGCCACAAACGATTTTTATCCACCTTATTTTCCTCCTAATCCCAGCCTATTCTACTAAAGTTATCCCCAATCAGCAACTAAGCACATCTCATTATAGCGCAATGTGATAAAGTGGTTTAGATAACCAAATTGACTGTTATAAAAGCTTATTGCTACACTGGATAAGTACAAACCATTAATTTTATGAAAAGAACGTATCAACCCAAGAAAAAGAAGCGTCAAAGGAAGCTTGGCTTTATGGCCAGAATGGCGACCAAAGGCGGTCGTAAAATACTAAGTCGACGTCGCGCACAAGGTAGAAAGAAGCTATCTGTTTAGTTTAATCTTTTTGTGATGAATCTATGGGTGCAATATATCAGCCAGCTTTTAGTGTTAAACCACTCAATCTCCGCACCAGCAGGGCTCGTCTGCGCGTAGTGGTAAGCGGCAAAATTAGCAAAAAGGCCACCGAGCGCAACCTTATAAGAAGGCGCGTTAAAGATGCCTGGCGGCTAATTTCTTCTGAAGAGGCGGTCTGCATCTATGTTAAGAAGCCGGCCCTATCAATGTCGTTTGCCCAAATTAAAGCCGAGCTAAGCCAAAATTTAAGATAAGTATTATGAAGAAAGTGTTGTTAGTTATTATTCGAACGTATCAAAAAACCTTATCCCTTAACCATGGCTTATTAGGGCAACTCCTTCCAACTAGGGTTTGTCGGTTTTATCCTAGCTGCTCGGAGTATGCTAAAGAGGCTATTGCTCAAAAAGGGGCATTGCAGGGAGTGTGGTTGGCGTGTTTAAGAGTGGGTAAATGCCATCCTTGGCATCTCGGTGGTGTAGATAATGTAAAATAAGGATAAATAATGAATAGTTTAGTAAAGTTTAGTCTTAATGAGGGGTCGCTAATGACCAAAGTGCTATATAAGCCATTGTTTAATGTCTTGATGTTGCTATATGTTTATATTCCAGGACAAGACTTCGGGCTTGCTATTATTGGGCTAACTTTGCTTATTCGTATCATTCTCTACCCTTCTTATCTAAAAACCCTACAGGCGCAACAATCGCTTAAAAAACTTCAACCCCACATCGACAGAGTTAAAGAAGAGTTTAAGCATGACAAAACTCAGCAATCGAAAGAGCTAGTAAAGCTATACCAGGAACATAAGGTTAACCCATTGGGTGGATGTTTGCCATTAATAATCCAACTACCCATATTATTTGCCTTGTACAGAGTGTTTGCAGCGGGGTTATCGGACGAGAGTTTAATTCACTTGTACCAATGGTTCCCCAGTGTGCCCGACACCATCAACACGATGTTCTTAGGGTTTACCCACATTCCGTCATTAGTTGTTAATCTAGCTGTGCCCAATATGTATCTCGCAATTATAGCTGGTGTGGTGCAGTTAGTGCAGAGCATTACGATGAAGAGATTGCAACCAGCTCCTAGTGCTAGTGACGGTGGAATGGCGAAAATTATTAATACACAGATGATATATTTCTTCCCCATCTTTACCGTGTTTATTGCGTGGAGCTTGCCTGCAGCCTTGTCTCTTTATTGGGTGGCTACTACTTTCTTTATGGTAATTCAACAGTTAATTATATTAAGAAGAATTCAGGAGTAGTTTATGGATACACAAGTTATTAATTACATTACTGAAACTGCGAAAGAGATGTTTCAATCTTGGCCGCTCTCAGTCGAGGTTAGTGTCAGCGAAGAAGATAATTTTGTGCGAGTAAGTTTGGCTACAGACAAAGATCATTTATTTATTCAACCTAGCGCCGACCCCCTGTTTGCGGTCCAGCATATTATGCGGTTAATGGTAAAAAATAAATTCCCAGAAGAAAGAGTTCACCTATCAGTTAACATAGGCGATTTTCATGAACGCCAAAAAGAGGCACTTATTGCACTCGCAGATACAGCAATAGAGAAGGTTAAAAAAGACGGCATGCCAGTACAACTCCCGTCGATGTCTTCTTTTGAGCGTCGCATTGTTCACATGCACTTAGTAGATACGCAAGGCATTGCTTCTGAAAGCGTAGGCAGTGAACCAGATCGTAGGTTGGTGGTTAAGTCGGCTAGTTAATACTATCTTCATGGGTAATAATTGGGCCAACTATTATGCAGACAAAGTAACCATCGATCTTTATATTCGAAACTTATATGGCCACAAAGATTTAATTTGTGCCATTGTCGAGTCGGGCGCTAAGCGAATCCTAGAAGTAGGGGCTGGCACTGGCACGCTGAGCATCTTTCTTTCCACATTAGGATTAGAGGTTACTACGCTAGACAACTCGCCAGAAATTCTACGTAAAGCAGAAGCTGTTAAAGAAGAGCTTGGAGGTAAGAATGCTCTAGTTGAAGGAGATGCATTTAAGCTACCGTTCGACAACGGAAGCTTTGATCTCGTTTTTCACCAAGGGCTATTAGAGCACTTCTCTACTTCGGAGATTCACCAACTATTAAACGAACAGTTGCGGGTTGCGCCGATGGTGGTCTTCGGTGTGCCGAATCAAAACTACGCACAAAAAGATTTTGGTGACGAGAGATTACTCCCCAAAAACGCTTGGGAGAAAATATTGCAACCATACCAAATTTTAACTAGCCAAAACTACGCACTTAAATTCTTCCCTAAATGGTATTTGCCACGTGTGCCAATCCAATATATGGCTAAGATAACCAAGCTATGAACTACGCTCGTGCGATTGCCTTTAACACTATTATCCAGCTAGTAGGCAAAGCCATCACGGTTGCAACCTCGGTATTAATTATTGCCTACCTCACACGCTACTTAGGGGTAATGGGTTATGGTGACTATGCTACAGTGTTTGCTTACCTGGGTATTTTTACTGTGTTTGTAGATCTGGGATTATTTGTAATTACTGTGCGTGACTTAGCTAGTCATCCTGAAAACGAGAAGTCAATTTTAGGAAATATGCTTGGCCTGCGTCTAGTGTTGGGTATTTTAATATTTGGCACAGCTTCTTTAATTGCTTTTGGGTTGCCGTATTCTGCAATAGTTAAGACAGGTATTGTTATAGGGAGCATTGCACAGTTTCTGTCTTCGCTTAATCAAATTCCATTAAGCTTATTCCAAACTCGCTTGGTGATGTATAAAGCCGCGGTCGCTGATATCATTGGGCGCCTCATCATGCTTATAGCGATAGTTTGGTTCATTCAGCTTAACCTAGGATTCCTATATATTATCTGGGGGGTGGTTATCGCCAATGCGGCAATATTTTTATTAGGATTCATAATGCTGCAATTAATGTTGCCAATTTACCCTATGTTTAATTGGCAGACTTGGAAGCGGATGTTAACTTCAGCCCTACCTATGGGTATAGTAATTATTCTATCTACTATCTACTTTCGTGTCGACATGGTCATGTTGTCGATGATGAAAAGTAATTACGACGTAGGCATCTATGGTGCACCGTACAAGATACTAGAAGTTTTATTAGTAGTACCAAGCATATTTATGAGTTCGGTCTTGCCGGTGATGACAAGAGCTTTTAATCACGACAAAGCCATCGTGAAAAACATCTTTCGTAAATCTTTCGATTTTTTGAGCATAGCTGCCTTACCATTAATTTTTGGCACATTTGTAGTCGCCACTCCGCTCATGGTTCTAATGGCGGGCAAAGAGTTTGTTTTGTCTGGCCCAGTATTAATGGTGTTGTCGTTGGCGCTGGGAGGATTCTTTTTGAATGGAGTTATGGTCTACACCATTATTGCTGCCGACCAACAGAAGCGACTAATTAAGCCATACATTATTGCAACCATTTTTAATATTACAATGAACTTTGTTTTAATTCCTCGTTTCTCGTACTTTGGTGCTGCTGCCGCTACGGTAGCTACCGAACTACTAATCTTAATAATTAGTAGTTACATTGTTAAAACTCAATTAGGGTTCTCACCTTCTTGGTTAGTGTTTAGCAAGGCGTTACTGGCGAGCATAGTGATGGCGATTGTTTTAATATTATGTGCCAGCTTAAATGTTTTATGGTTGGTGCCTATCGGCGCCGTTAGCTATATTACGCTTCTGTTTATTACTAAGGCTGTTACTAAAAAAGACCTGCAGGTTATATTCAGTAAAGCTGGTAGTTAATGATTATTGGGATAGATGTAAGAGAAGGCGCTAGAGTCGAGAGGGCTGGCAAGGGCGAATATGTTTACCAGGTGGTTAGCGAGCTTGTCCAGCACAGCGAACACAGATTTGTTTTATTTTCAGATAGAGATGTTCCGAAGCAATGGCAAAAAGATAATGTTCGCACAGTTATATTTAAAACCCCATCATTTATCTGGCAATTTCTGGTTTTTTTGCAGCTAGAGTTTATAAGGCCGGTTGATACATATTTCTCTACAACCAGTTTAATAATCCCCGCCTTGGTGCGAAGCACTCCAGTTGTTACAACCTTATTTGATTTTGTTAGTTTTTTATTTCCTTCACGCCATCAACAAAAAGCGGTTGTTTTAGAAAAGATGTGGATGAAGTTAGCCATTCGTTATTCCCAGCATCTACTGTCTATTTCCGAGCATACTAAAAAAGATGCTATTAAACTATTCAAAGTTAGCCCAGATAAAATAACCACAACATATCTGGCTGCTTCTTTTGTGCAAGAACAAGAATCTATAACTATAAATAAAGAAAATGTCATTTTATTTATAGGCACACTTGAGCCCAGAAAGAATATAGTGAAGTTGGTAGAAGCATTTAATAAATTGAAAACAGAAGGCATTCACGCTTCTCTATTACTGGTTGGTAAATGGGGCTGGCAAAGCGATACTATTAAGCAAGCTATCGAACAAAGCCCTTTTAAACAAGACATCCAAGTTCTTGGCTATGTGCGAGCTGCCCAAAAACAATCGCTGTATAAGCAGTCTGCTGTGCTAGCTTTCCCCTCGATATACGAAGGCTTTGGTCTGCCCCCATTAGAAGCTATGGCTATGGGGGTGCCGGTGGTGACATCTAATATATCTTCTCTGCCGGAAGTAGTTGGTGATGCCGCTGTTTTAGTTGACCCTAATAGTACGGAAGAAATTTATAGTGCAGTTAAAAAAATACTAACAGACAAAAGTTTTACAGAGCAACTTGTAGCTAAGGGCTACATTCAAGCGCAAAAATTTAATTGGCAAAAAACAGCAGATGCGACTTTAGGGGTGCTGTTAGGCAAAAACTAACAATTAAGAGGGTGCGAGCTGTTAATGAAACACGCTATGGCGGCGAGTTATTTCTCGATAATTAAATTACAAATTTAGCACAAACCACTATAATAAATATATGTATAGTTTGTTATTAATATTCCTCTTATTTTTTACATACCTTGCGTGGCGGAATCTTCGTACGGCTTTGTATCTCATATTGCTATTCACACCGCTCTATCTAGTGCGCTTCAGTGTTTTATCTATCCCCACTACTCTGCTGGAGGCATTAATCTATATAACCTTCTTAGTCTGGGTGTGTTTGTTGTTAACAAAGAAAGTTAAATTTGAGTGGACTATATTAAAACCATACATATTGCCCATTGGTTTAATCTTTGTGGGCCTTCTAGTGGGGGTTGTTGTGTCTGCGGACAAAACAATATCACTAGGTATTGTTAAGGGCTGGTTTGTAGATCCATTACTTTTGTTTGGCATGTTGATTGGCAATTTTAATAAACCATTACATGTTAAAAAAGCCATTACAGCCCTAGTGCTGTCTGGGGTTATGTTGTCGTTAGTTGCTATCTACCAAGTGGTGTCTAACAATTTTATTACTATCGATCAACGGGCGTCCGCTTTCTTTAGCTCAGCTAATTATCTTTCGCTTTATCTTGTCCCAATTATTGTTTTAAGCAGTGGTCTAATTGCTTCTACTAGTAAAGTGCGTAAGTGGTGGTCGGTTAGCTCCGCTTTATTAATGATGGTTGCTTTGTATTTTACTTTCTCCTATAGCGGTTGGTTGGGAGTAATAGTAGGTATGGCAGCGTTGATGTTAATGTTTTGGCCAGTCTTATATACATCTTTAGGGATTATAACCGCGGTCATTGTCGCGATTGTTTCTCAGTTGAATCATCCTAAGTTCCAGCAGATGCTAGATCTAACAGGTCGATCTTCTTCACACGCTAGATTACAGATATGGAAAACTAGCCTACTAATGATTAAAGAGAAATATCTTACAGGCATAGGGCTGGGGATGTTTGAAAAAAGGTATTTAGAATTTGCAGAGCGACTGTTTGACAACCCTTTTACGCAGAATACGCTACATTCTCACAATGTTTTTCTTTACTTCTGGATCAACACAGGCCTAATAGGGTTTTTGGGCTTCGTTATTTTAATTATTAGATTTTTTCAGCAAGTTATAACTGCCTTTAGGTCGCAAAAAAGTATTTTACTGAGGTCGGTAATAGCGGCGATGATATCCTTATTAACCCACGGTCTACTCGATGCCGCCTATTGGAAAAATGATCTATCGGTATTATTCTGGACTATTCTAGCATTTGGCATAATTTTAAGTCGAAACAGTAATGACGGAAAAGAAGGAAAAGCAGGCCTATCGCATCGGGATTGATACCCGGTTATTAGGCACTGCGCAGGCAGCAGGAATTGGTAGATACACCGAAGAGCTTGTTCGGCATTTGCTTAAATATGACAACAAGAACGAATATTATCTTTTTACTACCACAGCTACTACCGAACTGCCTGTGTATGCGCCAAACCTCAATCAAGTTAAAGTTAACTTTCCTCATTATAGTTTTAGGGAGCAGTTGTTGTATCCAAGCATTCTACAAAGAGCTAAATTAGATCTTATCCATTACACTAATTTTAACTCCCCCATTTTATTCTCAGGAGCTCCTAGTGTGGTAACAGTACACGATCTAACGCTTTGGTTCTTTGCTGGACGAAAACACAAAGGTTGGTTACAACGATTCGCCTACAAGTTAGACATTCAAAAGACCTGCCAAAAGGCCAAACACATTATTGCTGTTTCGCTAGCCACTAAAAAAGATATTATAAAATACTTGGGCATAGAAGACCAAAAGATTAGCGTTATTCATTTAGCCCCGGCCAAAGAATACAAGCCGTCGGTTGATCCGGTTAAACTAGAAAGCTTAAAAAGGAAGTTTAATATTAACAAATCGTACCTTATCTACGTAGGGCAATGGCGCGAGCATAAAAACATTATTAGATTAATGCGCGCGTTTAGCTTGTTTAAGCGCCGATATGGGCTCGACTACCAATTAGTGCTAGTTGGTAAAACTGATAAAACATATACCGCCCTGCCCGCAATTATTAAAGAGCTTAATTTGGCGAACGATGTAGTTATGACTGGTTATGTGCCGGATGCCGATTTGCCATGCTTGTATAGCAGCGCCGAGCTATTTGTGTTTCCTTCGCTTTATGAAGGATTTGGGCTACCACCATTGGAGGCCATGGCCTGTGGTACTCCGGTGGTCGCATCTAATGTTTCTTCCTTGCCAGAAGTGCTAGGAGATGCCGCTCGTTACTTTGATCCCCTAGATATTGAAGCCATGGCAAAAACCATGGCAGAGGTAGCAAAAAGCTTCTCACTTAAACATCAGATGAAACTTAAGGGACTTAACTGGGTTAAACGTTACTCCTTTGATACGATGGCCAAGGCTACCTTTGATATTTATCAACAAGTATTAAAAGATTCCTCTGTTTCGTCAGTGGAACAAAAGGAGATATAATGGAACGTGATTTTTATATTAAGTAAAGTTATCTGTTTATGATCAGTTTTTCATCCATAGGTTTGGTAGATGGGGCTTTGATTTTTGCGTTTTTAACCGCGATTCTAGCCATTGGTATCGCTTTAGCTTTAATTGCTTGGCTAATGAAATTATCAACTGGCAATGCGGCCATGAAAGAGGTTGCCTCAGCGATTCAAGAAGGGGCCAAGGCTTATCTAACTAGGCAATATACTTATATTGGAATAGTTGCATTAATTTTAGCAGCGGTTATTTGGTGGGGATTTGGTTACCCAACCGCAGCCGGTTTCTTAATAGGCGCTGTTTTATCTGGTTTAGCTGGCATCATTGGTATGAATGTATCGGTGCGAGCTAATGTTAGAACTGCTCAGGCAGCTCATCACAGTATGTCGGCAGCGCTCGATGTGGCTTTTCGTGGCGGGGCTATAACCGGGTTATTTGTGGTGGGGCTAGCTCTCCTGTCTGTCACCGTATTTTATTATTTATTTAGAGATATCCCTGCTTTAATCGGTTTAGGGTTTGGTGGTAGCTTAATCTCAATCTTTGCTAGGTTAGGTGGTGGTATTTATACCAAGGCGGCAGACGTGGGCGCCGACTTAGTGGGTAAAGTTGAAGCCGGCATTCCTGAAGACGATCCTAGAAACCCAGCTGTTATTGCTGATAATGTTGGTGATAACGTAGGTGACTGCGCCGGTATGGCAGCAGATCTATTTGAAACATATGTAGTTACTGTGGTAGCGGCAATGGTTTTAGGTAATTTGTTAATGGGAGGCCTATCCAACGTACTAGTTTACCCACTAATTCTAGGTGGTATTTCAATCATCGCTTCTATTGTAGGTATTTTGTTTGTTAAGCTACCAAAGAACAAGAATATTATGCAAGCGCTTTATTCTGGCCTAGCTATTAGTGGCTTGCTTGCTACTGCTGGTTTCTACTTTGTTTCTAAGTGGATATTCCAAGGCTCTGCTAACCTTACAGCTATAAACATATTTTACGTTTCATTAATTGGCTTAGTGGTTACCGCTTTAATAGTAGTAATTACCGAATACTATACTTCTACTCAATATGCGCCAGTCAAACAAATTGCAGAGGCTTCTGGCACTGGTCATGGCACTAACATTATTGCCGGACTTGCGGTTGGCATGAAATCAACACTTCTGCCGGTTGCTACTATTGCACTAGCAATCTTTGGTACATATCAATTGGCTGGGTTGTATGGCGTGGCGATCGCAGCGGTTTCAATGTTGTCGATGACAGGCATGATTGTAGCCATCGATGCTTACGGCCCTATCACTGATAATGCTGGCGGTATTGCTGAAATGGCAGGACTTCCAGAATCAGTTCGAGCCACTACAGATCCACTAGATGCAGTTGGTAATACCACGAAAGCTGTAACTAAAGGGTATGCAATTGGTTCTGCAGCATTAGCTGCTATCGTTTTGTTTTCTGCTTATGCCGAAGACCTTAAGCATTTGTCTGGGCGTGTGTACGAATTCTCGTTAAGCGACCCCAACGTTCTGATCGGGTTGTTTATTGGGGGTCTACTTCCTTACTTGTTTGCCGCTATCTCAATGGAAGCTGTAGGCAAGGCGGCCGGGAGTGTGGTGCAAGAGGTTAGGCGTCAGTTTAAAGAAATTAAGGGCATTATGGACGGCACAGCCAAGCCAGATTACGCCAAGGCAGTAGATATCGTTACTCAAGCGGCGCTAAAAGAAATGGTTGTTCCCGCATTACTACCAGTGGTCGTGCCTATTTTAGTTGGATGGCTACTTGGACCAGTAGCGTTAGGTGGCATGTTGGTCGGTAGTATAGTCACCGGTATTTTCGTAGCAATTTCAATGACTACGGGTGGGGCGGCTTGGGATAATGCTAAGAAATATATCGAGAGCGGACATGTGGGTGGCAAAGGCTCTGAGGCGCACAAAGCCGCAATTACAGGTGATACGGTTGGAGACCCATACAAAGATACTGCTGGTCCAGCTATTAATCCTATGATTAAAGTAATTAATATAGTGGCGTTGCTGATTATTGGACTCATTATTAAATAAGCTTTCGTGGGGGAAAAAGTTTTAATCGATCATCAAATTGAAGTAGTAGCCGCAAACCACGATGGAGTGATTACGCTTTTGTTCCCCAACGGCCAGAGCCTTACTTGGCCAGTTAGCGATCAGAGCCTTGTAGCTGATAAAGTTTACCTAACGCTGTCTTGCAACTCGCCACTACCTACCAAGGAAGAACTAGCTAAACAAATATTAAAAGAGATTTTTAACGGTGGCCAATGAGTAATCAATTAATAAATAAACGCATTAGAGCTGTTCGCAATGTAGTTATTGTTTTAGGAACAGTTCTTTTAATGTTAGCTGTAGGGAGCTATGTTTTTGGTCAAAAGTATCAAGGCCGAGTGTTTCCGAATATTACGGTTGGTAATATTCAATTAGGGGGCATGGATTTAACTGAAGCCGATAAGTTAGTAGAACAAAGTGTTGTCGAAGCCAAAGACAAAAAGCTTACCCTAGTGACAACAGATTTTTCTAGCACTTACGCCCTGCCTGTCTTAGGCGTTCAGTTAGACGAGAAAAATACTCTTAAACAACTACATGAGTTTGGACGTTCCCAAAATATGTTTATTAACTTAGGTGAGCGTATTCGTAGCTTATTGGGGTCCGTGTATATACCAGTGAGTTCTAATAATAGCGGAGAGCTAGAATCTAATATTAGCCAATTAGCCAATAAAATTAATCGTAGCCCCAAAGAAGCCGATTTAATTATTGATAAACAGCAAGTACAAATTAAAGAAGCAGTAGAAGGTAGAAAAACAGACATTCATCAACTTCAAATAACAATTAATGAGCGGATAGCTGTATTAGATTTTAGGCCTATCGTTGTACCAGTAAATATATCTTCTCCTCAAATAAGCACCGAATTAGCTACAGCTGTAAGCGAACAAATTGCTAATAGCTTGAAAGAGCCTTATGAGTTAACTTTTAGAGACAAAGTTTTTAATCTAACCAGTAACGATTTATGGAGCTGGTTAGTGGTTAATCCAGTTAATAACAATTTTAAGGTAGGGTTAGATGAAAACAAATTAAATACTTATTTCAAAAACTTAGCTCTTCAAATAGACCAGCCAATGCAAAACGCTGTGTTTAAAATGGCGGAAGATAACGTGGTCGAATTTAAGCCAGACAAATCTGGGGCCGTGCTGAAAGTTAAAGAAGCTGTGAGCTTAATCAATAAAACCCTTCTCACCGATCAAAGAAAATTTGCAGTACCTATTAACGCATTGGAGCCGACAGTAAAGCTAAGCAGTTTGAATAGCTTGGGTATTAATGAATTAGTTGCCGAAGGTGAATCTAATTTTGCTGGCAGTCCTAAGAATCGGCGCCACAATATTGCTATAGGCATGCGTAGATTTGATTTGATGTTAATTCCACCTCAATCTACCTTTTCTTTCGACGTTGCTCTTGGAGAAGTAACCGCTGGCACAGGGTACTTACCAGAGATGGTAATTAAGGGAGATGAGACGATTCCTGAATATGGAGGGGGCCTTTGCCAAGTTTCTACCACTGCCTTCCGAGCTATATTAGATGGAGGGTATCCTGTAGTCGAGCGCAGAGCTCATGCTTATAGGGTGGGTTATTATGAGCCAGCAGGTTCCGATGCCACTATCTATCCACCATCACCAGATCTTAAGTTTACTAACGATAGCCCAGGCTACATTTTGGTTAGCACAGCCATAAATGGAAACAATGCGTATTTCAAGTTTTACGGTACAAAAATGAACAGGAAGGTTACATTAGAAGGGCCAGTTATCTTTAACATAACCGATTACCCAGAACCAATTTATATCGAAACATCAACTTTACCGGTGGGAGAAGTAAAGCGAATTGATAGTGCGCACAGAGGGGCAGATGCAATATTATATCGATACATTTATGACGACGAAGATAAGCTAATTAGAAAAGATACTTTTAAAAGCCACTATGTGCCATGGCCGGCTAAATACTTGGTGGGCGTGCCAGAAGCACCCGCGCTAGAAACCGATTTAAAGAATATTAATCCTGATGAAACTATCCCCGAGTAATCTTAATTAGATATGATATATTTTTTCTACGGACCAGATACTTTCAGACTTCAAGCCAGAGTTAAAGAGCTCTATGCTGGTCTATTACTCAGCAGTCCTAGCCTAGAGCTAAAAAATTTATTGGCGTCAGATGTTACATTTGTAGATTTTGCCAGAGAGGTATCTACCATCTCTTTGTTTTCTACTCATAGATTTATTGTGGTTGAAGGATTAATTAGTCACGGGTCGAAAGAACTACAAACTAAGATTGTAGGGTGGTTAAGCGATCCCCTGTCAGACGGCACAGTGGTAGTTTTTAAAGAAAGCGCTTCGCCCGATCAAAGAACAGCTATTTTTAAAGCGTTAAACAAAACATTAATTGAACAGTATCCATTAATGACTAATTTTCAAGTTCGCCAATGGCTAACAAGCAAAGCGTCTAAACTTCAGCTTAAATTATCCCCCGATGTTGTTGGCTCTTTGTCTAAAGATTTTAATGGGGATTTATGGCGGCTAAGCAACGAGCTAGATAAATTAGCGGCTTACTCAAATGGCAAAGAGGTTAGCGGAGCTGTCATGCAAGAACTAGTGCCGGGTCTACTGACAGACAACATCTTTCAGACAATCGACGCGTTGGCTCAAAAGAAACTGTCGCTAGCAAGTAAGCTTATAAATCAACAACTAGCTTTTGGCACCAACGAACAGCAGCTGATTTCTATGTTCGCGTATCAATTTCGCAATCTAGCTTTAGTCACAGATTTAGTCCGGCAGGGCGTAAGTCGAGATAAATTGGTTAGTGCTAGTGGTCTGCATCCTTACGTATTACAAAAAACTCTTGGCATGGTGTCTGGGTTTACTACCAATAAGTTAAATAAAATCTTTCAGTGGCTCAAGCGGATAGATATGGCTACCAAACAAGGTAAAATAGCCCCAGAAGTAGGGCTAGATGTTCTAACTGCTCAAATTGCTAACCTGTAATTAGGCTTTAGCTTTTTTGGCTAGACGAGATTTCAATCGGTTCGCTTTATTGTGATGGATTAATCCTTGTTTAGCGGCTTTATCTAGGTTTTTTTGAGCAGCTAATAGATTAGCGGGAGACATGTCTTCCCGAGCGGCTTTAACAGTCTTTTTTAGCGTAATCTTCTTCTTCAGATTAAGAGCTCTTCTCCGTTGATCTCTGCGATTCTTCTTTTTGGCGGATTCAATAATTGGCATATGTATTTATTTAATTACCCTGCCATTCTAATTTAAGCTTCCATATTAGTAAAGGGGGGTATTTCAGTATGGCAATCTGGGGTTTGACATTCAAAGGTGACATCTATACAATTAACAATTAAAACATATTATGCATTTTTATGGAACTTAGCCCCAAACAACAGGCATTAGAGCTAATTAATAAATCCAAACGGATTCTAATTGTACCAGGTCGTCCAGATGGCGATTCTTTAGGCAGTGCCTCTGCCTTGCATCTAGTATTTAATAAACTAGGTAAGGCAACTACTACTGTTATGTTGGAGCCAGTAAACGAAAGATTGTCTTGGTTACCAGCAGTTAAAGATTTTGTAACGACCTTTAGCGGTAGTCGTGATTTTGTGATGAGTATCGACTGCGCTAATACTGCGGCGGATAAGTTGGTTTATAATTTTCAAGAGAATAAGTTAAATATTATAGTCACACCCAAAGAAGGTAATTTTAAGCCAGAAGATGTTAGTTTTTCAGAAGGTAGTTTCCCGTTCGATTTAGTCATTACTTTAGATGCAGCCAACTACGACCAACTAGGCGATATTTATGAGCAACAGCCCGGTTTATTCCAGACAGTACCAGTGATTAATATCGATCATCATGCTAGTAGCGATTATTTTGGCACTATTAATGTAGTCGACCTAACTGCAACTTCTACTACCGAAGTATTAGTCGGGTTAATCGAATCTTTAGGTAGCTCGCTTATTGATGAGGATGTTGCTACTGCCCTACTTGCCGGGATCATTAATGACACTGGCAGTTTCCAACATAGTAATACCACACCAAAATCATTAACTATTGCTGCTCAGATGGTAGGATTCGGTGCAAGACAACAAGAAATTATTAAATACTTCTTTAAAACCAAGCAACTCTCTACTTTAAAGCTTTGGGGCAAGATTCTATCTAATATTCAATATGATGCAGATAGCAAACTGGCCTGGAGTTCCGTGTCTTTAGCAGATTTTACTGAAACTGGTGCTGAAAGCTCAGATGCTGGCGGAGTAATCGATGAATTAATGACTAGCGTACCAGAAGCAGAAATAGTAGTGCTAATCTCTGAACGTGAGCCAGGAGTAATCTCAGGGAGTGTTCGTACCCAGAAATCTGTTGATTCAGCCGGGGTAGCCAAGATGTTTGGTGGTGGTGGTCATTTTGGAGCAGCTGGGTTTAAGCTTTCCGATACTTCTCTCGAGGAGGCCGTTCAGTTGGTGCTGACTAAAACTAGAGAATACCAAACCAAAAGGGCTATGACTAGCCAAGAATATACTCCAGCAGCTACTTCTTCCGAAAGCAGCTCTTAATACAACTATTGATAAAGTTAGCCAAAAGGGATATAATCAAAAGGATATGGCAGTCAAAACTACTAAAAAGAAGACTTTAATCTCAACTTTCCAGTCGCACAAGAAAGACACTGGTTCTTCAGAGGTGCAGATAGCAATTTTAACCGAAAAGGTTAAAGAGCTTACCAAGCACCTAAAAACGCACCAGAAGGACTTTCATTCCAGGCAAGGTTTGTTTAGGATGATTAGCACAAGGCGAAGGCTTTTAAATTATATTAAACAAAAATACCCCAAGAAATATATTAGTTTAATTGGTAAGTTAAAAATTAGGAAGTAACTACTTTAAGGGTGGTAGCTCAGTATAGAGCATAGAATTAAGTGGAGTTTGTGCAAAATTCATTTAATCCTAGGCTTTATCTGTTCTCATGCCTGAGCAGTAGCTTTCCTAGTGGAAAGGACAACTGTAATGGAAAAATTTGAAACTAAGCTTGGAGAATCCAAGCTCACTATAGAAACTGGCAAGATGGCTCAGTTAGCTTCTGGTTCGGTAACGGTTACTGTTGGAGAAACGGTAGTATTAGCCACTGCGGTGGTATCGAACACCCCAAAAGAAAATATCGACTACTTCCCTTTATTGGTCGATTTTGAAGAACGCATGTATGCGTCAGGGAAGATTTCTGGCAGTCGGTTTATTAAGCGCGAAGGTAGATCTTCTGAAAATGCTATCCTAACCTCCAGGTTAATCGATCGTCCCCTGCGTCCCCTATTCCCCAAAGGTTTTTACAACGATGTGCAGATTATAATAACAGTTTTGTCTGCCGATCTAATTCATGATCCAGATGTAATCGCTATCATCGCCGCTTCGTCAGCCTTAACGCTGGCGGGAGCTCCTTTTGATGGGCCAGTTGGAGCTGTGCGAGTCGGTTTAGTCGACGATAAATTAGTGCTTAATCCATCGTACGAAGAAATTGGCACCACTAGTCAGTTAGACCTAATAGTAGCTGGCACTAAAGACAAAGTGCTAATGGTAGAAGCCTCTGCCAGTGAAGTTAGTGAAGAAAAAATGATCGAAGCTATTGAATTTGCTCACAAAGCCTTAGGGCCAACTATCGTTATTCAAGAAGAGATGATGAGCAAATTAAGCAATAAAAAAGAGTATGCTTTTGAACTTCCTGCCGACCAATTAGTTGATGAAATTACCAAATTTATTGGTGATAAAGCCAATGAAGCTCTTTACAACCCAGAAAAAACCAAGCGCAATGAAATGATGGATGCGCTTCGTGAAGCGGTTAAACAACAATTTGTAACCGAAGAAAATTCCGAACGAATAGTATCCGAGGTTTTTTCGAGTGTTATCTCGCAAGAATTTAGAAAAAACATTCTAGAAAATGAAAAACGTCCAGACGGTAGAAAGATAGATGAAATTAGACCAATTAGCTGTGAAATTAAGATTCTACCGCGGCCACACGGATCGGCTTTGTTTACTCGCGGCGAAACGCAAGCGCTAACTACAGTTACTTTAGGTTCGGTTAGTGATGAACAAATGATCGACACTATGGATAGCGATACTACGAAGCGTTATATGCATCATTATAACTTTCCTCCTTATTCCGTTGGTGAAATTAAGCCAATGAGAGGACCTAGCCGTAGAGATATTGGGCATGGTTCATTGGCTGAAAGAGCCCTTTTCCCAACCATTCCTTCTAAAGATGATTTTCCTTATACCATTCGAGTAGTATCAGAAATTTTAGCAAGTAATGGGAGTAGCTCTATGGCAGCAGTGTGTGGTAGCACCTTGAGCTTGATGGATGCAGGGGTACCTATTACAAAACCAGTGGCAGGCATAGCCATGGGGGTGGTTATCGGGGAGGGCAATACACATAAAGTGCTTACCGATATCGCGGGAGTCGAAGACTATAATGGCGACATGGATTTTAAAGTAGCAGGGACTAAAGATGGTATCACTGCTCTGCAACTAGACACTAAAGTTCATGGTCTAAATGTTAGCATTTTGCAGGAATCATTTTCGCGAGCAAAGATAGCACGTTTAGAAATTCTAAAAAATATTACCGATTGTATCTCCTCTCCACGGCCAGAGCTTTCAATGTATGCGCCAAGGGTAACAATGCTTAAGATTGATCCGGACAAAATTCGCGACGTCATTGGTCCGGGTGGCAAAATTATTAATGAAATTATTGATCGGGCTGGCGGTAAAGGTGTTACAGAAATTAACATCGAAGATGATGGCACTGTCTATGTTTCATCTACGAATGCTGCTTATACTGAAAGTGCTGTTAGTGAGATTAAAAATATTACCAGAGAAGTTCAAGCTGGAGAAAGATTTACTGGTAAAGTTACTCGTATCATGGACTTTGGTGCTTTTGTCGAGATCTTTCCTGGCACTGAAGGGTTAGTTCATATTTCAGAATTAGCCGATCGCAGAGTAGATAAGGTAACTGATGTAGTTAAAGTCGGTGACATCCTTCCTGTTATAGTTAAAGAGATAGATAATATGGGTAGGCTCAATCTATCTCATAAAGGAACTTTAAATAAATCACAGGAGCCACCTAAAGAATAATAATCTTATTCAATGAAGTGTTCTGAATGTTCGCGTCGCAATAAACCTGGAAACGAATTTTGTATGTTTTGTGCGGCACGGCTTAATTCCGAAACTGCTAAATCTGGCCGCATTTTAATGCCACCACAAGACTTGCTTTTACCGACCTCAGAGAAACACTTCTTGTTACCGCGTCCAAAACATAGTCGTGCAGTTCTAGTCCTGCCCATGGCAATCTTAGTTGTTGGATTGGCCTTCACCATTTATTATCTTGGTTATCGCGATATTTATGCGGTACAGGCAGTTGAATATTATTCCGAATTAAATGAATAAGGATCGCACAACAGTTCTAGAGCAAATTAATAAAGACGTCTTGTCTCACCAATGTTCTCTTCGGGGTGGGTGCAAGCAGGCAGTTCCTGGAGATGGCAGCCCACATAGCGAAATCGTCTTTATCGGCGAGGCGCCAGGACGCTCGGAGGACGAGCAGGGTGTCCCTTTCGTAGGCTCCGCAGGACAAGTGCTTGCCAAACTGTTGGGCGAGATTGGCCTTACTAGAGAAACTATTTACATCACTAACGTTGTTAAATGTCGTCCTCCTAATAATCGCGATCCCCTGTCAGAAGAAGTTGTCGAACATGCCGATTTTTTAACCAGAGAGTTAAATCTAATTAAGCCAAAACTAATCGTACTTTTAGGTCGGCACGCTTTAGGTAGATTCTTTCCAAACGAGCAGATTTCTAAGTGTCACGGCAAGGCAAAGCGTAGAGGCGACCAAGCATATTTCATTGTTTATCATCCAGCAGCTGCTCTGCACAATCCAAACTTAGCTGCCACTTTAAAAGAAGATTTTTTAAAAATACCAGCAGTGCTTAAAGCTGTCGACAATCTCTCGCCAGTAGCTGTGGTTTAAGAACTATTTTAATTACTAACCTTTCTATCTATGCGTATGCGCGATCACAAATTCCGATCTAAAAAGCCAACCCCTCGTCCTAAGGAGTTTCTTTCTAAATCAACTCCTTCGTTAAAGATCATTCCTTTGGGTGGCTTAGATGCGATTGGCAAAAACATGACTTTACTTGAGTACGGCGATGATATTATTGCCATCGATTGTGGCATGATGTTTCCCGACGAAACAATGCTAGGTATCGACTATGTTATCCCAGACAGTACTTATCTAAAGAAGAATAAAGGTAAGTTACGAGGGATTATTACTACCCATGGCCACGAAGATCATATTGGGGCTATTGCTCATATTGTGCCAGAACTGGGGGTCCCAGTTTATGCCAGCGCACTCGCCAGGGCTCTTATTGAAGCTCGCTTAGAGGAATTTAAGCAAGCCAAGAATATTAAAATTAATGTTTATACAGAAGAGTCCGAAATTAGGCTGGGTGTTTTCAAAATTCGCTTCTTTAAAGTTAACCATAGTATCCCAGATAGTTTTGGCATCATCATCGACACTCCTGAAGGGATAGTGGTACATACGGGTGATTTTAAAATTGATCTCTCTTCTCCCGACGGTGTCGTCACCAATTTCGATCGACTTACAGACATTCTAAGAACCCAACCCATACTTTTGCTTTCTGAAAGCACTAACGCCGAGAACCCGGGCTTTACTATTTCCGAAAAAGAGATAGCCAAAAGTTTCGAAGAAATATTTGTGAGCGCCAAAGGCAGAATTATTGTAGCTTCATTTGCTTCTCGCATAGATCGAATGCAGCATGTTTTATCGGCAGCTCAAAAATTTAGTCGCAAGGTATTTATTTCTGGCCGCTCAATGTTAAAATATTTTGAAGCAGCTTCAAAGCTAGGGTATCTTAAGTGTCCCAAAAACCTCATTCAGCCCCTTAAAACAATTAGTAAGTTGCCCGATAGCCAAATTGTAGTTCTAAGCACAGGCAGTCAAGGGCAACAAGGCTCTGCTTTAGCCCGGATGGCTTTTGGCGAACACAGCCAAGTTAAAATTAAGGCCAGTGATATGGTTGTGTTATCTTCCTCCCCTATCCCAGGCAACGAGCGTTCTATATCGGCAATTATTAATAATCTTTGTCGTGATGGAGCAGAGGTTATTCATAATAAAAATATGCAGATACATACAACTGGTCATGCTTTTCAAGAAGAGCTTAAAATTATGTTAGAAAAAGTTCGCCCCAAATTCTTCATCCCTATTCATGGTGAATACCGCATGAGAACTGCTCATAAAAAACTAGCGGAAAGCGTGGGGGTCGCCACTAACGATATCTTTATGATGGATAATGGTGAAGTGGTCGAGATTAAAGGAGGAAAAGCCAAGAAGCTTAAAGAGATGGTCTCGTCAGGGGTTGTAATGGTGGATGGGCTTGGGGTTGGTGATGTGGGCGAAATAGTGCTTAGAGATAGACAGGCAATGGCTGAAGAAGGCATGTTTGTAATAATCGCCACCATCGACAAAAGAACTGGGAAGTTGGTTAATAGCCCAGACATTATCTCTCGAGGGTTTGTTTATATGCGCGAGCAAGAAGATTTAATAAACCACACTCGTGATGCAGTAAAAAGAATCTTTTCTTCTGGTAAAGGTAAAAAACCAGAAGATGCTACTTATCTGAAACAGAAAGTGCGCGATGAAATTGGGCAGTTCTTATATGACAAAACTAGGCGTCGTCCAATGATTCTGCCTGTAATTATTGAGGTGTAACTTAAGCTTCTTCTATATCTAGCCTAGACAGCTGTTGCTGAGCATCTTCTTTTCGTTTGGTTTGATTGCTCTCTATGTCTCTTTTCATTTTATTTAATGCAGCCTTCAAATTAAACAAAACCTGATCTTCCGGTGTACGATTGGCTAAATCTTTTTTGGCCTGGTCGACAGCTTGCTGATATGCTCTTAACATAACAATATTGTTGCTGGTGTTTTGCGTAGTTTGTCCATTTTGGATAACTTGCTGCATTAGAGTTTCTATTTTTTTTGTAATGTTTTCGTTATTTTCCATGACCTTAAATTAATTAAACTATTATTCTGTTGTTGTCTCAGGTGGTGGAAGTGTATCATAAGGGTTCTTGTGTGTTGCTTTTTCTTTTTCCTCTTGTTCGCTAATGAGACTTCTTGCACGTTCTGCGACAGCAAGCATCATTTCGTACGCTTTAGCTTTCCAAACTTTTCGATTACTGGTATCTGTAATATATCCTTCGCTCTCTAGTATACTTATCAGAGGTGTTTCTAGTGCTAAAGCTATCTTCTCGTTTGAATCGTATCTGGTGAGATGTCCACTGGCGCCCTTAAAGTCTTTAAGGGCGACTACTGCGATTGTAATTTTCTCAGGGTGCTTGCCGTCATAAAGCTCATATTGGTTCTCATCTTCATTAAACATAATTTGAATATCGTCTGGAGAGTGTTCGTTATTTTCTACATTTTCTGCATCTTCGTTGTCGGCTGTAGTTCTTTCTGGAGGATTGTCGTCTGTTTCCTCTGTTGCTGGGTTAGCTATAGTATTCTCTGCTTGTTGTTGATGCCGGCTGATCCACGCTTCATTAAAAGCGCCTATAGCTCGTTGTCTGTCTGCGATGAAATCAACTAAGTGTGGTTCTTCTTCGGAAAAGGCCAACTTCATTAGATCTTTTCTGCTGTATCTAAGAAGTTCTGACTTCATTTCCTTTTGAGTAATTTCTTGCTGGAGGAATCTTTGTTGGCTTGTGTATGTTTCTCTGCCAAATTGTCCCATCGCCAGCATGTCTTCTAGCATTATGTTGCTATTCTCTAAAACCGTTCTCTGCGAGTCTAAATCTATACCTGATTTGACTAATAGATTTTCGTAATAGAGTTGGTTTTCCTCGCTTAATTCTTCGTTAGCTAAATCATTTGTGAGTTGTCTAATTTTTTCCTCAAGGAGTGTAATATTAGCATTACTGCTTTCAATCTTATCTTTCAATCCAAGATTTGATATTTGGGTGTTTATAATGGCTTGCTCCTGATTAAGTAAGGCAGCGACAGTTTGTTCTCGTTCGCGCAGGCCTTCTAGTTCTCTTTCAGCAAAATATCTTTGAGCTGTGCGGTAACCAGAATCTATCAACCCTCCTTTTAGTTTTCTCTCGGGCATTGCATCCATAATATAAGTAGAACCAGCTGCCCTGCTTCTCGCTATATTATTTCTAGCTTCTTCCCTTTCGGATGCTTCCCGAGCCGCATTTTCGGCAGCGTCTAAATTCGCTTGTCGCTCGGCATCAACACGGGCATTTATCTCATCAGCACCCTCAACGCCACCACCCTCGGTGAGTGTTGTTTGGTTATCCTCAGGGGTTTCAGTCTCAGGGAGGGGTCTTGCTGGGTTGTTTTCTTCTGGAGTCATAAAACGTATATAATATGTGTATCGTTTAATTATACACCCATCTCAGAAGTTTGTCAATGCCAGAGCGCATTTTCTCTATTCCCCCCCTGTAAATCCCCCTATGGTATAATTAACCTGTTATTCTAGATATTAATGGCCAGAAGAAGGAAAAGAAAATACAAATATCGCTCCTATCAGACCTCTAAATGGATGGAGGGGCTTAACTTAGACCTCGAATTAGCCCCAAATATCGTCCGAGAGATGGTGGCGGTGCTACTAATAGGGTTGGGGGTTTTTACTTTGCTCGCCATTCTGGATGCTGCCGGGTCGATAGGGCAGATCTTTTTTAGCATGCTCCGCCTAGGGTTAGGGTGGACAAGTTTTGTGCTCCCCGTTATTTTGGCTGGCGCCGGGGTGGCCCTTTTCTATCCAGTGAAATATAAATTTACAGCTACTAATATAGTAGGCCTTGTTTTGTTAGTAATATCGCTATCTTCTTTAATACATCTGTTTGTCGCGCCCGGCAATGGAACAGACGTAGCGGCCATTGGTGCAGGCGGAGGGTATTTAGGGTTTGCGGTTGCTCTGGCTCTAGTAAAACTACTAGATTTCTGGGCAGCGTTGCTCGCAGTAATAATGTTATTGGCCGTATCTTTATTATTAGTGTTTGGTCAACCACTTCGCCAGCTGTATTATCGGATGAGAGTTCAGGTTCCAACTTTTCCAAAGCTACCAAAAGTTGTGGTGCGAGGAGTTAATAACCACAATGCAGTCGAAGAAGACGATGATGAGGATGAAGAAGAAGAGGATAGAGACGGAAGAGCCCAAAACCCCAAAGAAGC
>JAHITC010000037.1 GCA_018817805.1 Patescibacteria group bacterium
ATGTATTTTATTCGGATGGATATTAAGTTTGAGCTTAGTTTTAAGGAATTGGCTTGTCTCTACCAAATAACCCATTAATTCATCTGGGTTGTTAGATAGAAAGATTAAATCATCGGCATACCGCAGATAATACTTTATTTTTAAGTGATGTTTCACAAACTTATCTAAGGGGTCAAGATAGATGTTGGCAAATAGTTGGGAAGTAAGGTTACCTAGGGGCATACCTTTACCAAGTGAATGCTCAAAACTGCTAATGATGCTCTGAAGCAAATTAAGAAGCTTTTTATCTTCTATCCTTTCCGCAAGCAAGCCCATTAGAACTTTATGGTCGACACTATCAAAGAACTTACGAATATCCAGCTTTAATGCCCAACAGGATTTGGTGTAATTATTGGTCACTTGTCTGCTAAATTGTTCCAACCTAGAAAAAGCTTTATGCGTGCCCTTACCATTTCGGCAGGAATAACTATCCCAGATAAAAGTTTTATCCCAAGCGGGATACAACATGCGGTAAATTGCTCTATGCAATAATCTGTCCCGAACATTTGCTTTATGGATATTTCTGGGTTTGGGATCAGAGATTTTAAATGGACTATATGTTGAACTGTGGTAGTTGCCAGATGCTAAATCTTGGTGCAATTTAATAATATTAGTCATTAGATCTCTTTGAAATTGCTGGACGTCTTTCCTGGAACGTTTACCTAAAATAAATTCCTGCCAAGCTTCGAGGAGATTTTCCAGTGAGATAATATGATCGTAACAACCATTAATAATTTTCATATGATGAATAAAAGCAATCACACACACACACACACACTTCTGTTACCACTATTACAAAAACTAAAGGATGTTTATATCCTCTGGCACGGTTATCATAACACCTTACCTAAAACCCACAGGTATTCTCTGGGAAAGAAAGTGGACGATCTCTTTACTGCCACAATTGGGGTAATTGCCGGAGCCAGTTTTCTGCCACGCAACGAGAAAACTCCTTATGTAAAATTAGCGATCCGCAAACTAGATACACTAAAAATATTTCTACTTATTTTGTGGGAAACAAAATCTCTGGATAATAAGAAATATGTGGCTCTGTCTAATCCGCTAGATGAGGTCGGCAAAATGCTAGGAGGTTGGTTAGGACAACTGAACAAACAAAACTCTCTTGACTTAACGCCAAGAGAGAAATGAAGATAGTAGCGACAGCCAGCAAACCACCAGTTGTCATTCCACTTGTTGTCGTTGCGGTTGACATTCACATTACGCTCGTCATTCCAACGGTTGAAGGCAGACCTCATTGTATGGGACACCATCCTTACCACTGCTCTTCGAATACTCTAGGAGCTGTATTTTATTCGACATCTCAAATGTCTTGGAGCCTCATACCAAGTATCTTCATTTTTTGAAGTTTCTGCATATATCTCGCTATCTCAAACCTTAGTCGGAAACATTCTGGACATATGGATACTGGGTTCGGCAGTCAGCAACCTTGATCACTGACATATTCGCCTAGTTCCATAATTAGTTTAACAAATATAAAAATAACCCGCACGGTAACGTGCGGGCAAAGGACCAAAGGCAAAGAACCAATGGACCCAAAGGGATCAAAGTTCTACTAAGTGCTGAAATCTACTTGCGACAGCCAGCAAACCACCAGTAGCCACCCCACTCGTCGCCGCTGCGGCCGACACCCACAAAACGCTCGACAAGCCCACGGTTGAAGGCAGCAAAACACCACGCCCCACTGGCATCATCCTTCCAGTGGGTACCGTTAGGATGCTCGTCCGCGAAGTCCGGATCAGCCTCGTTAACAGCAGCGAGTGAAATTGGGTCGTGGGGAATGAGGCCCCGCAGTTCATACTCCTTTTCAAGTTCGTTATCGCCAATCCAGCGACCGAGCTTGAAGAATACTACCTCAACTTCGTCGCCTTCGCCTTGCGGCATGTCGGCGACGACATTATCGTTAACATACTGCTTCCGGCCCGTGGCCTTCAGCGCCTCCTGCGGTGTTAATGAGCGATCTACTTTGACCTGACGGATTATCAGATCACTGACAGCTTCGACAAGGGAACGGAACGGCTCAAGGAGTCGCATTCCGAGATTGTCGGTGCCGAGCACCTGTTGTACAACTTTAGAGCTAAATTCTTTGCGATGTTTTACTAAAGCATCGCGGAATTGAGCAGTTGCTTTGTCAATTTGACCGGTAGTTATGGATGGAGTCATGGTCTTATTTGCCATGGTATCATCCTCCTTAACAAAATTGTTTTTAAATTTCAGGGTGCACCTGATTGTTTTGAGTATATCAAAAAAACTAGCTTTCAGTCAAGCTTTATTACTAATACACTCCTTCTTGATTTGAACTATTCGTACTTAAAACCCAAATAAATGCGTTAGAGCATTCCTTAGATTCTTAGCCACCCCAACTCGACTTTTAACATTCCGTCTGGCTTGCCATCGCCGATTTTTAGGCAACCAAGTCCTACGTTCACTCTGGAATTTAAATCCGTCGAAATTAATAATTGGTGCTTTATTCATATGGGTCAAAATCCTCTTTTTATTTAACCCTCCTTTTACGCTATCATTTAAGTATACCATATTTTTAAGCTACGAGCAAGAGTTTTGTAGCTCTGGGAGCGTAAAAAGAGTGTTTTTTCTCCTTACAGACCATTTAAGCAAAATCCCCGGAATAGGCCAACATTTAAGCCAAAAGTTGGTTAAGATGGGTCTCATTCGGGTACAAGACATCCTTGCCTACTATCCTCGCAAATGGGAAGATTTTAGCCGTCTATCCCCCATTGTAGAGGCACAGGAAGGAGGTAAGTTCACTATTAAAGCCCGTCTTCTTGCCATTAGCCAATTTCGGCCCTACCACCGTAAACTCCATATCACCAACGCCATTTTTTCTGATGATAGCGGCAGTATTAGGGTTACCTGGTTTAACCAACCATACCTCATAAACAGCTTAAAAAAGGAGCAGCTATATTACCTCAACGGTCCAGTAAAACGATATCAAGACAAACTAACCTTAGTTAGTCCTAATATAGAGAGAGCAGACGATGATAAATCTCCCCTTCATTCCGGCAGAATCGTGGCAATTTACCCTGAGACTAGTGGCATTACTTCAAAGCTAATCCGTAAAGTAATAAACTACCTACTTCCAACAATGAATGCAATCCCCGAAACATTGCCAGAAACAATTTTAAACTCATACAAATTAATGAGTTTGCCCAAAGCAACTATGGGTATTCATCTTCCCACTTCCGAAGCTAACTTGACCTTAGCCAAAACCAGATTAAGTTATGAAGAACTTATTCCTATCCACTTAAGCCTAATCCAAGACCAAAAGATTACTCACGGCGAACCAGGGCTACCAATTAAAACTACTAAAAACTTTACAAAAGAATTCGTAAGCCACCTAAGTTTCGAGCTCACCCCCAGCCAGAAAGTAGCCATAGATGAAGTGCTTAAGAACTTAAACACACCCCACCCTACCAACAGATTAATTCTAGGTGATGTTGGCTCTGGCAAAACTGTTGTTGCAGCTGCTAGCATCGTAGCAGCTACCAAAGCTGGTTTTCAATCCGCTCTGATGGCCCCCACCGAAATACTCGCTACTCAGCATTATCACAGCTTGGCGCCTTTACTTAAAAAAATGAACGTATCGCTGGCTCTTATTACTAGTGCGCACAAATCGCACAGTTATGGCGATATTGCTGCTGGAAAAGTAGATCTTGTTATCGGTACACATGCTCTTATCGAGCAAAAGGTTGCTTTTGCCAATTTAAATTTAGTTATTATTGATGAACAACATAGATTTGGAGTTCGTCAACGAGAAAAGTTAAAGAACAAAGGACAACACACTACCCCTCATTTTATTAGCTTAAGTGCCACTCCTATCCCCCGCACCCTCTTTTTGCACATCCTGAAAGATCTAGAAGTTTCATTTATTACACATATGCCAGTTGGTCGCCTGCCGGTTATCACTCGACTCGCTACTACCAATAACTTTGATAAAGTTGCAACTCTCATTAACCAAGAAATTCGCAAAGGTCATAAAATTTTTGTAGTTACCCCTCGCATCCACGAACAAGCTTTAGCCGGAAAGATTGAAAAAGCATCGGTCATGGCTGAAAAGAAAAACCTCTCTAAGCTATTTCCAAAAGCTCGGATTGGCATCTTACACGGACAATTAAAATCTGAAATTAAACTTAGAACCATTAATGAATTGAATGCTAATAAATTAGATATTTTAGTAAGCACTTCAATGATAGAAGTTGGGATCGACATTCCCTTAGCTACTGTCATTTGGATTAAAAATGCCGAACAATTTGGACTAGCCGGTCTTCATCAGCTTCGCGGGCGAGTAGGCAGGAGCTCACATCAATCGTATTGCTTAGTCGAAACTAACTCCGAAGATCCAAGCGCAATAGAAAGATTAACCGAGTTAATTAAAACTAACGATGGTAATAAGCTAGCTGAAATGGATTTAAAATTTCGCGGTCCTGGCGGATTCTTCACCGACCAACAATCTGGTTTTTTAAAATTAAAACTAGCCGACCTAACTGATCAAAAATTAATTAAAGCTACCCGGAAAATTGCCGAACAGATTATTGCCGACGACCCAAACCTAAAACACTGCCCAGAGCTAAGAAAAAAGTTACAATTTAATTATCTAACCCACACCGAATGATTAATTTGTTTAATAAATATGCTACCGCTATTGGGCTTGTTTTAATCATCGGCTTAATTGCTGGGACATATATAATTATTCAAAGAATTTCTAAAGACGAGAGCAAAGAAAACAACCAACAAATAGTAGTAGAAATTGCTGGCGCCATTAAAGAACCGGGAGTATACAACTTCAGCAGTACCGCTATAGTCGAAGACTTAATTAAACGAGCTGGTGGCATTACCGAAGATGCTGACATAGTCTTAATGGCAAAGATTATTAACCGCGCAGCGCTACTCAACGATCATGGAAAAATTTATATCCCTCCTAAGCAAGATGGTGAAAATATTATTACCTTTCTAGAAGACCAGGTTTCAGTAAGTGGTTCCAGCATAGTTGGTTTGCCGATAACCACTGGGTTAATTAACATTAATACTGCTGATGCCAAGGGTTTAGACACTCTGCCTGGTGTTGGACCAATCACTGCTGGAAGAATTATAGATTACCGCACAGCTAAAAATGGCTTTAAGAAAAAAGAAGACTTAATGAAAGTGCAAGGCATTGGTAATGCCACATACAATAAGCTCAAAGATAAAATTACCGTTTGATTCTTTAGCCAACAAAGCCAATCAACCAAATTTGTGATATTTTTATATCGTAGACCTAATGCACAAATTACATAAGGGCGAGTGGTGAAATGGTAGACACGCTAGCTTTAGGAGCTAGTGGGGCAACCCGTGGAGGTTCAAATCCTCTCTCGCCCACCAAAATATTATTTTTTATTTATCTTCAATATTAAAACATGCGATCCCGCATTATCTTTAGCAAACTGATAGGGCTGCCAAACAGCAATATCGGTATCAATGATTAAGCCGGCTTTTTTCAATTGAGCCAGAAAGATTTTAAAAGGAACTTTGTACTCCTCACAGCCTTCCAACTCCGTTCGTTCAACTCCTTTAATAACCCTGATGGCTTCAGGTGTAGCATTCCCATGGCAATACCACTTTCTTAGCTCACTATAATAGCTTTTTGCAGCTTGTTGTTTATTTTTGCCAGAGTAGTTTGGCAAAAAATTATCACACATAATCACCACACCGTCGTTAGTTAAATGTTTTCTAATATTACAAAGAAAATCCAGTTTTTGATTATCTGGAATATGATGGTATGCAGAACTAGCCACAATGAAACGAAATTTCTTACGTAGTGAAATTTTAGTAACATCTCCCTGAACAAACTTCCATCTTCTAAATCGACGCTTACCATATTCTACAAAACCAGCATTGATATCTACACAAACTACTTTAATATTTGGCAAAACGAAAGCTAGATGATTTACAAAATTTCCTGGACCACTACACATATCCAACACTTCTATAGATTTAACTTTGTTTCTTTCCCTATGACCAATCTTGTTTTTTAAACCACCAAAAGGCAAATTTCCTAACCCTTTGGACAATTCTTGCATTAGTAAACCAGAGGCAGTGAACCACATCAAAACCTCATTTTTCATATTATCAGGACCTAAAAAATAGTTCTGCGCTGACTTGTAAAGTTGCGTAGTATCCATTCTATACATATGAACTCTTATTCAATAAAAGACTTTGCATATTTCCCTAAATATTCATCAAAGAGTTGAATTAATTCCTTTATAGACTCAGGAATGGCGGAGAAACAAAAATTGTCTATTTGGCGAACTGGCACTATTCTGTCACTGGTATTAGTAATAAAAGCACCGTCGTAATCGCCTAATTCGGATGGTGATAAGTTTTTCTCCTTGATAATAAATCCATTTTTCATAGCTACATTTAAGATAGTTCTTTTTGTTACTCCGTCCAGCACCATATCTCTAGGGGCTGTAAAAATAGTTTTATCTTTAATCAAGAAGAAATTACTGCGAGTTCCTTCAGTAATGAAACCTTCGTTGTTGATCAATAGAGCATCTTGGTGTCCGCCTTGTTTAGCCATCCGATACGCCAAATAGCTGCCTAACATATTAAGTGTTTTAACCTGAGGGAACAGCCTCTCATACTTTGTGGTTACCAACGATATCCCATATTTGTATATCTTTCTATCTGGAAACTTGGGAGCTAATGGAATCATATATAACAAACATTTGGTAGCTTCAGGCGCACCAATCAACAAAATTTTTATATTAAAAGCAGCATTGGATCCTATCTCTGAAATTAGATTAAAGATATCCTGATAAATATCTCCTGCAGAATAAGTATGAACAATACCAATCATCTTGGCAGACTGCAAAATCCGACCAATATGTACATCAACAAAATAAGGAATGTCTTTTACCACTCGAATTGTCTCGTACACACCAAAACCATATTGATATTCAATATTAGATATCGCTATCTTGGCTTCCGTTATAGGAAGAATTTCACCATTCAATGAAAATTTGTCTAAGTTCATATTCTGATTGGGTTAGTTAATAAATAACGAATTTTATCATCTTCTCGTCCCCTAGCAGTAATCAAATAAGGATAATTGTTAGATGCAACGAGAACCTCTGGACAAGGTTTTTTATTGAGAAATTCCATATGTTGGGTCGCCCCGTACGCCCCGATATCTTTTACAACCACAAAACAATCCGGAGTAATATTACTGGGTATTTCTACAAACATTGGTAAAACAAAATCGCTAGAGAGAGTAGTGCAGCCGTTAATTCTACCCATAGCCGAACGGTCAGTTAGTTCTTCAAATTGAGAGCTCAAAAACATCAGTTGATGCTGACGAGATCGAATTGTTGCAGACGGCATATAGACATAAGAGCCATCTGTAAAAATTTGGCCAATAGTCTTTTGTGAATTCCAAAAAACATGATGACTAGACAAGATTAACTCACCAACATCAGCTAACACATCTCTACCCGGCTCAATTACAAATTTAGTATTAGGTGAGATACCATGCAATTTAATTTTTTGAGCAAGCATTTCAAAATAAGTATCCCAATCAAAATGCTGATTCAAGGCTTTATCATAATTATATGAAAAACCTCCCCCCAAATTTATCACTTCAATGTCTGGAAATTCCCTGGAAACTAAATCCAGGATTGTGCTAGTTAATCTGATAATTTTATCAAGTTTACTAAACGTACCAACATAAATATGGATGCCTTTAAGTTTTGTATTATATCGATTTAATATCTGCTTGAGTTTATCTACTTCTCCGATTTTTATTCCCATACGTTGAGCGGAATCAACTGAGATATCAAACCGAACAAAAAGCGGATGAACAGGGAAATGATTGATTTGCCAAACAACATCATCAATCGATGCCAAATTGATTGGCACATTTTTTGACATAAAAAACATCATATCCTGTTCCGGCAAAACAGTTGGGGATGCTATCAGATTATCCGTAAGCGCGTGAGCATCCAATTGGTGCCATTCCTCAACCGTCTGGACCACAATACTACATCCTTTTTGCTTGATAATTGAAAAGAGATGAGGATTAGAGTTAGTAAAATACGGAACAGCTACTTCTATCACCCTGCCTTTCATATGACGATTCGCTGCTTGAAAGATCTTGTCTAAATTAATTTCTAAGCGTTTCTGCCAATAAACGAAAACTGGAGTTTCCGTGTTTTTGACAATTCTCTCGTATAAATTAGTTTGATTCATATTTCTCAAAAATTAACTCTATCGAATTATTTTGACATACCTGTGTAGCCTAGTCAACAATCTTTCTAAAATTACCATCTATTATTTACAAATATACCGTGTTATCACCTATTGACAGTCCTATACTATGGTAGTATAATGTTGTTGATAGTAATCAACAATTATGTTAAAAGACATCAAAAAAATCCTTGGACCAGCTGGTTTAAGCGATAGCGAAGCCGGAGTATTCCTAGCTACAGCTCAAATAGGGCCAGAAACAGCCAATAAAATTGCTAATAAGGCTGGGCAAAATCGAGCTAGTGTCTACGATATTCTGCGTCGACTCTCCCACAAAGGATTAATCAAGCAGACTACTCAAAGAAAAATCAGACAATACGAAGCAGTTGAACCAAGTATCATTCTGCGTAAACTCAAAGAACAAAAAGAAGAACAGATAGCCTTGTTCCAGCAATTACAGCCAGAGCTGGCAGCAATTTATGGTGATCACTATGATCAGCCATCCATTTCCTTCTACGAAGGATTAGAAGGTATTAAAACTATTTTGTTGGACATATTTGACACACCCAATGTTACAGAAAATATTGCTTACGCTTCTGCTGATTACTTAAGTGCTGGCTTCGATAAGAAATTCCTAGAAAAATATTGGCAGAAAAGAGTTGCTTTAAGAATCCCCGCTCGAGGTATTATGCCAGCTACTTCTGCGGCTGAAAGCTTATTTACTGAGGAAAAAAATATTAAGGAGTTACGTCGAGTAAAATTTGTACCAGCTGATAAATATAAATTTACCAATGAAATTGATATCTATGGAGACAAGATAGCAATTATTTCCTTAGACAAAGATAACCTTTACGGCGTAATCATCAAAAGCAAAAGCATTGCTGACACACAGCGCAATATCTATGAGCTTCTTTGGAGTTTACTGTAAAATCATCGACAAATCCTCTCTCGCCCACCAACGAATTAGCTTATCTGGAAGCTAGTTTTGTGTTGACAAAACTCAATATAACGTTATACAATTAACTCACTCTTTGACAATCCAAAAAAGAAAAAAGGCGGTGACTACTCTTGCAGCGACGCATAAAGCACAGGCCGTTATTTACAGTAGCTATATTCTGCTACGGACTGTTCGGCTCCCAATACCATCGAACATCTGAAGAGATGAAGGGACTGCGACAATATCTCGAACATTGTGCAGACTACATTATTTCTTTA
>JAHITC010000038.1 GCA_018817805.1 Patescibacteria group bacterium
AATCTCGTTTAACTGAAATTCTAAGATCGATTAGTGAGCTTAACCCAGACGAGCGTCAGCAAGTGGGGTTTTTAGCTAATGAAGCCAAGGTAGAGATTGAACGACTTGCAGGAGAGAAGCAAGCTGAACTAGAAATTAAGCGGTCGGAGTCGATGCATCGAGACGTTACTTTGCCAGGCATAAAACCAGCTGTTGGCCACCTTAGTCCTATTACCATCGTAATGCGTGAACTCATTAAGGTTTTAGCAGAACTGGGTTTTGAGATTGCAGAGGGGCCGGAAGCAGAACTAGAGTTATATAATTTTGATTTATTAAATATTCCTGCCGAACATCCTGCTCGCGATGAATGGGACACTTTTTGGCTTAAGCAGGGGAGTGATAGCAGGCACAACGTGTTACTAAGAACACACACATCTCCAGTGCAAATTAGATATATGTTAGACAACAAGCCACCTATTAGAATTATTTCCCCAGGTAGAACTTTTAGATATGAAGCTGAAGATGCTACGCATGCAGCAGTTTTTTCGCAGATGGAGGGACTGATGGTAGATAAAAACATTTCGGTAGCTAACTTAAAAGCAGTTATAACTTATTTTGTAAAAAGAGTTTTAGGTGATGAAAAAATAGTTAGATTCCGTCCCAGCTTTTTCCCTTTTACTGAACCCAGTTTTGAAGTAGACGTTTGGTTTAATGGCAAATGGTTAGAGCTGATGGGTTGCGGCATGGTTAGCCCCGAGGTGCTTCGTAACGTTGGTATAGATCATAAGATATATAGCGGGTTTGCTTTTGGGGTTGGTATCGAAAGATTAACTATGTTGAAATACAACATTAACGACATCAGATTATTCTTAAATGGCGACCCTCGTTTCGCTAATCAGTTTTAATTATGCGTTTTTCATATAAGTGGTTAAAAGAACTAGTCGATTTTAAAGAAACCCCGCAGGAGTTGGCAGATTTAATTAATTTACATATTACGGAAGTCGAAACTGTTAATAACAAGTCCGCTGATTACAGTGGAGTCATCGTGGCAGAGATTCTGGCTATCGAGCCACATCCAGATGCAGATAAACTACGTTTACCACTTTTAGATATTGGTTTAGGCAAAAGAGTGCAGGTAGTTTGTGGGGCTTCTAACATTGAAATCGGACAGAAAGTGCCATTAGCGTTAGTAGGCGCTGTTTTGCCGGCTGGGAAAATAGAGAAAACTACTATTCGGGGGGTGGAATCTAGTGGCATGATATGTAGCGCCGCTGAACTTGGTTTAGAAGAAAAATCTGAAGGTATACTCGTACTTTCTAAAACTGCTTCTGTAGGAAGGCCTGCCAATGAGTTCTTGCAACTCTCCGATGACACAATTCTAGATTTAAAGGTTTTATCTAATAGACCAGACTATCTTTCATATATTGGTATGGCTAGAGAAATTTCCGCAGTTCTTAGTAAGGATTGGACACTACCAATTAAACTAGAATTTACCTCTGATACTACTAAGCCCATTCGGCATCAAATAGAAGTTGTGGTTAAAGACAGCGATCTTTGTCCATATTATCTAGCTAGTTACGCAAGTAATTTAGAAGTTAAAGAATCTCCAGATTGGTTAAAAGATAAATTAGTTAGCGCTGGTATTAGGCCAATTAATAATCTGGTAGATATCTCTAATTTAGTTATGTTAGAAATTGGTCAACCAGTTCATATTTTTGATGCTAAAAAAATTGAAAGTAAAAGAGTTGTGGTGCGTAGAGCTAATCCTGAAGAAACATTGTTGACTCTGGCTGGAGAAAGCAAAGAGCTAACTAGAGATATTCTAGTTATTGCAGACAGTCATCGCCCTGTAGCACTAGCTGGCATTATGGGCGGGGAAGAAAGTGCAGTTAACGACTTAACCACAGAAGTAGTTATAGAGTCGGCCGTTTTTAATCCAAGCATTATTCGGCGCGGATCAAAATTGCTCGGCATTAGCACCGATGCATCACTTAGATTCGAAAGAGGCAGCAACCCATATTTGGCCAAACTAGCGAGTGATAGAACTATAGCTCTTATCCAATTAATCATTCCCGAAGCAACTATTGCTGAAGGCCTTGTGTCGATTGGCAAAGGAGAGCAAATTAAATCTACTATTGTAGTTAGCGAGAAAGAAATCAGCGCACTCCTGGGCATT
>JAHITC010000039.1 GCA_018817805.1 Patescibacteria group bacterium
CTAAGACTAGTAGTCAGCCTGTTTTAACTAAAACTAGATTGGCTAAGGATCTAGGCATCTCCAGAAGCTCTCTCTACTACCAACCCAGAAAGCCTCAGAAAGACTGGCACCTTAAAAACCAGATAGAATTAATACTCCATAGGACAAGATACTTCGAGCCATACTTTGGCCTTGTTAGAAATGCTGGTTAGCACAAGTAAACTCCCTAGAGGAACGCAAAAGTCTGATCTACTATTTCAAGCAAGTTCAAAACTGGAATTGTTAAAACTGTTAGTTAGATTATGTTTCGAAATTAAAGCTATTAGTAATAAACAATATCTGGCTCTTGAGTCCAGCCTCCAGGAAATAGGGAAAATGCTAGGAGGCTGGATAAAGAGTGTTAATCGATGACGCTCCCGAAGGCAACCGGCGAACCAAAGTTCTGATTCGCATAGTTCGACCTATTCGTGTTGAACTTGAGCTGACCGTCGTTGAAGTTGAAGTACGGACAGTTCGTCTCGAAACCGTTGCCGTTCCAGTATTTGTCTCACCACTATCCGAATCACCGCGAGCTAAAAGTTTATAGCTTCACTGTATTTAATGTGGGGAGTAACCCTCAAACATGTGCGAGACAAGGAGTGTCTATGATCGGTTTTAGTGCTCTCAAGCAGACAATAGTCTAACTCGACTCTGACTGTTCCGAAAGACACGATTTCGGTGACTAAAATCCATGGATTTTAATGTATTAACCTACTCTCACAAAGCATTTTACACCCATTTGGATAAAAAGAAAGAGCCACGTAAGCGTGGCTCTTTAAAAGTCAAAAGATCCAAGGGGTCTATTCCCTAGTGACAACACTCCCGAAGGCAACCGGCGAACCAAAGCTCCGATGCGCATAGTTCGAGTTACCCGTGCGGAACCAGAGCTGACCGCCGACGAAGCTGAAGCACGGACAGTGCGCCTCGAAACCGCAGCCGCCCCAGTTATACTCGTCAGCGCTACAGTCAAGTCGAAGCTGATCATTGGAGATTAAACGATCCGGAAAGAGCAGAAGTAGACCAGCTATATCCACAGAACCGAGTGGCAGATCGCCTTCCTCAAGAGCAATTGGACAGAAGTTACGAGGTGACCAGTTGTAGCCCGGGTTATAGGGATTAATCCCTAAGCTTATCCAACTAACGATCACATCACCTTCCGTCTGATCTTCAATGGCTCGTTGACGCTCCAGCACACCAGCGTTGAGCCGGATGTGCTCAGGGGTCAGTTCATCCTTGCGATAGTTGTAGAAATTACGCTCGTCCGAAAGAATCGGAAAAAAACCTTCCTCCAGCAGCATCCCATAGTGCTCAACATATGGATCAACCACTTTGAAACGTGTGCCGAGGTAGCTAAGTTTGGGACGAATAGCGAAAGTGTCGGCACCCATGGGTTGAGGGCCGAGATTCTCAACAAGCTTGGATACATGACCCAAGTTGATGTCTCCGTGGATAACCACGAGACGACTACGCTGAGTTTCAATGTCCGGAAACTGGAAGTCATCGCCATAGTCAAGAGTCCGCTTAGCGACCTCATCCGGATACGGAAGAACAGGCAGGCCATACTTCTGACAAAGCTTGATGAAATCATCTTTGACTCCATCTTCTTGCTCGATCATTCGTTGGACCTGACAAGAGTTCCGTCCGCTTTGGCGGATTGCCACTTCAAGGACTCCCTTGAGATGGGCGACTTGTCCGTCGCTGGGTTTTTCACTAGAAACGCTAGATGCCATCTGATTATGCATCAGCCATCACCTCTATAGTGTTAGATTTTCGAAGAACATTCGAATGTTTTGACTTTAGCATAATAAACACTTAATATCAAGTGTTTTTACGCTTGGGGAGCAGGTTTTTTAGCCACTAGGCTCGGATTTTCTTTTAATAAAAATAGCTGGCAGTGTGTTTTGCCGTTTGAATTAAGGATTAATCTAGGCTTTAACTCCCCTTCTCTAATAAGTCTATTAATAGTGGATCTTTTTATATCAAGTTTCCACTTTAATTCATTATCACTATACCAACTATCTCTATTCTTAAGAGCTGATACTGGTATCTTTTTCTTTTTTACTGCTTCTTGGCAGATTAAACACTTAATGCCGTATTTGTCATACCAAGTTTCTTGATCAGATATAGTATTACTACAGATCATACAGTTATATCCTTGGCCTTCAATATGGAAGCCTTCTGGTTCTTTTTCTAATCTTTGTTTTCTTAAATGTTCTTTATGGGCAAGTTTTAGCATAAGCTCCATAAAGTTAATAAGATTTCTAGCTGATTCTTCAGCTTCTTCTCTAGGTATCTTTTCACCATACTCTTTTTCGAATATAGTCTGATATTCCTTGATTTGTTTATCAGTTAATTTCATTTGCCTAGCAATTTTTGAATACTTTAAGATACTTGCAAGCCGAACTACCCATCGCATCTTTGAGTAACGATAGATGGTATTATGAGCCATTTCTTCTAGAGAACTGGCATATTTATATCTAGTATTGCTTGTCCAAGTAGCCCAATTTGGAAAGTAGTGATCTAGTTGAGGGTTATTAATGACAATGAATGGAATACCTTTATCTGCCAATTCGCCGAATCTTTCAAGTTCAGATGCTTGGAAACGATCTGCGGTTTTAGAAAAAATTGGATAACACTTAATATCTTTATCTGTCACCGCGTCCACAAACCTTAATAAATTATCAATATCAGCTTGTTCGATTTCTCCGCCTGTATCTTTGGCTTCACCTACCCCGATTTCTATTCCACCTGACATAGATTTTTGTTTTACAATAACAAAATCTACTTCAAATGATTTACCACCAGAATTCACATTGAGTGCTGCAGAATAGGTAAAATCGTGATGAAATGCTCTATGAAACAATAGTAAAGTTAAAAGAACTGGTATTGCCCCCTCTTGAGGAGGACTCTTAGATAATAAAATATAAAGGTATGGGTCAATACTTCAATCTTAGCATAAAATTAACCCTTGCGAAGGGGTTTGTTAGTTATCTGATTGTATCTTAGGCACTTGGGTCGCTTGACTCGCGCACTTGCTGGCAGAGCAGACGGGTTCCGGTTGCACCCCCAAGGAGATAATTCAAGTATTTTTGAAGAGTTTTAGGGGGACAGGTTTATTATAGAACCTGGGGAGAAAATGAGACAATACAAAAATAAACCTAGAGAGTTGTAATAGGGCGACTTTGCAGAATATACAGTTTACCATCGGCAATAGCCCACTCTATGTCACAAGGGAAACCGTAATGTTCTTCAATCTGTAGTACCATTTCTGACAATTCCAATATCTCACTATCTAATAATACCTGTTTACTTCCCTGTATTAGAGGGATATCTTGCCACTCATTCTTATTATTAGAAGAGCGATATAATCCTTTAGTTTGGATTGAAATGTTTTTGTCTATAATTTCACGGGGATTTTTTGTTACGACATAGCTATCTGGAGTGACTTGTCCAGACACGACTGCCTCTCCCAACCCAAAACTAGCCTCGATGATTAATTGATTTGCGTCTTTAGTTACTGGATGCACAGAAAAAGCAACACCAGCCACATTACTATCAACCATAATCTGTACAATTACAGCAACAGAGATTTTTTGTTCGTTAAGTTTCTTTTCAAAACGATAAAAAATAGCGCGAGGTGTAAACAGTGATGCCCAACATTTTTTTATACTTTCTGATAAATCAGGTTTTGTTATATTCAGGTAACTGTCTAATTGTCCTGCCCATGCGGCGCTAGCAGAATCTTCTGCAGTAGCACTAGAACGAACTGCAACAAATTGCACATCCAATTTATTAAATGCTTCTTTTGTTTCTTCAGCAATATTTTGTGGAATTGTTGCTCCTTTGATGAGTGTTTGAATTTTTTCAGAAGCATGTTCTATAGTATGCATTACCTTAGGATCTACTGAACTCAAAATAGAGTTAATCTCTACATTAAGATCAGTAATTTCTAAAAATTCTTCAAAAGCGGATGAAAGTAAAACAAAACCATGAGGTACTGGGATCCCAACTTGAGTCATTTCTCCTAAAGATGCTCCTTTCCCCCCAGCAATAGCGGTATCGTCTTTTGATAGTTTAGTAAATTCTTTAATAAATATCATTATGAACGTTTGAGAATTTTTACCTTACCATTATCTGCATCAACCTCCACTAAATCACCGTCTTTAAGAACTTTTGTAGCTACTCGAGTACCAATAATACAAGGTTTATTCATCTCGCGAGCAATAATAGCGGCATGACAAGTTATTCCTCCCTCGTCAGTAACGAATGCCACCGCCTTTTTCATAGCTGGTAGATAAGCTGGCATTGTCATAGCTGTGACTAAGACATTCTCACTCGTAACTTTATCTAAGTCTTCTCTGGTTATAACAAGACAGACAGTGCCTTGAACTTTTCCAGACTGAGCAATTTGACCAGAAAATTCGGATGTCTGATCGTCTCCTTCTTTTTCCAAAACAGCATCCACTTCTTTGAGATGCAAATCTACATCAGGGCCAACAAGGAGTTGTTCATTATAAAAAACGAAACCTTTTGATCTTTCTTCAAGGTTCTCTAATATCGTCGTATCTTTGACTGCGCCCGACCAAACCTCCTCTGGCAATACAAAATCAGCTTTGCCCTTAAGATGAGGATACCAATTTTCAAGAGCTATTCTAAAAACTTCTTGCATGGTTTCGTTGTACTCTTGCGTTTCTTTACGTACTTTATAGGTTAGTTCTTTTAGATCGACAGGAGCATCAGGCAAATCTGGAATAATAAATGTTATTCCTACGAGCACCCAAGATTCAGCATAAAGGTGATAAAGATATTCCATTTCCTTTACATCCTTTATTGTTTTCTTGTTTTGATAGTAAGGTTCAAAAATTGTAAAAAGTTCCATTAATCTTGCTAGGCTTTGCTTGATAAGAATCGGGTCATTTTGGACTTTTAACCCAACATGTTGATAGACCGATTGAGGAATTCCTTGGCGATAATATGCATGTACTAATCCAGCCCCTCGATAAACCATTAAAATATCTCCTACTTCACAATCTAAAAGTGGTTCAAAGTGTTGTTGGACACCTTCATACGCAGCATACACTCGTAAAAGTGAATATTCTCGGCTCTGAAAATTTGAAAATATTTTATTCATTAAATCTTTTTTAATATTTTTACAATACCCTTGTTAGCATCAACATCAACCAAATCGCCATCGTGCAATACCTGAGTTGCTACTTTTGTTCCAACTATACAAGGTATTTTCAACTCCCTCGCGATTATTGCTGCATGACTAGTAAGCCCGCCTTCATCAGTTACTATGGCGGATGCTAGCTTCATTGCTGATATAAATTGTGGACGAGTCATCTCTGTAACCAAGATATCTCCCTTTTTAATAGATGATAATTCTTCATAGACATCCCCCCTACTACTATGTAGAATCCTAACCTTACCCACGGTTTTACCTACAGATGCGATAGTTCCTTGTAGTTGTTTTATACCAGCAGTAAAAGATTGTCGGGATTGTTTTTGAATATAATTTGTGGCGGGTACCCCAAAATTAAGACAGTTAGTCCTCACGGTATGATGAGTAAGTAGAAAGGAAGCTAATATGTCTAAATCAGTAATAAGCAAAGAGATAAAAGAGCAGATACTTAAACGAGTTAAAGATGATGGGGTATCCA
>JAHITC010000003.1 GCA_018817805.1 Patescibacteria group bacterium
CTAGTTTACTTTTGAGGGAATTTTGTTATAGTGAGAGCAGTTTTGATGTAAATTAAATTTGTAATTCATGGTACCAACTTGGGATTTGGTTTTGTTGATTTTTTTTGGTGTTAGCTTGATCTACGGATTTCTAATGGGCCGAGAAAAAATCATTTTAACCTTACTGGGGGCTTACGTTGGATTGGTAATAGCCAATCAATGGGCAACTAGTGCTTTTGGGTTAATTACTAATCAATCCTCGACGATACTTAATGATAAGTTTGTAAGTGGCAACGTATCGATTTTTACTGTTAAGGTGGCGTTGTTTGTTGTTACAATCTTAGTTATTGCTTTTCGTGGAGGGTTGCTTGGGCATGCATTTATGGGGGGTCGAGGCATAGTGTCGCTGTTTGTGCAAACAGGATATAGCTTCTTGAGTGCAGCTTTAATTGCAGCTTCTATCCTAGAATTTTTACCATTAGACGTAAAATCTAGAATTGTTGAAGGATCTTTAATTGCTGGGCCTTTAGTTTCTGCTTATGCGTGGTGGCTAGTCCTACCAGTAATAATGATGGCGATGACTGGTTTCCTTTCGCGGGAAGATTAATAAAGCAATTTATCTTTATAATATAAACAGAAGCTCTTAAATTAGAAAGGGGAGCTGTTAAACAATGAAAAGAATTAGATTATTTGAATGGAGTGGGGGTAGAGATTTTTTTCATCAATGGGGCAGGTTAAAACGCCGAGAAAAAAATTTGTACTTACTTATTTACACAATATGGTTTTTACATGCTATTTTTTGGTTATTATGGTCTGTTTTCATAGCCCCTTATCCAATTGCGTTAACACTTCCAATTAATTTTGGTTTAGGTGATCTGGTGTTTTTAAAAGACTTTTTGTGGCCAATGGCAAATTTCATTCTATTAGCTGTAAATACTTGGCTGGTGTTTTACATCTACCCGAAAGATATTCTAGCCGCCTGGCTTTTACTAGGAGCTTCTCTGTTTATTCAGATTGTAGTGCTCGGCATTACTCTGTCGTTGATAGCAGTGGCATTTTAACTAGCTTATGACACATTCTGCAAGGAGATTTTGGGAGATTTTACCAGGGGCCACTTCGTGGCTTATTTTATCTATGCCGTTTATTCTCTCTTTTTCTTGGCCAGCTGGGGTAGCTTATTTCATCATCTTATTTGATACTTATTGGTTGGTAAAAGCGTTTGTAATGGGTGGACACTTGCTTTCTGGGTACTTTCATTTAAAGAGGGCAGTGGCAATAAATTGGCTAGAACGATGTCAGCAAACCGAAGATCTAAGCAAGTGGTCGGACACTTTATTTCGTCAATTCCACTTAGTTAAAGGTTTTGAGCGAAACAAATTGTCTGATGAATGGGAGCAAGTCGAAAAAATTAGAGCGCTCCCAGAAGAACAGAAGGATTGGCGGGAGGTTCATCACGTCTTTTTGTATCCTATTTACAAAGAGAGTTACAAAGTAATTGCAGCATCGGTGGCGGCTTGTAAAAATAGTAACTATTCCAAAGACAAGGTAACTATATTATTGACGGTTGAGGCACGAGGCGGCGAGATAGCGCTAGCTAATGCTCAGAAAGTTAGCGACGAATTTAAGAGTAGTTTCAGGGACTTTATGGTGGTAGTTCACCCCGATGAGCAGGGTGTGGGTAAAACTAAGGGTGCTAATGGATATTTTGCCGGTAAAATCTTGCAAAAATATATCGATAATCAAGGCATTAGTTACGACAACGTTATGGTGCATTATTTTGATAGCGACACAATGCCTCACAGAGAATATTTGGCGTGTGTAACTTATAACTATGTAGTTAATTTGGATCGAACTTTTAAAAGCTATCAGCCGGTACCGTTGTTTAATAATAATTTATGGGATGTGCCGGCCATTAATCGCTTGGTTGCACTTGGTTCTTCTTATTGGCAAATGATCGAATCGACCAGACCATACAGGCTGATTAATTTTTCTTCGCAAGCAATGAGTTTAAAAACATTGGTTGATATAGATTTTTTCGACCGCTATGTAGTGTCTGAAGATTCGAAACAATTCTATTCAGCTTATTATCATTACAATGGTAACCATAAAGTGGTACCCATTTTTACTCCTGTTTCTATGGATGCGGTCTTGGGTAAAAACATTTGGGATACTTTAAGAGCCCAATATATTCAAAAAAGACGTTGGGCGTGGGGGATTGAGCATTTTTCGTATTTGGTAGAAAAGTTTTTTGCCAAGAGAGGGCAAATGACATGGAAAGAAAGAATTATTCATCCGCTTAGAGTGTTTGAGGGGCATATTGCTTGGTCTACATCTTCTTTAATAATTGTTTTAGGCGGTTGGATACCACTACTGCTTAATCCAAATTTTAGAATGACAGTGCTGGCATTTAACCTACCTGTGTTGGCACGCAATTTGTTAAGCATAACTTGGCTCGGAATTATTATTTCGGCGTTTGTTTCATATAAACTACTTCCCCCAAGGCCTAAAAGTTACAATAAATGGAAGAACATCGAGATGTTCGCACAGTGGATACTTGTGCCAATTTCTGGTATCTTCTTTGGCTCAATCCCAGCTTTAGATTCCGAAACTCGCTTAATGTTGGGTAAATATCTAGGATTTGCAGTTACTCATAAAGAGCGCAAAAGTGATGCTGCGGGGATACTGGTAGAAGGCAGCAAAAACAGTTGATTTTTCTTAAAAAATACAGGTATATATGAGGGCTTGACGCCCCCAGTACTGCAGTGTATATTTAACGGGCGTACGATATACACTTAAATTAAAAAGGAGAGCTAACCAGGAATCCCAATCTTCCGTTTACGCTTTGGGAGGTCCTAACCAAGTTTGGTTAGGTTTTTCTTTTTTTATCAGACCTTGACAGCTTAGAGGATGACTATAAGTGCGGAACAGATCAATTTCTGTTACAAATCGCGCAATTTATTGCGCAAAGTTAAAGTTAAAATGAAAGTTTAGTTTTCAAACTTTTTTGAGAGTTTGATCCTAGCTCAGGATGAACGCTGGCGGCATGCCTAACACATGCAAGTCGAATGGGACCTTCGGGCACCCATGGCAGACGGCTGAGTAACGCGTGGGTAATCTACCCTTGGGTCGAGCATAACCTGTCGAAAGGCGGGATAACACTCGATGGTCTCAACTCCAATTTTGCACATCAATTAATATTAATGTGGTGTATAAAATTGGGGCTGAGTAAAAATTCATTGCCCAAGGAGGAACCTGCGTCCGATTAGCTTGTTGGTGGGGTAAAGGCCTACCAAGGCGATGATCGGTAACTGGTCTGAGAGGATGACCAGTCAGACTGGGACTGAGACACGGCCCAGACTCCTACGGGAGGCAGCAGTGAGGAATATTGCACAATGGGCGAAAGCCTGATGCAGCAATGCCGCGTGGAGGAAGACAGCCCTCGGGTTGTAAACTCCTTTTATCTAGGAAGATTATGACGGTACTAGAAGAATAAGGGCCTGCTAACTACGTGCCAGCAGCAGCGGTAATACGTAGGGCTCGAGCGTTATCCGGATTTATTGGGCGTAAAGGGTTCGTAGGTGGATAAGTTAGTCAAATATTAAAGCCCTTGGCTTAACCAAGGAAAAGTGTTTGATACTGCTTGTCTTGAGAATGGCAGAGGCAGATGGAATTCTCGGTGTAGGGGTAATATCCGTAGATATCGAGAAGAACACCAAAGGCGAAGGCAGTCTGCTGGGCCATTTCTGACGCTGAGGAACGAAAGCGTGGGGAGCGAACGGGATTAGATAAATCCATCACCGCTCGTAAAATATAGTGATAAGGGTGTCCCTCTCGATGGTGACATCGAGATGAGTATTCAGCTGTATCGGGGGAACTCCATAACATATGAGCTTACCGGCTCGTTATGGACAATCCCGAGGGAAGTCTCCCGCCGTTTCTTTTGTTAGAAACGGTTCCCATTTTGTTTTTGCAAAATGGTGGGATGACCCCGTAGAGACTATGAAGTTGATTGTGACAGAGGGTGTAACATTATTTGCCTATGAACAAATACACACCCTTGTCTGAAAATA
>JAHITC010000004.1 GCA_018817805.1 Patescibacteria group bacterium
CCATAAATAAACATTTCTCTGCGGGCAATTTCAGCTCCGTTTAACCTACCGGCTATATTGATTTTAATGCCATCAATTTTATGACGTTTGGCGGCTTCCATCACACCTCGAACAGCTCTTCTAAATGGAATGCGTCTTTCAATCTGCTCTACTATTTGGCGAGCAACGATAGCGGCATTAGTTTCGGGATTCTTAACTTCAATAATATTCAACTTAATATTTTTGCCGATAACTCCTTTAATTTTATTGCGAAGTTCTTCAGCTCCTGCTCCTCCTCTACCGATAACAACACCTGGGCGAGCAGTGTGAATATTTACAATTACTTCATTGCTTAGTCGATCGATATCAACCTTAGCAACAGCCGCTTTTTTAAGCTCTTTCTCCAAAAACTCCCGGATTTTATAATCTTCCAATAAATTAACTTGGTAATTTTTTAGATCGAACCAGCGCGAGCGCCATTGTGCGCTAATACCTAGTCGGAAACTAATTGGATTAATTTTTTGTCCCATAGTAATTATTTATTAGTCGTACGAGGAAATATTCTTTTTAAACCACTGCCACCAGATTTTTTTGCCTTAATATTGTCGCCAGCAAAACCACCTCCGCCTACTTCTTTATTCTCAACTTCACTTTTATTGGTGGGGTCAGCTGGAGTGGTCTTTGTAATAGGTTTGGCCTGCTTTTTAACAATAGGGGTTGTTGTGGGCTTAATTTCTTCCAAAACAACTGCCAGATGTGCATTGCGCTTAAGAATTACGTCAGATGAGCCATGCGAGCGCATCCAGTGGCGCTTAAATCTGGGCCCGTCATTCGCAGTTAAAGTTTTAATTTTTAAATTATCTGCCTTTAGGTTGTAGTTGTTGGTAGCGTTTGCAGCAGCGGAAGCAATTAATTTGTAAAGCAAACGACCAGCTTTAGTGTGTGTATATCTTAAAGATGCCAAGACTAAATCGACATTTTTTTGACGCAAATCCTTTAAAAGGGGTCTAACCTTTTTGGGACTGATGCGAATAAATTTAGCTTTAGCAATAATTTCCATGGGTTTGATTATTTAGAGGTAGGTTTTTTAGCTTGTTCTTTAGCCATTCTGCCTCCATGACTAACAAATTTCCGGGTTGGCGAGAATTCGCCTAATTTATGACCAACCATGTTTTCGGAAACAAATACTAGAATATGTTTTTTGCCATTGTGTACTTCGAAGTTAAGTTCTACCATTTCGGGAGTAATAGTCGATGATCTGGACCAAGTTTTAATGGCCCGATGGTCGTTAGTTGCTTTAGCTTTGCTAACTTTAATTTGTAGTTTGGGATCAACGTACCATCCCTTTTTAAGTGATCTCGACATTACTTCTTTCCTTTCCGCTTCTTCGTACGTGGCTTAATAATATGCTTGTTACTTTTATTACGCTTGCGTGTTTTGTAACCAAGGGTTGGCTTACCCCATGGAGTTTTAGGATGCTTCAAACCAATTGAAGTATTGCCTTCTCCACCACCATGTGGATGATCGACTGGGTTCTTAGCTTTACCACGTACACGTGGTCGTCTACCCATCAATCTTTTGCGACCAGCCTTCCCTACTCTAACATTGGAATAGTCGGGATTAGAAACTGCACCGATACTGGCATAAGCATTTTCTGGAATAATTCTAATCTCGCCGGATGGCATTTTGACTTGTGCAAACCCGCGATCGAAACCAGCTAACATCGCAGAACTACCGGCTGACCGAACTAATTGGCCTCCGCCTCCTGGCTGTAACTCTATGTTATGGATTGCAACGCCACTGGGAATGTTTTTAAGGATTAGGCGATTACCTACCTTAATCTTAGTATTCTCGTTATAAACCACCTTGTCGTCTACTTTTAAATTGGCTGGGGCCAGGATGTATGACTTTTCTCCGTCTAGAAAGCATATTAGCGCGATATAGGCAGAACGATTTGGATCATATTCGATCGACTTGACCGAAGCTGGAATACCTAGCTTAGTTTGCTTGAAATCAATTGTTCTAAACTTGCGCTTAGCTGCGCCACCTCTAGACCTAATAGTAATAACTCCCCTGTTATTACGGCCACTTCTCCGTTTAATGCCCTTGACTAGTTTTTTAACGACAGAGGGTTTTTTGGTTAGCACAGCACTGCGAACAATGACACTCATATTTCGCCGGCCGGGAGAAGTTGGTTTTAATACTTTAACTACCATAATTATTCTTTAACTTCTTCAAATAATTTAATCTTCTGTCCAGGCATTAAAGTAACGATTGCTTTTTTTATGGATGCCCGCATTACTCTTCTACCGCGTACTTTTTTTGGTTTACCAGGTACGTTTATTATGTTGACGGCTTTGACGTTTACTTTAAATAAATTTTCGACACTATGCCTCACTTGAGAAGCGTTAGCTCTCTTATCTACCTTAAAAGTGTATTTATTCGCAGCCCCCAGCTGAACACTTTTTTCGGAAATAACTGGTTGTATGATAACTATATTCATCTTTATTTTAGCTTTTCTTGTAGAATATTTAATCCGGAATCGGTAATTAAAATGTGTCTGGCATTAACAATATCTAAAAAACTTATTTGATTAGCTGCTTTAACGTTGACGAAACTGACATTAGCCAAAGCTCTCTTTAAATTGTCCGCCTTTGGGCCAGTAATAATTAAGGTACCACGATGATGCAAATGAGGGCTAAGCATAGCTAGCACCATTTTAGTTTTAGTCGAACTAATAGCATCCAAGTTGGAGATGCTTACAACCTTCTCATCGGTGGCCTTTTGTTGCAATGTCCATCTAAGGCTTGGCACAATTAATGCTCGGTTAATCTTCTTCTGGTAGTTACGATTGCTAGTGGGGCCGAAAATAATGCCACCACCACGCCAAAGTGGAGTCCGTTTGGTGCCAACCCTAGCTCGGCCAGTGCCTTTTTGCCTCCAAGGCTTTCTGGTGCTACCAGCTACTTGTCCTCTAGTTTTTGAACTAGCGGTTGGTCGATGCTGGTTGCTGCGTCGACTAATAGCCATTTCGGATAACGATTTAAGGTTAGTTGTTTGCACTGCCCCAAATGCATCTGATGTCAATTTAGTAGTCGACAAACCAGAGTCTCCAGAAGAATCTTTTTTACCAGCTTTATCGATTGGTGTAACTACTTTATTCATGCTTGCTAATTAAAACCCAACTATGTCGAATGCCTGGCACCGATCCTTTAACTGCTATCTTTTGCTCAGATGTATCTATGGCTACTACTCGCAAACCCCTAGTAGTAGTGCGCTCATTACCCATGTGACCAGCCATTTTTTTGCCGGGCAAGACACGTGCAATACCCATGGGGCCAATAGAACCAGGCTGTCGATGATGATCATGCCCATGGCCAGAAGGGCCACTACGGAAATTGTGTCGTTTAATGGTGCCGGCGAATCCTTTGCCTTTAGATGTGCCGGTAATAGTGACCTTATCTCCTTCAGTAAATAAGGAAAGGTCTAGCTTATCTCCCCTTTTAAATTTATCTATCTGGTTAGTTTTGACTTCCCAAAGCACCTTGGCATCTAGCTCCTTAAGGTGTCCCTTAGTAGGCTTGTTATAACGCTTTTTAATGCCACCACCAAGTTGAATGGCGTTGTAGCCATCCTTATCTAGCGATTTAATCTGCACTACCGAATTAGGTTTAGCTTTAAGCCAAGTAGCGGCCACAATATCGCCGTTTTTTAAAACTACTTGGGAAACTTCAAATTTTTGTGCAATTAAACCTATCATGACAAAAGAATAATCTCGCTTCCTAGGGACTAGTACCCCATTGAAGGTAATTTAACTAATATTTGTAAACTTCTACATTTTCACTTCGATGCTGACTCCGGATGGCAAATTTAAATTAGTTAGAGCATCGACAGTTTTAGGACGAGGGTCAATAATTTCGATAAGGCGTTTATGTACTCGCATCTCAAACTGTTCGCGAGCATCTTTATGAACAAACGTGGACCGCAGAACAGTGTAGATCTTCTTTTCAGTTGGAAGTGGAATGGGACCAATTACATTAGCACCAGTGCGTTCAGCAGCCTCAACAATTAATTTTGCAGATTGATCAATAATCCGGTGATCATATGCTTTTAATTTGATCCGAATCCTTTGTTTAGGTGCAATTTTTTTATCTTCTTGTTTCTCGCTAGCCATACCTTTTATATCAACATCTCTCGCGTAATTATGTTTTGATAAATTTACTTAATAATCTTAGTCACTACTCCAGCACCAACAGTTTTACCACCTTCACGGATAGCAAAGCGTAGTCCTTCTTCCATGGCAACTGGTACGATCAATTCTACATTGAATTTAACTGTATCACCTGGCATAACAATTTCACGATCTGCTGGCAGTTCGACAGACCCAGTTACATCAGTGGTGCGGATATAGAACTGAGGCTTGTAACCTTTAGCAAATGGAGTATGACGACCGCCTTCTTCTTTGCCTAGAATATATACTTCGGATTCAAAGTTGGTATGTGGATTAATTGAACCTGGCTTGGCTAAGACTTGGCCTCTTTCGATTTCATTTCTTTCGATGCCTCTTAGCAGCACGCCAACGTTATCTCCGGCTTGTCCTTGGTCAAGTAGTTTGCGGAACATTTCCACACCAGTAACAACAACTTTTCTGGTTGGTTTAATCCCAACAATTTCAACTTCTTCGTTAACTTTAACTACACCTTGCTCAATTCTACCAGTAGCAACCGTACCTCTGCCCTTAATCGAGAAAACATCTTCGATAGGCATAAGGAATGGTTTGTCTAAATCTCTAACAGGATCTGGGATATATGAATCCATAGCAGCTATGAGATCCATAATGGGTTTAGTGGCTGCTTCATCTGTAGGATTTTCTAATGCTTTAAGAGCCGACCCTTTAATAATTGGGACTTCATCTCCAGGGAATTCATACTTCTTTAACAGATCTCTGACTTCTTCTTCGACTAGGTCAATAAGCTCTGGGTCGTCGACTTGGTCAGTTTTATTAATAAAAACTATTATCTGAGGTACACCTACTTGGTGAGCAAGCAAAATATGCTCTCTAGTTTGAGGCATAGGTCCATCAGTGGCAGCTACCACTAAAATAGCGGCGTCCATTTGAGCAGCACCGGTAATCATGTTTTTAATGTAGTCAGCATGACCAGGGCAATCGACGTGGGCGTAATGACGCTTTTCACTTTCATACTCCTGATGAGAAGTCGCAATAGTAATACCGCGATCCTTTTCTTCTGGTGCATTATCGATATCTTCAAACTTCTTAGCTGTAGCTAAACCCTTCCCTGCTAATACCTGAGTAATAGCCGCGGTTAAAGTAGTTTTACCGTGATCAACATGACCAATTGTACCAACGTTAACATGAACCTTATTTCTCTCAAAAACTTCTGCTGCCATAACCTTTCTCCTTATTAATACTTAAATATTTAATAGCAAATGACCGAATTATTATACTTTTAGAAAATACACTAGTTACCAGATAAGCGCAAGGACTTTTATGGCGCCCAAAAAGTGAAATCCCTTACTACTTCGTCCGCTTGGTAATCAACTCCTCTTGGACATGAGCTGGTACTCGCTCGTATTGATAGAATTCCATGGTGTAAGATGCCCTACCCTGGGTCATAGACCTTAGTGATGTAGCATAACCAAACATCTCCGACAGAGGCACAAATGCCGCTACAGCTTTAGTATTAGCTCTTTCGCTCATTCCTTCAATTCTACCTCGCTTAGAGTTAAGATCTCCCATCACGTCCCCGGCAAAATCCTCTGGGGTGACAACCTCAACTTTCATAATTGGTTCTAAAATTGCAGGAGCACCCTTGCGGATACCGTCTTGCAAAGACATTGAACCAGCAATACTGAAGGCCATTTCCGAAGAGTCTACATCGTGATAAGTGCCATCATACAAAGTTGCTTTAATATTCGTAACTGGATAACCAGCAATAACACCCCGTGCCATAGCCGCTTCGATACCCTTCTGAACAGCTGGGATATATTCTTTAGGAATTGCTCCGCCAACAACTTTGTTTACAAACTCAAAGTTCTGGGTTTGTTCAAGAGGTTCGAACTTAATTAAGACATGTCCATATTGGCCACGACCACCAGTTTGGCGAATATATTTAGTTTCAACATCCACTTCCTTGGTAATAGTTTCACGATGAGCTACTTCTGGCTTACCAACATTGGCCTCTACCTTAAACTCTCTTCGCATTCGATCGACAATGATATCTAGGTGTAATTCGCCCATGCCCCTAATAATGGTTTGGCCACTGTCTTCATCAGTATGTACCTTGAAAGTGGGGTCTTCTTCGGCTAATTTGCTAAGAGCAACTGCCATCTTTTCTTGATCGGCTTTAGATTTAGGCTCCACTGCCACCGCAATAACTGGCTCCGGAAATTCGATAGATTCCAGAACTAATTTATCGCCTTCTTTAACTAAAGTATCGCCAGTGGTTGCATTCTTAAGACCAACGATGGCTCCGATTTCTCCAGAAAAGATTTCATCTACTTCTTCACGATGGTTGCTATGCATCCGCAAGATACGACTAATGCGTTCTTTCTGACCTTTGCTGGAGTTATACACATAAGAACCAGACTTAAGCGTACCGGCGTAAACTCTAAAATATACTAGCTTACCGACAAACGGATCGGTAGCAACTTTAAATGCTAATGCAGTAAATGGGGTATCGTCGCTTGCCTCGCGTTCAACTTGTTCTTCTGTCCCAGCAATAGTGCCTTGGATAGGAGGAATGTCTAACGGGCTTGGCAGAAAGTCAATAATGGCATCTAAAAGCTGCTGGACGCCTTTATTCTTAAGAGCAGAGCCACACAACACTGGCACTATTTTATTATCTATAACGGCTGCTCTAAGAGCTTTCTTGAGTTCATCTTCTGTAAGTACCTGATCGCTTAAAAATTTCTCTAATAATACTTCTTCTGTTTCCACAATCTTTTCTAATAGATCGTGTCTAAATTTTTTAACTTGTTCTTTCATCTCTTCGGGCACATCAGTTTCTCTGACTTCTTTCCCTTGTTCACCTTCGAAATAAAAAGCTCGTTCGGTGAATAGGTTGATAATGCCGTGAAAATTTTCAGCAGCGCCTATGGGGATTTGAATTGGAACTGCATTAGCACCTAAGCGATCGAGAATAGATTTAAAACTCGCATAAAAGTCAGCCCCCATCCGATCCATCTTATTAATAAAACAAATTCTAGGTACCTTATATTTTTCGGCTTGACGCCAGACAGTTTCGCTCTGAGGTTCTACACCAGATACACCATCAAACACTACGACTCCCCCATCAAGCACTCTAAGACTTCTTTCCACTTCGACAGTAAAATCGACATGCCCTGGGGTATCGATAATGTTGATACGTACATCTTTCCAGAAACAAGTGGTCGCAGCAGAAGTAATTGTAATCCCACGTTCGCGCTCTTGCTCCATCCAGTCCATTACAGCAGCGCCTTCATGTACTTCACCAATTTTGTATGTTTTGCCAGTATAGAAAAGAATCCGTTCGGAAACGGTGGTCTTGCCCGCATCGATGTGGGCAATAATACCAATATTTCTAGTTTTCTCTAAGGAGTACTGTCTTTCTGCCATATTATTTAGAATCTAGCGAAATGAGCAAATGCACGGTTGGCTTCTGCCATTCTATGAGTTTCTTCCTTCTTTTTAATTGCTCCTCCGGTGTTGTTATATGCATCCATAAGTTCGGTGGCGAGCTTTTCATTCATTGGCATACCTTTACGACGACGAGCAGACGATATAATCCACTGCAAAGCTAGGATAATCTTGCGGTCATCAGACACTTCGGTTGGAATCTGAAAGTTAGACCCCCCCATTCGACGCCCTTTTAACTGTATAGCTGGGGATACATTTTTAATAGCAGTTTGGAAAACATCCAAAGGATCTTTGTTTAGTTTTTTGCTTGCTAATTCGATGGCACCATAAACAATGCGCTCAGCTACAGTTTTCTTGCCGTTAAACATAATCTTGTTGATGGTTCTGTGAACTAAAGCATTGCTGAATTTTTTATCCAGCACAACAACTTTACGAATTAATTTACTTTTACGTGACACTTAAATATTAATTAATTACTTTTCTTTCTTTGCGCCATATAAACTACGGCCTTGTTTGCGGTTTTGTACCCCGGAGGTATCTAACGATCCTCGAACTATATGATAACGCACACCGGGTAAATCTTTTACTTTTCCCCCGCGAATAGTAACGATAGAGTGTTCTTGTAAGTTATGCCCAATGCCTGGGATGTAAGCTGTAACTTCCATACGATTAGTTAATCTAACCCTAGCAATCTTTCTTAAAGCTGAGTTAGGTTTCTTAGGTGTAATAGTGGTTACTTTAATGCAAACTCCTCGCTTCTGAGGACAACCGCCAATAATTTTAGTACTACGATTCTTGATAGTATTAAAACCAACCTGCAATGCTGGCGATTTTGATTTGTGCTTGCTGCTCTTCCTAGATTTTCTAACCAATTGATTAATCGTTGGCATAAACTTACCTTAAACTTAAGAATGGTTTTAATACTATACTATTTAACCGCCCCAAGGCTACTTCTGTCAAATGCTTTATGTAGCAATGCCTGTTGGATTATTCCTAAGAGAAGTGGATTTGTCATTCATAACACGTTCTTCCCAATCTTTATTGAAACCAGTTCCAGCTGGAATTAACCTTCCAATAATGACATTTTCTTTAAGTCCTAGGAGGTGGTCGATAGTTCCGGTTGTAGCTGCTTCTACTAATATTCTGGTAGTTTCTTGGAATGAGGCTGCCGACAAGAATCCTTCAGTGCTTAATGCTGCCTTAGAAACACCTAGCAGTAGGTCTTCATAGGTAGGAGGTGCTTTGTCTAGTTTTTGCAACCTAGCAATTTCGTCATCTAGTCTTACTCTAGAAATAACTTCTCCGGAGATATAATTACTGCCACCTTCATCTTTAATCCTGGCACGGTTAAACATTCGCCGTACAATGAGTTCTACATGTTTGTCGTTGATGTTTTGGCCCTGCAATGAATAGATCTTCTGAATTTCATGAATAATATATCTTTTGACCGCTACTTCACCTTTTAGGCGCATAAGATCTTTTAGATTGTAATGTCCTTCAGTTAATGGATCGCCTTGTTTCACTTCATCGCCATCAGCCACTTTTAAGAACATCTGAGAGGTCATAGTATACTCAAAGGCCTCTTTTTTCTCGTAGATAATATATGCTTTATCGCCAACCATTTTTATATTACCCGCTACAATTGATTCGATATCACTGCCATCTGCTTCTTTAGCTATAACATCACCTTTTTTAACTTTACTGCCATCTTTAACGGTTAGTGTAATTCCCTTACCTGAAGGTAAGTCTACGCTTTTTTCTACAGTGGATAGAAGTTGTATAAACTTCTTGCCACCTACTTCAGTAATCTTAATTTTTCCATCATGCTCAGCGAGCAGGGCTTCGACCTTAGGAACTCTAGATTCGAAGAGCTCCTCAACTCGAGGAAGACCTTGTGTAATATCTAAAGCACTAGCCACACCACCCGTATGGAAGGTGCGCATAGTTAGCTGTGTGCCTGGTTCACCAATGCTTTGGGCAGCAATAATACCTACTGCTTCACCCATTTCTACTAGTTTGCCTTTTGCTAGATCATTACCATAACACTTTTGGCAAACTCCTCTTTCAAGTTTGCATGTTAATGGAGAATAGATTGTAATTTCATCTAATTTTTGCTCTGCAATAATTTTAGCAGTAGCTTTATCTACTAAAGTATCCTTTTTCACTAACACCTTGCCATTACTGCCGACAATATCTTTAGCTAAAGAACGACCCAATGCTACAGAAGATAACGTTTCATTAATTTCGTCTACATCTGCTAGGTGAACAGTGCGACCAAGATCGCTACCGCAATCTTCCATTATTACAACTACATCTTGAGCTACATCGATTAAACGACGGGTAAGGTAACCAGCATCTGAAGTTTTAAGAGCGGTATCAGCACCACCTTTTCTGGCTCCATGGGTGGAGATAAAGTATTCGAGAGAAGTTAGTCCTTCTTTATAATTAGACTTTACCGGAAGCTCAATCATCTTACCGGCTGGGTTAACCACAACACCTTTCATGCCCACCAACTGGTTAAGCTGTTCTTTAGAACCACGGGCCTTGGATTCAATCATTAATTGGGTAGAGTTGAATAGATCCCCCTTATACGAAACATGGCTCTCAATAGTTTCTTTAGCTTCTCCCCATATTTTTGTAGATAATCTGCGACGTTCGTCTACTGTAATTAAACCTTCTTTGTATTGGTCGCGAATGGCCTCTACTTTAGTTTCTGCACTCTTAACAACTTCTTCTTTCTCACTAGGAATTTGTAAATCTCCAACACTAAAAGTAATGCCAGAATCAGTAGCAAAGGTAAAACCAATATTTTTTAAATCGTCAGCAAACTTAGCGGTTGTTTCATTGCCAAAGCGCTCGTGAATTTGGTTAATAATTTTTTGCAAAGCTTTTTTGCCAACCACTTCATTTATAAAGCCCAGTTCTTTTGGAACGATTCGATTAAATAGTAATCGACCAAGATTTGTTTCAACAAGTTTGTCTTTAATTCTCATTGATACTGGCTCATGGTAAGTGAGTTTGCCATTAGCATGCATTAAGATCGCTTCATCCACATGCTGGAACGCTGGTAGCTGTTTAGAAGTTTTATCTGTCATTAAAGTAATGTAATAACAGCCCAGAACAATGTCTTGGCTAGGCACAATAATAGGTTCGCCAGTAGCTGGTTTCAAAAGATTGTGCGTAGATAACATAATTTCTCTGGCTTCGGCTTGTGCTTGACGAGACAGTGGCAAATGAACTGCCATTTGGTCGCCATCGAAATCAGCATTAAAGGCTGTACAAACCAATGGATGTAATTGGATAGCATTACCTTCTACCAAAACTGGCTTAAAGGCTTGGATGCCTAAGCGATGCAGCGTAGGTGCTCTGTTTAAAAGCACACAATATTTGCCAATAACTTCATCTAGGGCGTCCCAAACTTCAGGAACTTGTTTTTCTACCATCTTGCTGGCAGTTTTTGCATTATGGACAACTTCGTTGGCCATTAAAATTGAGATAACAAAGGGCTTGAAAATTTCGAGGGCAATGTCTTTAGGTATGCCGCATTGATCCAAATCTAACGTTGGACCAACTACAATAACGCTTCGGCCAGAGTAATCGACTCTTTTGCCCAGTAAGTTTTGACGGAAACGACCTTGTTTACCGCGCAATAAATCGGCTAGCGACTTTAACTTGCGCTTGCTAGCAGTAGAAGTAGATGTTTCTCTAGCGGTTAAATCGAACAAAGCGTCTACAGCTTCTTGCAACATTCTCTTTTCATTGCGAGTAATAATTTCTGGTGCACCAATATCAACCAGTTTTTTCAATCGATTATTCCGATTAATTACTCGGCGATATAAATCATTTAAATCAGAAGTAGCAAATCTACCGCCATCAAGTTGCACCATTGGCCTAAGATCAGGTGGAATAACTGGTAGATTCTTAACTAGCATCCATTCGGGGCGCAAATTAGCTTTAAAGAGATTTTCAAACAACCTCTGTCTTTTTTGCAAACGCTTACGTTTTAAGCCCAGAGCATCTTTTAGCTCAACCTTAAATGCTTTGACGGTCGCGTCTAGATCTATTTGGCTAATTAAATCGTAGACTGCTTCTGCGCCAATACCGGCTTTAAATACCAAGCCATATTTTAACGACAAATCCCTATACTCTAGCTCTGAAATAATCCGATGTGGTTTTAAATCGTTAATTTCAGAGGTAGCAGTACTGTAAGCCATCTTCAGTTTTTCTAACTTGTCGGTTAATTCTTTAATTAGTTTAGTGCCATCTTCTGGTTTAGCTTGGTCTAGTTTTTGCTTGTGCTCATTCTTCAAGCTCTTTGTATGTTGCGTATATTCGGAAGATAATTGTTCGAGGGCTTGGGTTCTGGCTGCCTCATCAACTTCGGTAATAATATAAGCGGAAAAGTAAATTACTTGTTCTAGCTTCTTCGATTGCACGTCTAACATTAAAGCTAAACGAGATGGAGCTCCCCTTAGATACCAAATGTGTGAAACTGGCACAGCCAATGCAATATGGCCCATACGTTCGCGCCGAACAACAGTACGAGTAATTTCTACGCCACATTTATCGCAAATTACACCTTTGTAACGAATTTTTTTGTATTTACCGCAATAACACTCCCAGTCACGAGTTGGTCCAAAGATTCTTTCATCAAACAAACCGTCTTTCTCTGGCTTTAAAGTTCGGTAATTAATTGTTTCTGGTTTAGTAATTTCTCCATGAGACCAAGCCAAGATTTGTTCAGGCGAAGAAATAGAAATTCTGATGGCCGTAAAGTCGTTAGCATTAATTTTTTTCTTGGCGAATTTGTCTTGGGAATTTACTTGCACCATGGTTTATTTTTTCTTAATTATTTTTTTGGGCAAGATCTCGTTAATGACTTTGCCATCGGCATCTAATAACTCAATATTAAGTCCGAGTCCTTGTAGTTCTCTTGCAATTACATTAAAGGCTTCTGGAGTTTGTGGTTTTTGAATTTCTTCATTCTTAATAATCGCTTCGTAAGTGCGCGAACGACCAGAAACATCATCAGATTTAATGGTAAGCATCTCTTGCAAAGTATGTGCGGCACCATAACCTTCTAGCGCCCAAACTTCCATTTCACCAAATCTTTGACCCCCACGTTGGGCTTTACCTCCCAGAGGTTGTTGCGTGACTAAAGCGTACGGACCAATCGAACGAGCATGAATCTTGTCGTCGACCATGTGCAGTAGCTTCAACATGTAGATAACTCCTACGGTGGTCTTTTGGCCAAAAGGCATACCAGTGTGTCCGTTATATAACTGTGTCTTGCCGTCTTCTGGCAAGTCGGCTTTTTTCATTTCTTCAATAATCCCCTCCATATCGATACCTTGGAAAACTGGGTTTACTGCATTAAATTCCTTTAAGGCAGCCGCCCAACCCAAATGGGTTTCTAATACTTGGCCTAAGTTCATACGAGAAATAATACCCAGCGGATTTAAAATAATGTCCACTGGTGTACCATCGGCCATAAATGGCATATCAGCTTGTGGTAATACCCTTGAAATAACACCCTTATTACCATGCCGGCCAGCTAATTTATCACCAATAGAAATTTTACGTAGCTGGGCAATGTAGACATAGATTCTTCTAATTACCCCTACTTCTAACTTGTCGCCTTTATCACGGTCAAAAATCTTAACATCTACAACTTTTCCGTAACCACCATGAGGCAGGCGCAGCGAAGTATCTTTAACATCTTTTACTTTTTCACCAAAGATAGCTCTAAGTAAACGTTCTTCGGAAGTAAGCTCTGTCTCACCTTTAGGTGTAATTTTACCAACTAAAATGGAGTTTGGCTTAACTCTAGCTCCAACCCGAACGACACCATCTTCGTCTAAGTCTGCAACTGCATCTTCTCCCACATTAGGAATATCCCTGGTAGTAATTTCGGGACCTAATTTAGTTTCACGAACATCGATTTCCGATCTTTTAATATGGATCGAGGTGTAGATATCGTCTTTTACTAATCTGTCAGAAATAATGATAGCGTCTTCGTAGTTAGCACCACCCCAAGGCATGAAGGCAACCAGCAAGTTCTGGCCTAGGGCTAATTTGCCATGTTTAATGGCAGGTCCATCACAAAGCGAATCCCCTTTCTTAACTATTTGGCCTTTTGTAACCGTGGGTTTTTGATGCAAATTAGTTTCGTAGTTTGATCTTTGGAAATTAGTTAAGTCAAAAGTATGAGTTTTCTTGTCTTCACTGCCAATTAACTCAATTCGCTTAGCATCTACATGTTTAATGACGCCGTCGACAGGTGCCGAGATGACCCAACCAGAACCAACCGCAGCAGCAGCTTCCATGCCAGTGCCAACAATAGGAACTTGTGGTCTTACAAGTGGCACAGCTTGTCGTTGCATATTTGAACCCATTAAAGCTCTTCTGGCATCATCATGTTCGACAAAAGGAATTAAGGAAGTAGCCATACTTAAAATTTGTTTTGGGGAGATATCGACACAATCGATACGGCCAACCGAAACTGTAACTGGCTCACCATCCAAGCGAGCGACCGCTTTGCTAGCTGTGACAAAACCTTTTTCATCAGTAGCTAAATTGGATTGGGCGATAGTTAAGCCTTCTTCTTCGTGGGCATCTAAATAGCTAATTTTGTTAATAATCTTAGTTTTAACTAGCAAGGTAGCTATACCTTTGTATTTCGTTATACTTTCAGCTAATTCCTTGGTGATTAATTCTCCAGACTTTATAACTACCTTCTTACTATCTGGTGCCATAATATCTTGGTAAGCAATATGACCTATCCCAGACTTTCCATCGTTAGCAACTTCGTGCACTGTGCGACGATAAGGAGTTTCAATAAACCCATAGTCATTTACTTTAGCAAAAGAAGATAGTTGACCAGTAAGACCAATATTTTGACCTTCTGGGGTCTGAATAGGACAAATACGGCCATAATGAGAAGTGTGGACATCGCGCACATCTAATCCGGCTCGTTCTCTAGAGAGACCACCTGGTCCCATGGCAGATAATCTGCGTTTGTGTTCAAGTTCAGCCAACGGGTTGGTCTGATCCATAAACTGCGATAGCTGTGAACTGCCAAAGAACTCTTGCATGATGGCAGTAACAGGTCTAGCGTTAATAAGTTGGGCTGGAGTTACGGTGGTAATATCTGAAACGCTCATACGGTCTTTAATAATTCGTTCGACCCGAATTAAACCAGTTCTAAATTTTAATTGAATTAGTTCACCCACTGCTCGTACGCGACGATTTTTTAAGTTATCGATATCGTCGGCTTCGCCACCTGTATTATTTAAACGAATAATTTCTTTGCTAATAGCGATTAGATCTTCTAGCATTAGCACTCTAAATTCTTTTTCATTGGGAGTTTTTAATCCCAAGCGCTTATTTAATTTATATCTACCCACACGACTCAAGTCGTAACGACGATGGCTAGTAAACATGCTCGTAAATAAATTGCGAGCATTTTCAACAGTTGCTAAATCGCCTGGACGTACTTTACGATAAATTTCCAACACTGCTTGGTCGCTAGACTTTGACGGGTCTTTTTCTAAAGTATTTTTAATAAAATCTTGTTTAGGGTCCGTGTTAACATCTTTAAATATATCTACAATTTCGCTATCACTACTAAGCCCAAATGCACGTAATAAAGTAGTTAAATAAGTTTTTCTTTTGCGATCGATCTTAACCGATATAACTCCTTTGCTGTTAGTTTCAATTTCTAACCAAGCTCCTCGTTCAGGAATAATCTTGGCGCCATATTGGCCATTATTAAGGCCTTCTTCTCTAGTAAACAAAACTCCAGCCGAACGAATAAGCTGGGAAACTACTACTCTTTCTACACCGTTAATAATGAAGGTGCCAGAGTTAGTCATCATCGGTATGTCACCTAGAAAAACTTCTTGCTCTTTAATTTCGCCGGTTTCTTTATTAATTAACCTAAGCTTTACTCTAAGAGCTACTTCGTAAGTAACATCGGTAGTTCTGGCAATTGTTTCAGTAACCTTAGGATCTTCTAAATAATAATCAACGAGATGTAATTCTAAATTTTTTCCAGTTAAATCTTCAACCGGATTTATTTCATCGAATAATTCTTGTAGTCCTTGCTTAACAAACCATTGATAGGATTCTAATTGCAATGAATTTAAGTTTGGTAAAATCTCAGCATCTTTTGCTGGTGTGTACCATTTATCATTAACAAAATTAGAATTATCAGTTAATGGAGTGTAAGGTTTTTTTGACAACATGAAAAAAAGACCCTTTTGACAATATATGCAAAAAGCTCAAGCTGGACTTCTAAAACTCAATCAATAGAGCATGACTCGATGGTAACAACTACTAACTTAGTTGTCAATAGCACGAAATTTTGCGTTATCCCCCGACTATGACTTGGGGATAAAACTAGCTAACCGATGCGTTAGGACGCTACGACACTGTGAAGTTCTTGGTGATAATTAGCACGTTGTCCACATATAAAAAGACCTCGAAGTTGCCTTTTGGCCACAATCTATTAGGCCATAATCTTCCAAATTTTTCAAGACTGATATCAAACGCTAAATAACCACTGCCACTGAACTTGGTATAGAAAGAATCTATATCCTGATTACCATCAAGATATTTCCATACCACCTTCATGTCAGTATTGGCTGGTACTTCTTTAAATAGAGCTACGGCATAGATCTTTTCCTGGTTGCTGCTAAAGGTTGTGCCTGGTATAGTAACCTGCTTGTTCTGGTTTATCTGGCTGCCTAGGTAAAAACTTTTAAGCAGAGTCTTCTTGGTTAAAAGGTCGAAATCTTTATCTCCAACAATATTAAAATTAAGCTGACCAGCATCCTTACCATCAACTTTAACCTGTACTTCGTAGGTGCCAATTAGCCAACCCACTCCAGTTAAATTAATTTTTGAATAGATATAACTAGTAGCTGGTTTAAGACCTAGCATAAATTCTTGTGGCCTTTCTTTATTTCTCCCCCCTCTTAGCACCTCTGTGGCAAGCACCTGGTCTCTAGTGGCATCCATCCATCGAATATCTATTCTGGTGCCCTGAATAGCGTCAACAGCCTTGGCTGTAAAATAAATAGCGGGTGTGCTAGATAAAAATACGTTTTGCGAATTAACCGGAGAGTTATCGGCATTAACCTGGCTGGCAATAGTTAGTTCTGTTAATCTCGCTCCTTCTTTAGGTTGGCCGCAACCACCGACCAATACAAGGAGAGCTAAAAGCAGGGTTACTGCTCTACCAGATGTTTTTCCCCATAGCTTATTCATACATTCATATTATCTAGTGCGGCGATCCTTTTTTCAATAGGAGGATGTGTGGAAAATAATTCGGCTAAATTTTTTGAATGAAATGGGTTAACGATATAAAGTCCGGCAGTAGCTCTGCTAGCACTTTTTAATTTGTTATCATCGGTGCTAATCTTTTTTAAGGCGCTAGCAAGTCCTTCTGGATAACGGGTCATCAGCGCTCCTGAAGCGTCAGCTAGATACTCTCTCTTTCTAGATATAGCGAAGTAAATTAAGCGGGCTAGAATTGGTGACAAAATGGCGAGGACCAGACCAATTAACATTAGTCCTCCTCCTGCGTTCCCACCTTGTCTGTTATTGTTGTGCCGAAAACGTGAACGCAATAACCAATCGGAGGACATTACTATTACCCCCAGAAGTGTTACTACAATAGTAGCTAGCAATATGTCGTAATTGCGTACATGAGAAAGTTCGTGTGCAATAACACCTTCTATTTCTGCTTTATCCAATTTGCTGATCAACCCAGATGTTAATGCAATGCTGGCGTGTTTAGGACCGCGTCCTACAGCGAAAGCGTTAGGGGCGGGATCATCCATAATATAAACCTTGGGCATAGGCATGCCTGTGGTAATGCACAAATTCTCGACCAAATGCTGAATCTTTTTCTCTTCTAATGAATTCGACTCCGAAACTAGTTTGGCTCCCCCCAAACCTAGAATAGTTTTATCACCAGCAAAGTAACTCCACCAGCTCATCCCAATACTTAATAGCGCAGCTCCCCATAGGATATCCGGACTTTGGTAATAGACTGAGAGATAATAGCCAAAACCAATGATAATGACAAAGAAAATCATTAGTAAAAGAACTGTCTTGCGCCTATTGCTGGCAATTTGTTCGTACATAGAAGCTAACCTTACTTCTCTTAGGCCCCGAAATTGACTTCTGGAACTTCTCGCTCGCTAATATCCTCTAGCTCAAAAAGATCTGATTTTTTGAAAGCAAACATCTTGGCGATAATACTGGTTGGAAAAATTTCTTGCCGAGTATTAAAGCTTTTAACGTTAGAGTTGTAAAATCTACGCGAAGACATAATTTTGTTCTCAGTATCCGAAAGTTCTTCTTGCAAGGCCAAGAAATTTGTATTGGCCTTCAGATCAGGGTAGTTCTCAGCTACAGCAAATAACGACCTTAAACTAGAAGTAAGGGCGTTTTCGGCTGCAGCCTTATCAGCTATACCTTTACTACCAGCACTTATTGCCGAACTTCTGGCTTCGGTCACTTTTTCGAACAAACTGCTTTCATGAGATGCGTAACCCTTTACAGTGTTAATTAAATTTGGAATTAGGTCATGTCTACGCTTTAACTGTACGTCGATATCGCTGGCAGCTTCTGCCACACGATTTTTAAGCACAATTAAGCCATTAAACATCCCTATAACCCACAGAACGAGCAAAAGACCAACGATGATAAGAAACCATACTAAACTTGTCATAACTACCTCCTAAATTAATTAATTTATTTTGATCCTGCTTGAGGATCACATCTACTACATATTATGTACTATCTGTATCCTGGCTAATACCAACTACCACAGTATACAAGATTTTCTGCAATTCGCTTAAAGTAATACTCCGAGCCCAGTTATTCTCCCACCAACCATTTTTACGCCACTTAGAATCTTTGGCCGAGTGATTCATAACTTCTATTGGTAAGCCCTTAAGTGCTAAATGGAAGACTGATGAAGCACGACGTTGATGATATGGGGAGGTAACGAGAATCATTTTAGTAATTTTCTGTGCCTGAATAATGTTTTTTACTTTTAATGCATTTTCGAAAGTGTTGGTAGCTTCTTCTTCTACCACTATTTTCTCATCCGGAACACCCATGGCTACTGCCATGTTTTTCATTGCGAGCGCGTTCGATGTGCCTTCGTCTCTCGCTGCACCAGACATAATAAGCAAGGGCGCCCAACCGGCCTGATATAGTTCTACCCCTTCGCTCACTCGTTGTTTGGTTTCTCCCCCACTAATAATAACGATGGCATCACTAAGCTCTAGGTTATTTTGCGGTGAAAGAAAAAAACCGATAGCTGGCACTAACAAAATCGCCACCAAGATAGTTACGCCTAAATATATGTATACCTGCTTCAATGTTTAATTAGAGTTATTCGTCGAAGCAACATCTTCTATTATTGAGGTAGATGATAAATCTTCGCTTGCAACTGGACTAAGATCAATCTTTTTCATAAAATTGACAGCAATTAACCCTCGAAAAGCAAAGATAAGGAAAATAGCGCTAAGAAATAGGGCCCATAAAATTAGGAATGCAAATGGATCTTGTCTATATTTGTGCCTTACCTTGTAGGCATATCTTCTGCCATATTTACTTACTTTGCCCATGAGTAGATTATATCATTCGTGTTATGCAGATTCTTATTTATATTTCTGCACAAGATATCTTTGGTTAATGGAGTTGTCATCGTAGGTCTGCAATATTTTGGCTGTGCCATCAAAAATTGATTCAATTTCTTTTTTAGACAAATAGTTCATGTACATAAACGGCATTATCCTTTTTTGAAAACAGTATTCCTTGGCAATGCCAATCTTAGTTAAGAAATAATACAGGTTACCTCGCAGTTTTAACAAAGTGTTTTTTAGCTTAGAGAAGCTGGGGGTCGACGGGAGTTGAATATATAAAACTCCGCCTGGTTTTAGGACTCGTAAAAATTCTAAGATAAATTTCTTAATAATTTCTTTATCTGGAATATGTTGCAAGGTAATTAATGAAATGACTAAGTCGAATTTGTCCGTGCTAAAACTAGCTAAATCGTTCTGATTGTTTTGCAAGAAAATCATTTTAGGGTTTTGCCCATTAATTTCTTTAGCGGTTTGGAGCATGGTTGGAGAGATATCCAGACCATAAACCTTATTAAAGTGTTTAGCTATAGCTCGGGTTAATCGACCTATACCACAACCAAAATCTAGTGCTTCATCAAAATTTAACTCTATATTCAATTCTTTTAAATGCATTGAGAGTTCATTAATATCTTTTTCGCCAACAGCAAAAAACTCTGTTTTGTCCCATTCTTCTTGTTGTTTTTTAGGGTCGGATAAAATAGCCCACTCAGGGCTAAGCTGTGCCAAATTCTCCCAATCTTGCTGGTAATTTAATGCCATTAAATATTAATTAATCCTCTGGTGGGCGGAAGAGGATTTGAACCTCCACATCCCGAGGGATACAGCGACCTGAACGCTGCGTGTCTACCGTTCCACCATCCGCCCATATTTGGAGGCCTGAGGCGGAATTGAACCGCCGTACGGGGTTTTGCAGACCCCTGCCTAACCACTCGGCCATCAGGCCATTAAACCTTTACTTCCTCCGGTAGTGCGCTAACCTTCTCTACATATTCAGTAACTTTATTATCCACTATCTGAAAGGTAATACCAGCTTCTTTAAACACCCTTTTAGTGTCATCACCTGCATGATAATCTTTATCCGCTACTACTTTTTTAATGCCTGCGTTAATTAACATTTTGGCACACACGTAACAAGGAGTCATCGTGCAGTAAACAGTGCTACCCTCTATGGCTGTACCAAATTTAGCAGCTTGAGCAATGGCGTTCTGTTCGGCATGCACCGTTCTAACACAATGCTTTGAGACACTACCGTCTGCATGAATAGTATCTTTAAACTCGTGTCCTGCTTCATCACAGTGTAAAAGACCCACGGGTGAACCAGCATAACCTGTTGCAATAATTCTTTTATCTTTAACTATTACAGCCCCTGTTTTGCCACGATCACAAGTCGAACGATTTCCTGCTGTTCGACAGATCTCCATAAAATATTCATCCCAAGTTGGTCTACTCATAACTTCAAGCCAAGTTTAATAATTAATTTATCAACTTCGTTGTCTAACTCTTCTATTGTACCTTCATTTGAAATATTTATATCCGCTATAGCCATGAGTTGACCTAATTGCTGGCTAAACGATTCTCCTTTCATTTCTCTGTTTTCTTGGGCATTGAAATCTGTAAAACTAGTTTTTGATTCACCAATTTTTTCTCCACTTCTATGCTTATTCTCCACAATTCTTTGGTATCTCGTTTCAATGGGAGCAGTGAGAGATATTAAAACAAACTTGCCTATCTCCTTAAATGGCTCGATTTCTTTTGGATTGCGAATACTTGTAACAATAAAATTATCTTTGGTTTTGCCAAGGATGCGCAGGGAAAGATAATCGCTACCAAATTCTTGACGTAATTCGTTGCCTAAATTAGTTAAATTTTCACGAGACGGTAAAATATTCTTTTCATGACAAATTTCCCGAAGCTCATCCGACAACGAGAAATGTGGATAATTTAATCTTCTAACCAAAATCTTGGCCAAAGTATCTTTACCAGATCCGTTTGTCCCTGTAATCCCTATAATCATCTTGTATTTTTGGAGCGGGTGAGCGGAATCGAACCGCCGTTTCAACCTTGGCAAGGTTATGTAATAACCATTATACGACACCCGCTTTGGTGCCGCGGGACGGATTTGAACCGCCGACGCATGCCTCTTCCGAAGCATTTGGACTATCTCATTCTCCACTTCACAAATAAATGGAGATTGGGCGCTAGTGCAGGATTATTGTTGGGACTCACCCGCTAGTCTCTACACCTTCCTTGCTACCACATACCCGGCAAGGCTTGGCTCGGGATTGTCATACACATACTGTGTCTGGTGTCCCCCGAATTCACCCAATTTTTCAATCCCAGTTACCTGGGAAAGCCCCGAAGAATACAGGGCATCGCTCTACCCCTGAGCTACCGCGGCAATATTTATTCACATCAAAATAGTATCAGCATTAAACCCAACTTTCAATGCTGTACCAAAGCTAAGATAAGAATATATCGGGCAAAAGCCATCAATGTATCCTTCATCTAATATTAGAAAGTAGTATTTAGTTTTTGCTTAATAACTAACGATAGTATCCTCTAGCGTCCCACAGCAGCCACTATCTCCGGCAATATCACCAAGTCAGTCACAGACCCCAGCGAAACTCCTTCATCAGAGACACAGACTGAATAATGGGGAGAGAAGTTATCATTCCCATCAGTTTTAGTTACTGTAGCATAACCATTCCTGGCACAATAAGAGTACTGGCTGCCGCATTTACCAGCATAGAAGTCCCATTCTCCACAACTAGTTCCATTCGGCATCCTACAGTAACCTGTCTGGCTCCCTGTCATCTCATCGGTAACCACATAGCTGCCATAACCCATCACAGTCTGGCAGTAAATAGCTGCAGGATTGCCAATGTATGCAGGAATGGAATCTAACTCTTGTCCAGAGACACCCTGCTTACTGCTAACTGACACTAACACTACCACCACTACCAATGCTGCTGCAATAGCACCCAATGAATTGAGATTGAAGATATCTGCAGTATTATCCATCTGGGTTGAACTTAAACATATATATATCCCAATCCTCTGTATCTGACATCTCATTCCAGACAATGGTGTCTCCTTGGAAGTCCAGATATTCTCTGTGAATATTCCGTTGGCTGGTCTCTTCCGGATCTGTCACAGCATAGCTGGTTCCACTATTAATACTGTAGAGCATGATGTCACTGCGAGGCCCATCAAAGTATGCTATCCAGTTTCCAGAGATTACAGGCCTGTACTGTGCTCCTGGTCTGTTGATGGTCACATGGTAACCACTCACAATATTCTTAATATGGATATTACTGTCTGAACCATACATCTCAGCTTGAGCCCAGACCATAGTATTACCATCTACATCTACATGGTATTGGTAAACTGAATTATTCTGATCTACAAACTTAGGGAAGTCTGGGAAGGGTGGAGGCGGAGGCTGAGTTTGAGGGGGAACTCCATCATAGTAGTATGCTTGGAACTTCTCTAACATGTAATCTTCAATGCGTTCACTGTAGACAATCCTCCAGCCATCTTCAGTTATCTGGGGACGTCTGCTAGGATCAATCAGGTAGTCACTATCAGGGGGGGGCTGGCGTTCAACACTTAGGCTATTAATAGTTTTCTCCTTGTAGTAGAGTGAATCATTTAGGTCGAAGCGTTTAACCCTTTCGGAGTCTAGCAAGGAGTCATAGCTGACAAAGGTGACTGCTGAATCACTGCAATCTATTTGGTAGCCATAACCGGCACATCTTCTTTGCACTCTCATCTCATCTGTACATAGCTCATAGGGTCCGCTGATGTCACCTGCACTCCATCCAGGCATATCTGCTAGCAACCTAACGTACATCACCTCCTGTTCCTGGGAGTAATAGATGGTATTGCCACAGATAGTGGGAGTAATCTGATCAATGTCATCATCAGTGATAGCTATGGGTACAGGGATGTAATTTAGAGGTGGGTCTTCTGGTACTTTGAGGTAGTAGACATCCAACTCAGACCCATCTGATTCACCCTTTGACCAGACTATCTGGTTGTCTCGAACTACAGGATCTCCATCCCACTCACTATCATTGGTGAGTCTGATCTTTCTGCCAGATAATGTTGCTATATCTGGTGCAGTCACTCCCTTCATTGACCAGACTTTTCTAAAGGTACATCGGCTGCCATATGCAACTTTGAAATAACCTCCACCGGTTGCTGGTGGCCAATCGCTGCCCCACTGATTCTTCATTATCCAATACTCTTCGATATCATTATACCCAACCATTGTCACAGTGTGGAACGAAGGGTCAGGCTCTGACGACTCAGAGGGAATTAAATTAACTGGACAAACATAGATATCGCCAAAAAAGGTGCCACCAAACTGCATCGATACTGCTAGTGGTCCTATCTCAATAAGATCTCCCTTGGCTGGAATATTATAATCAGCAGGGGAAGCAAAATCACTATAATTATTATCGAAGGGAACCTGACTGTAGCTCTGGATAAATGCTAGTCTATCCTCCCAGTCACTGCATATCTCCCCACAGTTTCCACTTGTGGCCACATAAGGGAAACACACTTCATCAACAATCCCTGTAGTTCTAATGAATCCCAGCACATCCCCTGGGTAGGTTCCTTTTTCACAAGTATCATCCTTCGCACATGAAACAACATGCTGCTCAGATAAGTTCAAATCCAAATTTGGATCGTCAGCTTCAATATTAGCTATGGCTTCCATCGCACCTACAGTACCGAATACTCCACAAGCACCACAATCCCCTTGATCTTTAACAGAGGTCATCCAGTTTTGGCCTTGGTAATTTCTCCAATCAAAAACAGGAGGGAGACCTGCAGCAGAACTACCAGGAATAGTTTTATACACATAGTTGGCTATAACTGTTAGAACAATTATGCCTAAAATAATTACCAGCCAAGACCTGAAATCTGTTTTTACAGAAGTATTCTTTTCTATGTTATCCCCCATAATCTAATACATAAAACTACATGCCAATATTATAAACAACTATAGACTAATAAAGAACCCTTTGTTTAAGAGAACCCATACTATTTAATCATAAATTGTTTTAGGGATATGCCCCTGGTGGGCGGAGTGGGATTTGAACCCCCGACGCAGGGCTCTTCAAGCCCTCGCTCTACCAACTGAGCTATCGCGGCATATTACTTCTCGACCGGATTCGAAAGACCTAATATATACACAATTTTACAGGAATTATTCATTCTATCGAAGGGCTATTATTAGACTATCAAACTCTCACCTATTTTACACTGAAACCCACTTTGGTTGAATAATCAAAAACAAGATATGGCGGGTACCCCAAAATTAAGACAGTTAGTCCTCACGGTATGATGAGTAAGTAGAAAGGAAGCTAATATGTCTAAATCAGTAATAAGCAAAGAGATAAAAGAGCAGATACTTAAACGAGTTAAAGATGATGGGGTATCC
>JAHITC010000040.1 GCA_018817805.1 Patescibacteria group bacterium
CCAGACAGAGTTAAAAATACTGTAGTAGAAGATTCTCCTGACGGGATACGCTTGTTGTATGTGGCTGAAGATAGTGGTAATAAAAAGCTAGCCGTTTGGAATATTATTGAAGGCGTTCGTGAGTTTGTTTTTGAAGGCAATGCCAGAGCATTTACTTGGCAAGATGATGACACAGCAATTGTGGCAAAAGACGATGGTTCTTTTTGGTATTGGAATTTGAACGATAAGTTAAAACCAGTAAAATTCGTGAGTGCACTTGGTGAGTTGTTGCCTAATAAATTGTTGTATTCTGTGCTATTAGGAAAACTGTTAATTATAGAGGACCATAGAGTTATTCAATTAAGTATTAATTAAAACGTTGTTTTGTTATGGTGGGGGATTTTGATGAACAATCCGATGATTATATTCCATCAGAAGATGAGAGTTCTGACGATGAAGATCGGAGTAAAAACAAGGAAGGCAGTCGTCCGCGAAAAGCTGCTGGTAATTTAGCTAGTAATATTGCCGATCGAGCTATTCAAGCAGGAGTGAAGGCGGGGGTGTCGTCTAATCCTGCTTTGGATGCGGCGGCTTGGGAGGCCAGCGAGCGAGCGGCAAGGTGGGCGGGAAGGCGATTGGCTAAAACGAGAGCAGGCAAAGCTGTTTTAAGAAAAACCAAACCTGTCACCGATGCTATTGCAAGAAAAACCAAACCCATCACCGATGCTGTTTCAAGAAAAGCCAAGCCTGTCACCGATGCGCTAAAAGGCGCTCGGAAAGTCGCCTTAAGAAAAACCAAACCTATCACCGATGCGCTAAAAGGCGCTGGTGATTTCGCTTTAAAGAAAACCAAACCCATCACCGATGCCACTTCTAAATTAACAAACACCTCTAAACTGACTAAGCCTGTTACTAAAGTTACGCCTAAAATGGCTAAACCTTTAGATAAGTTTTCCAAGGCCGCTTCTAGAATAGATAAGTCTTCTAAGGTCGCTTCTAAGCTAGCTAAAGTCAAACCAGCTGGGACAATCACTAAGCAAGCCAAGGTTATTGGTAACGTGGCTAAACCTCTTGCTAAGTTTGCTCCTAAAATACTTCCCAAGATTCTCGCTGGTGCGGCGAAGGTTGTCCCATATATATTACCAGCGGTCATCGCTATGGGTGTTTACACTATGTACACTGGGGGTAGAAATAAAATAAATAGTTTAATGGGTGGGTCTATTTTTATGGCCCCAGACTACGAAAGCCAAGCCGATCGCGATTTAGTAACCGCGCTTAGTATAAGGGCTGGTGGAAGCGGGGCGGATCCTCATGTGCTAAAGATTCTTAGTCCGGGTGGAATCTCGCCAGTTAATTTAACTCAATTTGATATTGAGTGGAAGTGTGATGAAAGTGGACAAAATTGTACTCATTTGTTAGATATTAGAATACTTAGAACGTTAAAATATCTAACAGATAAACATGAATATGTAGAAATTAGCATGCTAAAGACTGGTGCACCCACTTTGCTTCGAGAGAGCGTTAAAGTTAGAAAGGCCCAAGAAGCAATGGAAGGAGTAGAAGTAGAAGATGACGAGCGATTTGCCAAAGAGTCATATTCAGCATTTTATTTAGGGCAAGGCATGGCTATTAAAGCAGTAGATTATTCTAAGATCCCTGATTTACCGCCTAATACACCTATTGAGGTTTATTGGCAGGAAACTGCTATGGAAAGAGTGACGAGGCCGATTTGGGAAGAATTAGAGTTTACAGCTGGCTACTTGGACGGCGAACTCGGAGCTTTTATTGAAGGATACAATACGGATCTGGGTTCTTATGAAGTGCAGAATATGGTGGATGCATATAGATTCTCTGTAAGTGAGAATTATGCAATGGATATATATTATGGCAGCTTTGAAAAATTAAATAGAATCATAGAATTATTAAAAAGATTATTAGATGCAGATCAAGGTGGGTATACAACTAGTTCATCAAAAAAGGATATTTTAGATGGAAGGACTGTAGGTTATGCCCAGAGGGCTCTCGATGCTTTTGAAGAAGTGAGCATGTCTCTTGGCACAACTGATAATGAAGATGATGGTGCCTTGGCGCAAACTCTGCGGTCTTTTGGTGCAGGTACAAACATTAAATTATGGAAAGAAGGCATTAGGTATACTTATAAAGCAACTCAAGTGGCAAATATGGTGGGATGGAATGAGAGAGGGGCTAGTAATCTAAAATGGAACAAAGCTTATGAAGCAAGAAACAAAATTAGACAGGTTATAAAAGAGCTGCTAGAAATGCCAAAAGAAAATATTAGCTCTAATAGTCTGCCCCCAGAAGAAACTGACGGGACTGATTTTGATGGTTTTATGGTGATAAAGCAGGTGATCACTTTCTCGCCAGAGGATGATTTAGATAATGGTCTAATGGATTTAGATGTTTTCCCCAAAGGTATTACAGCGGTAGGTGTAGGTGGAGTAGCAATTGAAGGAATTGGAACGGCGACAGTGCAAGACGAAAGTGGAGAATTTATTGTTGACGCCACTATCGGGGATGGGAATATTGATGATGCAGATAGACATTTTAGTTACAAGCCGATTGATAACGGAGTCTTTGCTAAAAATGGTACGAATTATATTTGGGTTTTTGACCCTGACGTTATTGGTGAAAAAGATAAAGTGTTAGCATTTGCTACAGCATTTACGTCTACTCTAAAAAACTTAGCAGCTGAAATTTATTATCCGCTACATAATTATTTTACCGGAGGAGAGGGTTGTGTTTTTGATCCAGGGTTTGAAGAGTGTAGAATGGCTAGTTACAAGCATTTTATACAAGTGTCATTCTAGTTGGTCTAAAATGGGTGTCAGGGTATAATATTACCAGTTCTGCATTGAAAAACTGGGGGGGTTGGTTATGGTGAGGTACCCAAGAGGCTGAAGGGGCTGGTTTGCTAAGCCGGTAGGAGAAAGCAATTTCTCGCGAGGGTTCGAATCCCTCCCTCACCGCCAAGTGGAATAACTTCCTCGCGAAGCGAGGATAGAATAGGGCGAAATCCAGTTCCAGAGCAGTTCCCGCGAATTCAATTTCATGTTCGAGCCGACCTCCGAGACAAAGTCTCGGAGTTTTTTATGATCAACCCCGCTTGCGCATGAAATCCAGTCCTGAAGCAGTTCCAGAGGCTTTCGCATTTGTTCGAGCCTCATTCTCTCCGTTGTGTTTGCGATCTTCCTTCTCCGCTCTAAAAGAGCGACTTTTTCCGAAAGCAATTTCTCCTTGCGGGCAAGATACTCTGCCCGACTCAAATCATTTTCAATATACAAATCTGCCAGTCGAGATACCTTCGACTGGATTTTCTGAGATTCCGAATCAATCTTCGAAAACTGCCCGTTGGCACGGGATTCTAAAGACCCGGATATTTTATCTATTTCATTAAGGAAATTATTGAGCCAATTTTGGGGAAGTGTAACCTGATCCATCATGCCTTTGAGTTGAGCAATTAAACTCTCTTCCCTGAGGTATGGTTGGGTGCATTTCTCAATCTTTTTAGATTTCCGTGAGCAGCGGTAATAGACATGACCGCGTTGCTCTTCTGCGGTAATAGAATATCCACATTCAGCACAAGTCATCAAACCAAGGAAAGCATGGTTATCTGCTTTTCTGGTTTTAGCTTTTCCTTTGTTTTTCATTACTGCTTGGGCTTTATCGAAAAGTTCTTTTGAAACGCAAGGTTGATGGATGCCTTCATACAGTTCTCCGACATACCTGAAATGTCCGTAGTAGAACGGGTCTTTCAACATCCTTTGAACTTGAGCGGCTGCCAGTACTCCACCACTATTGTTGTGCAGACCCTTCTCAAAGAACATCTCGCCTAGATAAGCGAAAGAGTATTTCCCAGTTGCGTATAGATCGAATAGTTCCTGAACCAAATGAAAAGTCATGGGATCGGGAATGATCTCTTTGGTGCGGGGATGATTGGTATATCCGCGTTTTGCCCAGTTCGGATATACGCCTCTTTTCAGTTTTGAGTCGATACCCCGACGGATGTTCTCGCTCAGATTGTCAGTGTAGTATTTGCTTTGAGCAAAAGCCAGATAGAGCATATACATCCCTTGAGATGTATGCTCAAACCAGAAGTTTTCGAATAAGAGATTCTGCAGATGTCCGGTGTCTAGAAGATGCATGATCTTCCCACCGTCAATGGAATTCCGTGCCAAACGGTCGGGATGCCATGCAAGGATAGCATCGGCTTCACCGTTCTCAATCCGCTGGATCATCTCGTTGAAAACAGGTCGTCCGGGTCTTCTGGCAGTTTGGCTCTCGGTGAATTCCTGCACAATATCCAGTTTGGAATCTCTGACCCGTTTCCAAATCAGAGCCAGTTGATCCTCTATGCTTCTGGCTTGACGCTCTTCACCTTCTGAGGATTTTCTCGCGTAGACAAAATATTTAAGCTTGTTATTTTTATCCATTGGATGCCTCGCTTTTCTTTTTAAGAGCATCGCTTCTCGATGTTGATACTTCCCATACTCTATCTTTTACCACAACCCGGATGCGTCCATCCTCGCGCGTGGTGAGAACTTTTCTAAAACTTCCATCGTTTAGTTTGACACCGTAAGCATGTTCGCGGTATGGAACTCTCTTAATGACAGTTCTACCTTTCGATTGTTCTTTGTCTGAAATGACGATTAGTTTTGGGTAAAGGTACTCGTAAACTGGTTCATAGTATCCCGTTGGTCGTCCGTGATGAGAAGCGACAAACAGGTTAGTTTCCCTGAGCATATATTGAAACGCTTTGTTCTCTAAAAGCAGTTTCCATCCTCGACTGGTTAAGTCACCGGAAAAACAAACTGTGAACCGTTCTTCTGTTAAGAAAGTAACCAAAGACAAATCGTTAGCATCTCGGACACTACCTATGGGTAAATAGAACTGTCTGAGTTTCATCGTTTGAAAACTTCGAGACACTTCGATGGGTTGAAGTTCTTGAGTTGTCTTTTTCCCTGCAAGATACGCTTCCTGGGCTTTGCTCAACGTTACTTTCAAATCTGCGATTGTCTTTAGTGTGAGTTGTGGATGTTGCCAAACATTTATGGGTTTCAATTTTTCGATCACATTTGGCAAATCCGCAAGGTGATCCTGATCTGGATGGGTCAGAATTAAATGATGTAATTTACGGCGAGAACCAAATCCCTGTTTTGATAATGCTTCGGATGGTTTGAATCCTGTGGTTGAGTTGTAACCACAGTCAATCAAAACGGCTTCATTTTTCTGACTTAAGACAAGACAGCTATCTCCGTGTTCAACATCATAAAACCTTAAATCCATTTTTAACTCCCTCCTGCCAATTGGTTGGCTCAATTCATTTCCTTCGCGGGAACTGCTCTGGAACTGGATTTCGCCCTATTCTATCCTCGCTTCGCGAGGAAGTTATTCCACTTGGCGGTCACTCTGGAATGATTATAGAGCTTATTTTGACGAATTGAAATAGCCAAAATAACCCCTACTTAACCCTATGTAAGTACAATGTAGGGGTGGTTAAGTGATAGTATCCTGCATCGGAACTTGATTTCAGCCATTCTCGTCCTATCGTTTTTGTCCCCGACTCCGCCCCTCCCGCCGCCTGCATTTAAAAGAAGCAGGTAGGCGTCGGGTCGGCTTGCGGTCGCTAACGCTAGAATCCGCAAGCCTAGGGTCGGATCGGCTGTGAAGCGGTTCGTCGGACAGACGAATTGTCCTCCTCACCGCGCCGACAGAATGCGCGGGGGGGAATTGAATATAAAAGCTTGATTCCGTGAAACAATGATTTATGATTGTAAAAATGGAAAAGAAATCAGAAATCATCTCACCTAAAGAAGCTATTTTGATGAAGGTTGGATTCCATGGTATCGAAGAATTAGATGCAATCATTGAACGAAAG
>JAHITC010000041.1 GCA_018817805.1 Patescibacteria group bacterium
GCCAACGGGGATGCTGTCTTTTTGATTAGACCCGGATTTATCTTTAAATTGGGTCATTCTATTAAGCTCACCCATCTTGGAGATGGTAGTTAGAATCCAAGCCAGCTCGCTATGAGCTGGTACTTGTGACTGAATAAAAATAATCGATTTTCTGGGGTCGATGCCAGCCGCTAAGTAGGTGGCGGCAGTTAGGTAAACGTTTTTCTTTAGCTCTTTAGGGGGTTGCGGCAGGGTGATAGCATGCAAGTCGACTATACAAAAGAGATTAGTATATTTTTCTTGGCTCTCAACCCATTGCGTAATAGCACCAAGGTAGTTACCTATGTGTAAGGTGCCGCTAGGTTGAATACCGCTAAATGATACTTTTTTCATACAACTTAAAACTAGCACAAATTGGTGGTCTTAGTAAGAGAGAGGTACTATATAATGTAAGTGAAATAGCATCTATGGATAATAATAAAAAGGCCGTACTGGTGCCGATAATCTTCTTCAAGCACTATGATTGGGCGCTTAGCATTAGAGAGCTACGGAGATATCTATGGCAAGCCGAACTTTCAGAGAGCCAAATTGAGAAGGTAATTGAATCTGTGCCTAGATTAAACTATCAAGCGGGTAGGGTTTGGTTGGGCAAAGACGGTTCGTTGTTAGAGCGCACCAAGTTAGCCCAAGAGTTTTGGTGTAAAGTAAAAAGATGGAGGTGGATTTTTTCGAATGTCCCATTTCTTTCACAGGTATTTGTGTCTAACACTTTAGCGTTCGGGGCAATAAATAATAGTAGCGATATAGACCTGTTCTTGATTGGAAAGTCCAAACGGCTTTGGACTATGCGAGCGTTTTTATTAGTGTGGTTCAACTTATTTAATCTGAGAGTGCAAAGCACTAATAGGCGAGCTAAATTTAGTCCGGAGTTTTTTGTGAGCGAGACAGCTATCGATTTGCAACCTTTGCTAATAGATAACGATTATTACTTTTCTTTTTGGTTAGCGGACTTAGTCTCGATCTGGTCGGACAATGTTGTCGGAAAATTTTGGACAGATAACAATTGGAATAAACATAATCTGCCGATTGCCTGGCGAAGCCCAAACCAGCAACCGTTAGTGCCTATTAAGAGCTCATTCTTTAAGATGTTATGTGAGAGAGTTTTGGTCGGGAAAATAGGCGATAAATTAGAAGGATGGTTAAAACGCACGCAAGAAAAAATTATTCTGCGTACAAATGAACGCTTAGGAGTTAATCCTAGTATTATAATGAGTGATGACATAATTAAATTACATTTTAACGATCGTCGAGCTCAGATTAAAGAAGAAATTGAACGGATGTTGCATGAATTTGAAGAAGTAAAAACAAAAGTATGGTAGATTGGTGGGGAAAAATTGAGAGAGCGTTGTTGTGGTTAGTGTTAATAGTGTTGCCTTGGCAAATGCGGGTGGTGTTAATGCCAATTTTCCGATCTGATATTTTTATTGAATATTTGTCGATCTCTCTTTACCTAACGGATATTTTAGTTGCGAGCTTGTTGATCGTTTGGATTGTGTTGATGCTTCTCAGGCGTCAAAAATTAATTCTAGGACAGAGGTTAATCTTTTGGTCTGTAGTAAGTTTCATTGGATGGATATGGGTAACATTATGTTTAACAAAATTAACAGGTGTTTTAATTAATCCAATAATAGGGGTGTGGGCGGCGAGTAAAATTACCCTGTTTGGTTTATTTTATTTTTACCTAATAAATCGAGTGAGAAGCGTAACAGATATAGTTATGCCTCTATCGATTGGAATTTTTTTACAAGGGGGCATCGCCATAGGGCAATATTTTTCAAACCATTCTTTGGGGCTTAAACTGCTAGATGAGTCGGTGTTAGACCCTATTGATAGAGGGATCCCAGTGGTGATAAAAAATGGCATTAGACAGCTGAGGGCCCACGGGTTAACACCTCACGCCAATGTATTAGGGGGATATTTAGCAGTTGGTCTACTGCTATTAAAAACAGAATTATTACGTAAAAACAATTATTGGTTATGGGTAAGTTTTTTGTTGGGAATGACTGGTTTATTTTTAAGCTTTTCTCGTACTGCTTGGCTAGTGTTTGTAATAGGGAGCATTATTATCAGTTGGTATAGTTTGCGTTATAAGCTAGTTAATCCTGGTCGTTTATTAAAGGGATGGGCAATTAGCTTGGTTCTGATTGCTGTATTGGTAGTTAGTCAGTATCAAGCGGTTCTGCCACGAATAACTGCTAATCAGGCGATTGAGCAAAATTCATTAACCGAGCGCGAACAACAATTTGAAGAATTCAAAGACATTTATTCTGGCAACGAAGCTTTTGGGGTGGGTATTGGCCAATATTTAGCAAATAATATGGAATTAGTTGATGTTATTTCTACTAACAATGATTACCCTCAACCAGTGCATAATATGTTTTTGTTAGTGTTAGCAGAGTTAGGCATAATGGGGTTAATATTCTTTGGAATTGTTCTAATAAGAGGGCTAATTGAGCTCTGGAGAACAAAACCATCCCTTACTAAGATAGCTGTAATCTCGGCTTTGATGGGTGTCATAATCCTAGGTCTGACTGATCATTACATTTGGGATCTACAGCAGGGGAAATTAGTGTTTTGGTTAGTTTTAGCTTTAACTACCATTACTGGATATAATAAAGAGTATGGAAGAAGATAATAAGGAAATTAGCCATCATAAGGTTGAATTAGAGTTAGACGCCAAGATCTTCGCGGCGCTTAGTTATATTTCAGTTTTGTTTTTAGTTCCCTGGGTGGTTAAAAAGGATGATCGATATGTTAATTTTCATATTCGCCAAGGAGCTGCTTTATTTATATCCGAAGTGGTGGTTTGGTTTATCTTATGGACAATCGGATCATTTTTAACAGCCGTTATTGATATGAAAGCTATTATTATGATGATTTGGTTATATAAACTAATGTGGATAGGATTCGCTGCTATTAGTGTCTACGGAGTGTATTACGCCATTAAAGGTAAGAAAAAAGCCATTCCCTGGCTTTGGATTGTTTCTCGCAATCTAAAGATGTAGTTGCTTGCCAAGGGGTGAGATTTAGCTTATTTTTAAGTAACTGTCGTAGAGTTGATTAAATGGGCCGTTAGCTCACTTGGTAGAGCGCATGCATGGCATGCATGAGGTAACCGGTTCGATCCCGGTACGGTCCACCACGAATCATTTATGGGGCTCTGGTTTATAACTGTGTTAATTATTTAAAAAATATTATGAAGAAAATAAACAACTTTCTGAAGTACATAACTGCTCTGGGGGTATGTGTGTTAATTAGGCTGTTACCTTGGAGGGTGCCAAACGTGGAGCCAATTATGGGCACATTGTTGCCAATTAGTAAGGGCTTTGGTTATGCAAGTGGTTTTTTGTTTGGGTTCATTAGTATTATCATTTTCGATTCATTCACTATGTTTGGAGTTTGGACTTGGGTCACAGCTATTGCTTATGGGCTAGTCGGTTTAGGCGGAGCATGGTGGCTAAAGAACAGAAAACCGAGTGCCAAAAATTTCGTAGCATATTCTATTGTTGCTACTTTAGCTTACGATTTTATGACAGGTCCAATTATGAGTAGTGTTGTTTTCAAAATGTCATTTATGCAGACGTTAATTGGACAAATTCCATTTACACTTTGGCATTTAGGCGGAAACATTATTCTCGCAGGAGTGCTTAGCCCTATATTATATAAATGGGTCATTAGTAATCCAGAATTTAGTATTCAGGGGGCGAAGAATCTATTAGTTTCTCGCTCGCATGCTAAATAATTGAGCGTTACCCTTCATTAAGGGTGTGTTAAAATTAAGCTGCCCTTCGAGCAGTTTAATTGTAGGTATAAATAGAGATGAAAAGTCTGGGTGGAAAATTAGATCATCAAAAGAACGACATTAAATGGCAAAGATATTGGTTGAAACACAAGCTCTTTGCAACCAGGCCGCGCAAAGGTAAGAAAAAATATATTTTAGATATGTTCCCATACCCATCGGGAGATGGTTTGCATGTTGGGCATCCTAGGGGATACACCGCCAGTGATATATTAGCGCATTATTATCGTTACAAAGGATACAATGTGTTACACCCAATAGGTTTCGATGCTTTTGGGCTTCCTGCTGAAAATGCTGCCATTAAAAAGGGGGTTCATCCGGAAGTTAATATTAAGAAAAACACTAAGCGATTCATGGAGCAACTTAAAATGCTCGGCTTTTCTTACGATTGGGAAAGGGTAATTAATACTTCAGAGCCGTCGTATTATCGATGGACGCAATGGCTATTTTTGTTGCTATATAAAAACGGATTGGCTTATCGCAAGGAATCATATGTTAACTGGTGTCCTAAAGACAAAACTGTTTTAGCTAACGAACAAGTGGTTCATGGTTGTTGTGAGAGATGTGGCTCGCAAGTAAGCCAAGAGAAACGTCGACAATGGTTTTTCAAAATCACCGAGTTGGCAGATCAATTACTTTCCGGGTTAGATGATTTAGATTGGCCGAATGGTACGAAAGAATTACAGCGCAACTGGATCGGTAGATCTAAAGGGGCAGACATTGAATTCAAAATTAATAATTCCAAGTTAAAAATTAAGGTATTTACTACAAGGCCAGATACATTGTTCGGGGCTACCTATTTAGTTTTAGCACCAGAATATAAGGATGTGCTTAAAATTGTTGCACCAGAATGTCTGCAGAAAGTTGAAGATTATATTAAAACAGCCAACAAAAAAACCGAACTAGAAAGAGTGGCTAATAATAAAGATAAGACAGGAGTATTTAGTGGTAGTTATGCTGTTAATCCAGCCACCAACCAAGAGATCCCAATTTGGATAGCTGATTATGTTTTAGGAGGTTATGGCTATGGGGCAATTATGGCGGTGCCAGCACATGATGAGAGAGATTGGGATTTTGCTCGGAAATATAAGTTGCCGATAGTGGAGGTGATCGACGCTCAAAAAAATTCTTTACCTTTTGTTGGTGACGGAAAGTTAATTAATTCCGGAAAATTTAGCGGTATGGTGGCTACGGCTGGCGGATCAGCTATTACTAAATTGGTGGGAGGGAAGCTAACTACTAAATATAAATTACGAGATTGGTTGGTTTCACGTCAGCGGTATTGGGGAGCACCTATTCCTGTTTTTTACGATAAGGATGACAAGATAATTTTAGTTGATGAAAAAGATCTTCCTCTATTGCTACCTAAAGATGTAGAGTTTAATCCTACTGGTGAATCGCCATTGATGGGCTCTAAAAAATTTAAGCAGATTCCGCTTAAATATAAAAAACTGGGAGCAGTGCGTAGAGAATATGATACGCTAGATACTTTCGTCTGTTCATCGTGGTATTTTATGCGCTATGTTGATAACGAAAATAACAAGAGCTTGGCTGACCTTAAGAAGCTAGATTACTGGTTGCCGGTAGATGTTTATATAGGTGGCACTGAGTTTGCTAACAGTCATCTACTGTTTGCTAGATTTATTACTAAAGTTTTATATAAACTCGGTTTAATTAATTTTGATGAGCCCTTTAAAAAACTCCAGCATCAAGGCTTGGTGCTAGGTGATGGTGGAGAGAAGATGAGCAAATCGAAGGGTAACGTTGTTAACCCTGATGAAATAGTAGAAGGATATGGAGCAGATGCTCTTCGTGTTTATGAGATGTTTATGGGCCCATTCGATCAATATATTCCGTGGAGTATGGCGGGAGTCGAGGGAGCAAAAAGATTTATTAATCGGTTATGGGGGTTAAATATTGTAAGCAAGGCACTAGAGACGGATCGTGCTATTCACAAGCTAATTTCGAAGGTAACATCCGATATCGAGAGTCTCCATTTTAATACTGCTGTTAGCTCGTTTATGGAGTTCGTTAATTTAGCAACTGATAAAGGCATTACGCTTAAAACTTTTAAAACTTTAGCGATTTTAGTTTCACCTTTTGCTCCGCATTTAGCCGAAGAAATTAATCATAAGCTTGGAAGCCGGAAAAGCGTGTTTGTTTCTAAGTGGCCGGAATTTGATGCCAAGCTGATTGAAGACCCAGTAGTAACTATAGCTGTTCAGGTCGATGGCAAGTTGCGAGCCACATTGGACGTGGGTAGAGATATTAGCGAAAATAAGGTAAAGAGCATGGCGCTTGCAATAGAATCTGTTAGTAAATATCTAATCAACAAAGATAATTCAAAATATCATTATGTGCCTAGAAAGATAATTAATTTTATTTCGAAGTAAATTATGGAAGATCAAGACGAAGCTAATCTACAAGTTGAGAAAGAGGAAATAATTGTCGAGAAAGAATGGGTGCGCATCGAGCGTCTTTTAGCTAAGAAAAACAACGCAGCATGTAGTATGGCGATTGTTGAAGTAGACAAACTTTTTCGCGAAGTTTTGGGTATAGTGAGTTTTGGTGAAACAGTTCATGAGGCAATAGCTAATGCATCGGGGATGTTTTCAGATATGAAGGGTTTGATGGAAGGGCGAAAAGTATATGAAGACATCGTAGAAGTGCCAGGTTTCTTGGTGGATAAAAATGTAGCTAAACATATAACGGCTATTTATTTGCAAGCTATTCTAGATATGTTAGGTAAAGACTATGAAGACAAGGGCTATGGTAAAAAATTTGTAAACGAGCTGGTCTATTTTAGTGAACTGCATCCAAAGTTATTGCGTAATCTATTGGTGAGTGTTCTGGTGTTTCTGGTTGGTGTATGGTTTTTAGCTGACACTGCGCCTGGGCAATGGATGGTGGGGCTTGCTGTTGGGTTTACCAGATTTGTACTGCAATGGGTGTGGGGTTTGGTTCTAATTGTTTTAGTGGTGCTAGGTATCGCAATTATTAGTTGGTTATTCTTCGAAAAACGAAAAAATCGGTAGAGCGAAAGTTTGTTACAATAAAGTGTGCTTATTCTAAATCATTAAGGGATGAAGTTTGTTCATCTACATGTTCACAGCCATTACAGTTTGTTAGACGGGTTAAGTAAAATCCCAGATCTAGTGGCAAAAGCTAAGGAGCAAGGCGCCGAAGCTTTAGCATTAACTGATCATGGAGTAATGTATGGCATCATCGAGTTCTACGAAACCTGTAAAAAGGTCGGCATTAAGCCGATCTTGGGAACCGAAGTTTATATTGTTGAAGGTAAGTTAGAGCAAAAAGAGAATATTCCAGGGAAGCATAGATATTTTCATTTAACTTTGTTAGCAAAAAATTATGCTGGATATCTTAACTTGATGAAAATTACCACCAAAGCGCATATTGATGGATATTACTACAAACCCAGAATTGATCACGAGTTTTTGGAGCAGCATAGTGAGGGAATTATTGCCTTGTCTGGTTGTCTGAAAGGAGAGCTACCTACAGCTATTGTGGAGGGTAATTTGACTAAAGCCAAAGAAGTTATTCAGTGGCACCAGAAAGTTTTTAAAGATGATTATTATATAGAAGTTCAGTATCATCCAAATATACCAGACCAAATTAAAGCCAATATAGGTTTGAAGGCAATAGCGAAAGAGTTTAGTGTGCCACTAATAGCATCGACCGATTCCCATTATATTAGGCCAGAAGATGCTGAGGCTCACGAAGTGTTGCTTTGTGTGCAAACTGGGGCAAAGCTTGCAGATGAAAAACGTTTTAGCATGAAAGGAGAGATCTTTGATCTAACTGACCCGTCTGTTATTGCAGAAGCTTTTGCGGATACCCCAGAGGTTATTGCTAATACTCAAAAAGTTGCAGACAAATGTAACGTTGAACTAGAGCTCGATAAAATTATTTTACCTAGCTTTGATCTGCCGGATGGTGAGACGGGGCATAAAGATTATTTAAGGAAGCTAGTTGATAGCGGCGTTAAAGAGTATTTTGGTGATCAACCATCTAAAGAAGTGTTAGAGAGGATCGAGTACGAGCTGGGTGTTATTCACCAAATGCAATATGAAACATATTTTTTGGTGGTGGCTGATTTAGTTGGGTGGGCTAAGGCTCACGGAGTTTTGGTAGGTCCTGGTCGAGGTAGCGGGGCGGCTAGTTTAGTGTCATATGTGTTAAAGATCACGGATATTAATCCGTTGGACTACGATTTAATTTTTGAGAGATTTTTAAATCCATCGCGTATCTCGATGCCAGATTTTGATATAGATTTTGCAGACGATCGTAGGGGAGAAGTTATTAATTATGTAGTTGAAAAATATGGCAAGGATAGAGTCTCACAAATTGTAACATTTGGGACTATGGCAGCCAGAGCATCGTTGCGTGATACGGCCAGAACGATGGGAATGTCATATACAGAAGTCGACAGAATTGCTAAATTAATTCCATTTGGCTTATCTCTAAGCGAAGCTATTAGCGCCGTAGATGAGTTGAAAGATCTTTATGCGCAAAACGAACAGGTACGTTCTCTCATTGATTTAGCAAAAAGATTGGAAGGGGTGGTGCGGCACACATCAGTACATGCCGCAGGAGTTGTAATAGCGGATAAACCATTAGTTAATTACACGCCTCTACAAGTTGCGAGCAAAGGAGATATCTCGTATGTTACTCAGTATTCGATGTTTCCAATAGAAAAGTTGGGACTACTAAAGATAGATTTTTTGGGGCTTAAAAATCTAACTATTATTAAAAATACGTTACGCATAATTAGAAAAACGAAAGAAAAAGAAATCGATATTTCCAAGATTCCTTTAACTGACCCTAAAGTGTTTGAACTATTTGCTAGAGGTGAGACTACAGGAGTATTTCAGTTTGAGAGTGAGGGGATGAAGCGAAATTTACAGGAATTACGACCAACTGTTTTTACCGACATTATTGCCATGGTTGCTCTTTATCGTCCTGGGCCAATGGCGCTAATCCCAGATTTCATTGAGCGTAAGCATGGAACTAAAAGAACCGAGTATTTACATCCCAGGCTCGAACCTATTTTAAAAGAAACATACGGCATTGCTGTATATCAGGAGCAAGTGCTTAGAATTGCCCGAGATTTGTGTGGTTTTTCTTTAGGGGAGGCAGATATTTTGCGCAAAGCTATTGGTAAGAAAATTGCCACTCTTTTAATGGAGCAGAAGAAAAAATTCATTGAAGGAGGGGTGGCCAATGGAATAAGCAAGGGGATCGCCGAGGAACTGTTTGAGTTTGTCGAGCCATTTGCAGAGTATGGATTTAACAAAGCTCATGCTACTTCGTATGCATTAATTGCGTATCAAACCGCATATTTAAAACGTCATTTCCCTAGTGAGTTTTTAGCGGCGCTTATGACCTCGGACCAAAATGATTTGGATAAAGTGGCTAAAGATATTGCCGAATCAGAGCGATTCGGTAGCAAGGTTTTGCCACCATCAGTTAATGAGAGTTTTACTGATTTTGCAGTAGTAAAAGAAACTGGCAATATTCGGTTCGGGCTTAATGTGATTAAAAATGTAGGTCGCAAAGTATCTGATTTAATTGTTGAAGAAAGAGGTGAGCGCGGGCCATACAAAGACATTGCTGATTTTCTAAAAAGAGTGCCCAAGGAAGCATTAAACAAGAAAGTACTAGAGTCTCTCTCTAAGGCGGGGGCTTTAGAAGAATTTGGTGATCGTAAGGAATTTTTAGAAAACGTAGACACGATGCTGGAGTTTGTGGGTACGCGAGATAAGCAAGGGGATATTAATCAAATTGGTATTTTTGGGGAAGGAGTAATAGCAGCTTCAATTTTTCAGCTTAAACCAGCTACTTGTTCAACTGAGAAGGAGCGCTTAAGTTGGGAGAAAGAATTACTTGGTACTTTTGTGTCAAAACATCCGCTTAAGGAAATTCTGCCAAGATTAAAAAAGACCAATGTTAATACTACTGATATATCGTCTTTGCATGAGGATTCTGATGGGAAAGTCATTAAGTTAGGCGGCATGGTTTCAGTAGTTCAGAAAGTAAATACTAAAAACGGTGAGCCAATGGCTTTTCTTAAGTTTGAAGATTTAACAGGTAGTTTGGAGGTAATCGTTTTCCCTAAAATCTTACAAGCTCATAGCTCTCTTTTTACTTTGGATAAGATTTTAATCATCGATGGTAAGGTAAATGTTAAAGATAAGACACATGAGGAAGGCACCGAAACTATTGTGCGGAGTGAGGCAAAGGTTATTGCTGAATCGGTGATTGAGGTAACAGACGAATATTTAGCTAAAGCTGAGACAATTACTAATTTGCAAAACAATAACTCAAATAGTTATTCGACCGACAAGGCGAACAATAGTCAGGTGCCAACCAATACTCTGCGAGAAGAGAATGGGAGTTTAATTATTCGTTTGCCAATGGTTTTTGATAAAGCAAGACTTTTGCTAATCAAGCAGATACTAGAAAAAAACTCCGGTGACCTAGCAGTGCAATTAGAAGCATTTGATAAAGGCAGGTGGCGGAAGATAAAAACTATTACTAGGGCAAAATATAGCCCAGAGCTTGAAAAAGAGCTAGATCTGGCGTTATCATAGTAGGTTAAAACAAGTTCTTTGAAATATAAAGGTAGGTGATGACATTTGCCGTTAAGATTTGTCTGTAACGTAATTTTGGTGCTACTTATCTTAGGTAGTCCAAGCGTAGTTTTGTCTGCTGATTTGCCACCGACAGATGGAGGCAGGTTGGTAAAGTGGTCTCAGCAAAAAGATATAACCAGTAAAAAGGTAATTATCTTTGTTCATGGTTTGTATTTTGCAGATTCTTCCATGGGCAATATAGAGTATACATCTGCTGAAACTAAGTTTGCTTTAAAAATGGATAACTTGGATTATCTGGGAAAAGAAAAATTCAAGAATCCTACTTCACATCTGGCAAAGTTCTATTTGTATGAATATGATCCTCGTCAGAACGTTCCTAAGATTGCCGAAGATTTAGCACAGGCGATTAGAAATAATCCATCTTTCAACAACAACGAGATCGCCATTATTGGCCACAGTGAAGGTGGGCTAGTGTTGTGGGAGCTAACTCAAAAATATCCCAACTTAATTAAGGGAGGAATTTGTTTGGGCGCCCCCATAATGTCTACTCCATTGGTGCACAAGGAAGTGCGTGATGGAGCTGTTAAAAAAGTTTTTCAGCACAGTGGAGAATTACTTATTCCAAAATTTGATGCCTTAGGTAAAGGTAGCGAACATTTGGAATTCCATCGTAAGATGCCATTTCAGACGCAAGGAAATCTATATTTCTTTGCTGGGTCCATTAAGATTTCGCGCCTTCCTTTGCCACAATGGGTAACGGGTAGAATCAAACATTATGTTGATATTCTGGATGTAATGTTTGCGGCCGGAAAGAACTTTTTTACTGGCATGGAAGACAATCGTCAATTTTGCGAATTGCTGGCTGATATTATCCAAAAGTCCGATTGGTCGGCGAATGGAAAGTGGGATCATGCTAGTGATGGTTTAGTCCCAATTTCATCGGCATTGGCAGGAGCTATAAAGGAAGATGAACACCACAGGGTTTTCTTAGACTATGATCATTCTGAATTAATGTCTGGCAAAGACGACTTTAATCTAGACAGAGTAACTTTAGATATTCTGGATCAAATTATAAGTCTTATGCCACAAGCAGAAGTGGGTGATCTGGATATTCCACAGCTTCCAGATTTATCTAGGATTATTATGTCGGAGAGTCCTCTGAAGAGGACAAGGTTTGCGTATGTTTCAATGGGCAAGATCCATTTAACAGATGCTAACTGGCAAAGAGATTATGTAGTGCCAGTAGAAGGGGTATGTAGTGCGCCGGAATTTAATTCTAAGAAACTGGGTATGACATTTACACTTGATTATAAAGACAACAGTAATATTTTTCTTTTCGATGAAAAAAGATTCTGCACTATTACCAATGACAACCAGAGTAGAAGCTCTAGTTTTTCACCTAATGGTGGGTGGCTTACTTATCAAAGCGGAAACGGGCTGGTGGTGCATAATCTAAAATCGGATAAATCACGCGTGATTGTGAAAGGAGTTAATCTTGCATCTCCGCCGATTTGGGTAGCAGAGTGGTTAACTGGTAAAGTTTATTTTACTCACCGTAATCAGGAAGGCAAAATAGATATTTATTGTGTTAGTCCGAGATGGAGAAAGGCAAGAGATATTACAAAACTTCAGCCAATAATTCGTGATAGTGGTGTGCCACATATCGTGAGAGGTTATCTAGGGGGGATTATATCCACTCAAAGCGAGTGGGACAGTAGCAATAACCTGGTTGGCCAACGTGCACATTTCATTTCAGGTGCACTTAAAGGGCGCTATTCTATCGAGACAAGAGTTACTGATCAGAGTGGGGGCATAACTATCGATGGGAATATGTTTAACAAACAGATCCTTATTGAAACCAACCAAGCGCTTAGATTTGAGTCGGTGTTGTTAGACAAAGATTATCTTCAAATTTATCTAGTAGATAGGGAAATTGGCCAGTCTCCAAGCATTTACCGATTTGATTATTTCTTGATGAATTCTGGGGAGAGTGCAACTTTTGAGACAGTTTTAAGCGAAGTTGTCTCAAATGCTTCAGAGTTAGATATAAACGTGCTCGCCGATTAATCGGCCAGTTTTTCTTTACTAATAGCAGCTTTTTGCTTTATGATGATTGTGCTGTACATTACTAAACCAATTTTTTCTGCAAGGAGAGAGAAGTGAGTAAAAATTCTCATAAGGTCCATCGTCTGATTCATAAGGCAATTAAAGCGTGCAATAGTAATGGGGCTGAACAAGACCATTTGTTTACTGGTCGTTTTACTCTATCAAGCGAGGAGACAGGGAAGTTGTTGGCGAAGTATTCGGAACTATGTAATGGTTCTGAATATCCCGAGGAAGTTACAACATTTCTGAAGGAAAAACTGCCACGCTTAGTAGAGGTGCAAAAGTCGGGATCAAAGGTGAGGTTTGTACCTGTAAAAGGTTTTAGGGGTAAAATTCTGGAGTTTTTGGAAGAACTACCAGAGAAGCAACCACCTCCTGTTTTGTCGGAGAACACACGACCTTTATTTGGATAAAATCTAGCAGCAGACTACCAGCGGCCCTTTTAGGGTCGCTTTCTTTTGAAATATAAGATTCTTGCTTCTAGGGCAGGTTTTTGTTATCATATCAAGGTAAGATTTCAGAGGAATTATGATAGACACTTTAGCTAAAACTAAGAAGAGCAATTTACCAGAGGTACATCCAGGAGATGTGGTTCGTGTTCACCAAAAAATTAAAGAAGGTGTTAAGGAAAGAATCCAGGTATTCGAAGGCATCATTATTAAAACTCATGGTAAAGTTGGTCCTAATGCTACTTTTACGGTGCGTAAGATTGCCTCTGGAGTAGGGGTAGAACGGACATATCAGTTGCAGTCGCCGTTAATTACTAAAATTGAATTTAAGAAGGGTTCGAAGGTTAATCGAGCCAAGCTTTATTATCTGCGTAATTTGTCTGGAAAAGCCCTTAAGATGAAAGAAAAGAAGATAGATAAGACGCTTTGGGAGTTGGTGGCTAAAACTGACTCAGAAGAAGCTACTGAAGAACATATAGAAGAGGCAATTCAAGCTGCTGCTCAGAAAGAAGACGAGCAGGTGACTGGAGCTAGTGAAGAAGCAGAACAAGATAAGGTAGATGAAGTAAAAGCAGAAGTTGTGAATCAATCAGATGATGATACAGTGAAGGAGGGTGATCAAGAAAGTGAAAAAGACGATTCCAAAGCCCAATCTTAAGTTAGAAAAAGAACTCCGCCGAGAGGGATATTTGTTGGTGGCTGGAGTTGATGAGGCGGGCAGAGGGGCATGGGCGGGACCTGTAGTAGCGGCTGCGGTAATTTTGCCATTGATTAGTCGTTATTATGGGATTAACGATTCTAAGCTTTTAACTTCCAACCAAAGAGAAGAAATTCTCCTTAAGATTTATGAGGTAGCTTTAGATATTGGAGTTGGCATTGTCGAAAACGAAGAGCTGGATATGATGGGAGTTGGCCAGGCAAGCTATTTGGCGATGCGCAGAGCTGTTGATAATCTAACTATTAAGCCAAACTTTGTTTTAGTTGATGGGTTTAAAGTAGGTTTTTCAGGAGTTTCATCTTGGGGGATCATTGACGGGGACAGAAAGTCGGTTTCTATTGCGGCAGCTTCAATTGTAGCCAAGGTAGCCAGAGATAGAATGATGGAAGATATTGATAAACGAGATCCGCGTTATGGTTTTTGTACAAATAAAGGATATGGCACTGCTTTTCATCAAGGAAGAATTGTTGAGCAAGGTGTTTGTGAGTGGCATCGCAGAAGTTTTAAGCCCATCCAGGCACACTGTGCGAAGCAGGCTAATTTAGAAATATCCTCTAAAATGGCAATTGACGCAGTAACCCACATTGGCGTATAATCTAATTAGAAAAGTGGGTTTACCCACTTTTTTAAAAAGGTAAGGAAATATGGATACATCACAATTTATGTCAGCAATCTCACAGATTGCAGAAGAAAAAGGCATTTCTAAGGAAGTAATCCTAGAGGTGGTAGAAGCGGCTTTAGCAGCAGCTTATCGGAAGGATTTTGGCCAAAAAGAGCAGATTATTGTGGCTAAAATTGATCCAGAAACCGAGAAAACTCGTGTTTTTGTGGTACATCAAGTAGTTGAAACAGTTGAAGACCCGATTAAAGAGATTTCTCTTAAAGATGCCAAGAAAATTGATAAAAAAGCCAAGATTGACGGTGAAATTATGGAAGAAGTTTTTCCGCCTGCTGAATATGGCAGAGTGGCAGCCCAAACAGCTAAACAGGTGATTTTACAACGTTTACGGGAGGCTGAGAGAGACATTGTATTTAAGGAATATAAAGAGAAGGAGGGCCAGTTAATCCCAGGGACTGTTCAACGGATAGAAGGTGAGGTGGTAATGATAGATATTGGTAAAACCTCTGGTATCTTGTTTCCCTCTGAACAATCTAAGTCCGATAGATATTATTCGGGTCAAAGGTTTAAAGTTTTTGTATTAGAAGCTCAGTCGAGTGGCAAAGACCCGCAGGTAATTGTATCGCGAGCTCATCCAGAGATGATTCGTAAATTGTTTGAAATGGAAGTGCCAGAGATTACATCTGGGAGTGTAGAGATTAAAGCTATTGCTAGGGAAGCCGGTGTTCGCTCGAAAGTAGCGGTAATCTCTAATCAGAAATCGATTGATCCGGTAGGTTCTTTGGTTGGTCGGCGCGGGGTAAGAGTGCAAGCAGTAATGGCAGAAATTGGCGAAGAAAAAATTGATATTGTGCTTTGGGATGAAGATCCTCAACAGTTTATTATTAATGCGCTAGCTCCAGCCAAGGTCGATGAAGTCGAGCTAGATAGTGGAAATCGGGTTGCTAAAATTAAAGTTGCCAACGATCAACTTTCACTAGCTATCGGTAGGGCTGGTCAAAATGTTCGCTTAGCTAGCAAATTGACTGGTTGGCAGATTGAAGTAGACAAAGAAGGTATGCCACCTGTCGAAGCCAATCCTAATGAAGAGTCTGTTGATGTCGTCGAAGCAGAGACAGCTGAAACTAGCCCAGAAGAGAATAAGAAAACTAATAGAGCTGAACCAACTGATAAAGAGGTAGTCACACCTGAGGTGGAGCCAACTAAAACCAGTGCGGATCCGAGCATAGAAACTAAGTCGGAATCGGGGGATAATGTAGTAGAGGAAGATAAGCCCGAGACGCCGCCAGAAAATTAAATTAATTTCATGAACGGCTACAATTATTTAGACAAATTTACTACCAACGCTAAAAAAGTACTGACTAACGCGCAAAAGGTTGCTCGTGAATTAAGTGCAGCTCATTTGGGCACCGAGCATTTGCTACTAGCGATGTTAAACGTTAAAAGCGGATCGGCTTACGAGATCTTAGGCAGTCTAGGGGTAAGCTCTGAAAAAGCTGATATTATTGTTAGCCTGTCGCGGAAGAAAGATGGCGGAGGAAAAATTGGGTTAACTGTTGGCGCTAGAAGATTAGTCGAAACAGCAGTTTTAATTGCCGCCCAATATGGTAGTTATTATATTGGTACGGAGCATCTTTTGATGGCAATGGTGCAAGATCAAGCAGGTGATGCTGCGCGCATTATTAGAGAGCTGGGCATCGACACTAGTGAGATTGCCAAAATAACTTTAGATATTATCAAAGCTAGCACCGATGAAGGTGCAGGAACTGCAGGAGGACAGACGGGTCGAGCCAAGGCGGCCAATAAATCAACCACTCCTATTTTAGACAGTTACAGTATAGATTTAACTGCTTTGGCTAAAGAAGGGAAGATTGACCCAATCGTTGGTCGTGATAAAGAAATTCAGAGAATGATACAAATTCTTAATCGTAGAACCAAGAATAATCCTGTATTAATTGGCGAGCCAGGCATAGGTAAAACAGCTATCGTTGAAGGGTTAGCTATGAAGGTGGTAGCAAAAGATGTGCCACCCAACTTAATGGATAAGAGGATTATGGTTTTAAGTCCTTCGGTTATGGTGGCTGGTACTAAATATCGTGGAGAGTTTGAAGAACGTATTAACCAAGTAGTAGCAGAGGTAACAAAAGCAAAAGACGTAGTATTATTTATCGATGAACTACATACTCTCGTTGGGGCTGGTAGTGCCGAAGGTAGTTTAGATGCTGCTAATATTTTAAAACCAGCTTTAGCCAGGGGAGATCTGCAATTAATTGGAGCGACTACTACTGATGAGTATCGCAAGCATATCGAAAAAGATGCGGCGCTCGAAAGACGCTTTCAATCTATTACAGTGAAAGAACCCACTGCAGAAGAAACTGTCGGAATCCTAATGGGTATTAAAAAGAAATACGAAGAATATCATAAGGTTGTTATTCTAACAGAAGCTATCGAAGCAGCAGTTAATTTATCAGTACGATATATTAATGATCGTTTCTTGCCTGACAAAGCGATTGACCTTATTGATGAGGCAGCATCAGCAGTACGGATTATGGCAGGGTTAGCTCAGCCTAAAGTTGCTGATGAGCGTGGACAGTTGGAGAAACTAGTTCGCAAAAAAGAGCTAGCTGTTGAGAAACAGAATTATGAAGAGGCTGCAAAAATTAGAGCTCAAGAATTGAAGCTAAAGAAAAAAATAGAAGCTGTTCAAAAAGAAGATAGCAGTGGGGATAGAGCTACTTGGCCAAAAGTAACAGTGCCAGAAATTGCAAAGATTGTTTCGCTCTGGACGAATATCCCTGTCGGAGAGTTGGCTAGCGAAGAAATTAAGAATTTAAATAATCTTAAAAAGGCGTTACAGACAAGAATTATTGGTCAGAACGAAGCTATTGAAGCGATTACATCTTCAATTCAAAGATCAAGAGTTCAAATTGGAAATCCTGATCGACCAATGGGTTCGTTTATGTTCTTGGGACCTACTGGCGTTGGCAAAACTGAGTTAGCTAAGGTTTTAGCTGAAGAAGTTTTCCAAGACAGAGATGCTTTGGTGCGAATTGATATGAGTGAGTTTATGGAGAAGCACAATGTTTCTCGATTAGTGGGTGCTCCTGCTGGATACGTTGGGTATGAAGAAGGTGGCAAACTTACCGAATCGATTCGTAGAAAACCATATGCTGTGGTGTTGCTTGATGAAGTCGAAAAAGCACATCCAGATGTAATGAATATCTTGCTCCAAATATTAGAGGATGGTTTTTTAACTGACGCTAAAGGTAAAAAAGTTTCATTCAAGAATACAGTAGTAATTCTAACTTCTAATATTGGTACTGGTTTAATGAACAAGCAGGCTAAGCTAGGTTTTTCCGCTAGTGATAAAAAAGACGAGGATGCCTACGAAGCTTCGAAAGAAAAAGTATTGGATGGTTTGAAAAAGAGTTTTCGGCCAGAGTTTATTAATCGGATCGATAAGATTATTGTCTTTAGACCTCTTATTAAAGAAGACATTCGCCAAATTGTAGATTTACAACTAAAGCAACTATCGCAAAGATTAGCTAAGCAAAAAATTAATTTAGAAATTAGTTCTGGGGCTAGAGATTTAATAGCTGAACAGGGATTTGACCCAGAAAGTGGAGCTAGACCAGTAAGAAGAGTAATTCAGAATGCCATAGAAGACTCTCTTGCAGAAGGAATTCTAAAGGGTAGATTTAGTAAGAATTCAATAGTCAAAATTGAGAAACAGGGAAGCAAGATATTTTTGCACAGTGCTGACGAGGCAAAACCAGCTCGAAAATAGTGCTACTTAACAAATTAGCATAGGGATTTATCTTATTATTTATTTTTTATCACAATGTCATTTTGGCAAATTTTTGGTGTAATTTTAGTTGCCTTATTACTGGCGTATTTTTTCTTAGCACGCAAGTCGCTAGAAATCAAAACGTCAGATTTTGTAGTAACTATTCTAGGTGTTGTAGTAGGGCTTTCGATTGGGGCTCTGCTTTCTTTACCGCTAGCGAGATTAAGCTATCCATTCGGCCAATGGCTTCCGCTGGCTGTAAACATTTTTACCGTGGCAGTTATTACCACTTATTTCTATAACAAACGAGATGCTGCTACTAAATCGGTTACAACCTTTTTTACCTCTTTGTTAAATACAGCGCTAAAAAAAGATTGGCGAGAAGTTATTCCGACAGTTGGTTCAAGCGGTGCTAATGAAATTATTATCGACACATCTTCCATTATCGATGGTCGAATTTTAGAAATCGTGCGACTTGGGTTTATAAACGAGCAACTGGTAGTTCCCAAGTTTATATTAAAAGAATTACAGGGCATTGCTGATAGTGCCAATGACTTACGTCGTAGCCGTGGCAGAAGGGGGCTCGATGTTTTGAGTGAGCTAAAGAAAGAACGAGGCGTGACAGTAAAAATCTTAGATAGTGATTTTCCATCTGAAGTTGATGTAGATGCTAAGATAATTAAATTAGCTAAAAAGCTTAAAGCTAAGTTAATGACGGTTGATTACAATCTTAATCGGGTAGCTCAGATTCAGAATATAGTTGTTTTAAATGTTAATGAGCTTAATAATGCTCTGCGGCCTGTGGTTTTACCTGGTGAGACTTTAAACATTAAATTAGTACAGGGCGGTAAAGATAGAGACCAAGGAGTAGGGTATCTAGACGACGGCACGATGGTAGTGGTGGAGGGAGGACATCGCTTAATTGGCAAAGAAGTTGAAGTATCTGTTACGCGTATCTTCCAAACAATTGCTGGCAAGATGATCTTTGCTGTACCTCAAGAGAATAAGGTCCTTGAGCATCAAGAGAGCTAACTATTAGGGAAGGTAGCAGCTATGCCTTGACGAAAGGGCTGGTTTGTGGTATAATTAAGAGATTGCTATCTTATTATGATAAAACCAATACAAAAATTAAAACGAGCAACGTTACGGTTATTTGAAGAAGAGCTCATGGCACTGTTAGCGCTTTCAATTGTGGCGATAAGTATGTTTTTTGTTCAAGCTCAAACTAGCGCTCAAACCAACCTATCTTTTACCATCTGCCCAGCTGATGATAATATTACTGTTATTATCCCAAATGGTGGCGAGAGATGGAAAGTTGGTGAAGGCCAAAATATTACTTGGACCACCTGTGATCCAGATAGTTCTATTATTAACGTCAAAATCGAACTACAGCGGTCTACTGGTGGGGCTTGGGAAACAATTGTCGCGTCTACTTCTAATGATGGTGTCTATGGTTGGCCGGTAACTGAGCCGGTTACCACTACTGCCCTAGTTCGTGTTAGTAACGCCGACGACTTGGCAGTAGATGATTCTAGTAATGCGGTGTTTGAGATTTATAAAGGTGGAGGGGGGCGTCCTAATTGTCCTGTAGTAACGATAGACAACGTAACGCCTAATATTTTTTCTAGCGACGAAGATGTAACCCTTATTATTACAGGGTATTTTTCATTTGGTGACGTACAAGTTTATTTAGACGATGAATTGCTGTTCTCAGAGTATATTTCAGATGAAGAGGTTAATGCTATTGTGCCAGCTGGTTTTCCAGTGGGAGATTATGTCCTAAGAGTTATGAACTATTGTGGTAATTATGATGAATACGAGGTTAAGGTTATAACCCATGAGGTAGAATGTAACAACCCAGTTATTAATGAGGTAACACCACAAACTTTTGCCAATACACAAGAAGTATTGCTAACTATTAAGGGTTTCTTTGAGTATGGTGACGAAAAGGTCTTTTTAGGTGGTGAGCTACTTGACCACGATTACATTTCGAATAAAGAAATGGAAGCTATAGTGCCGGCTGGTTTTCCGCCAGGTAGCTATAATTTAACGATCACTAATGGTTGTGGTGGTTATGCGAAATATAATGTTAAAATTATTGTTTACGAAGAGGAGGAAGACGAGGAGGAAGAAGAAATTGAGCCAATAATAGATATTATTGTTAAGCCTATTCTCGATTTAATGAAACCATTTATTAGGCCACCATCCACCGGTGGAATCGCCAAGCCTAAACCATCTCATATTTTTGTTCCTGAAAGCAAATTTTATACAGATAAATTTGAACAGAATTGGATCTGTTATTTAATTTGGCTAATAATCATCTTGTTATTTGGACTACTCCTTAAAGAATATTTTAGCGAAGATGATCCCAAAAAGAAGAAAAGAAAAGTGTCTATAAACCCAATGTTGCGTTAAACGTTGAACTTAAAATAGACAACATCACCATCTTGCATGACATATTCTTTGCCTTCTTGGCGCACTTTGCCTAGTTCGGTAGCTTTTTTAGTTGAGCCGGCAGATACAAAATCTTCATATCTAACTATTTCAGCCTTAATAAATCCTCTTTCAAAGTCAGTATGAATAACTCCCGCAGCCTGTGGGGCTTTAGTGCCGACAGAGATTGTCCACGCTCTAGTTTCGATTGGGCCCGCTGTTAAGAAGGTGATTAAGTTAAGCAGTTTATATCCTGCTTTAATAACCTTATTAAGCCCTGGCTCATTAAGCCCTAGCTCTGTTAAGTATTCTATTTGTTCAGACGGCGGAAGGTCTATTAACTCTGCTTCAGCTTTAGCGTTGACCATAATAATGTTAGCTTCGTCTGTTTGTAACACATCTTTTAATGGAGCTAGAATCGTTGGGTCATTTAATTGCTGGTAATCGACATTAGCGATGTATAAAATTGGTTTGGCAGAGAGGAGTTGAGACTCTTTAAGCCATATTTTCTCTTCGTTTTCTGTATGAAGGGCGCGTGCGCTGAGTCCTTGATCGAGGTGTTGTTGCAAGCGACGATAGAAATCAATTTTTGGTTTAAGTTTAGGGTTGGTCTTGGCTTCTTTTTCTTCTCGGCTAATCCTTTTCTCAATAGTTTGCAGGTCTGCCAGAACTAGTTCAGTGTTAATAGTTTCGCTATCTGACTTGGGGTTGATATCGCCAGCTACATGAATTACATTTTTATCTACAAAAAAACGTACTACTTCAATAATGGCATCGACTTCTCGAATGTGGGCTAAAAATTTGTTACCCAACCCTTCGCCTTCATTCGCACCTTTTACAAGTCCAGCAATATCTACAAATTCAATAGTAGTTGGTACAATCTTAGCGGAGTTTTCCAGTTTGGCTAAAACTGCTAGGCGATCGTCTGGCACTGGGACAATTCCGACATTAGGGTCGATGGTGCAAAAGGGAAAATTGCTGGCGGTCGCTTGAGCTTTACCAAGCAGGGCATTAAATAAGGTGGATTTACCAACATTTGGTAGTCCAACAATTCCAATAGATAAAGACATGTCTTTGTTATTTATTGACGCGTTCGATGTAGGTACCGTCGCGGGTATCTACTAGAATAAAGTCATTGTTATTAATAAACATAGGTACTTTTATGGCCATACCGGTTTCGATTTTGGCATTTTTTGACGGGTTAGTGATTGTATCGCCTTTTACTGCCGGTTCGGCGTCGACGACCTTAAACTTCATTTTCATCGGCAGGTTAATATTAATAGGTAGGTCTCGGAAGTAAACCACTTCTACTTCCAGTCCCTCGGTTAGGAAGTTGGTTTGTCCGCCTAGTATTTCTTTTCCAATAGGGAATTGGTCGAAAGTAGCGCTATCCATGAATAAAAAGTTGTTACCTTCACGATAGAGAAACTGGACTTTGCCACGACGAATATCAGCCAATTCGAATTTGGCGTCCCCACGAAAAGTTTTTTCGATATTGGCACCTGTTAGAAGGTTTTTTAATGTGGTGCGCAAAATTGCACCACCACGTCCAAGTTTAGCGTGCTGGTATTTAACTACTTCAAAAGGGGCCCCATCCAAGTCTAGAATTGTCCCAGTTTTAACTTGGTTAAGATCGAGCATTTTATCTAATAGTGAAGGGGAGTAACGCCATGTGACGAGCTCGCTTTAAAGCGTTGGCTACCGATCGTTGATGTTTTGCGCAAGTACCACTACGACGTCTTGGCTCTATTTTCATATATCGTGAAAGATACTTTTGCATCAGCTTAGAGTTCTTGTAGTCGATGTAATCAACTTGTTCCATGCAAAAATAGCAAAGCTTTTGTACTGGAATAGCATAGCGAGGGAAGTTTTTCTTAGCGGCTGATTTTTTCTTGAAAGTTCTTGGATTCATAATATTTAAAATGGAATATCTTCTATATCTATTTCACTATCGGTACTTGGGGCAGAAGATGCGGGGGCAGCGGCTCCCACGCCAACCTCTTGCTTAACGGCCTGATTCTCGCTAGACATTGGTGCCGATGCATAATTTTGGTTAGGTGTTTCGGACGACTCGAAGCCTACACTAGCAGGTCTGCTGTCTAAGGCGATTATGTCGCTAGCGATAACTTCTGTCTTGTATCTCTTAATTCCATCTTGGCCTTCCCAGTTGCGGGTTTGCAAACGACCTTCGATGTAAGTACGACGACCTTTCTTTAAAATTTGACCTGCAATTTCGGCTAATTTACCCCAAGCTACTATATCGGTAAATTCGACAGCTTTTTGAACTTGCCCAGCGTTGTCATTCCAACTACGGTTTGTAGCAATAGCAAACGAAGCTACACTTTGACCAGAAGGAATAGTACGGACTTCTGGGTCGCGGGTTAAATTACCGATAAGCATTGTTTTGTTGAGATCACGCATGGTTAGATTAGTTAAATTATTTGATTTCTTTAGTGAGTAATTCTTCAATCTTCTCGTCCAACTCTTCTTTGGCAACCTTAGTGGCTGGTTTTGCTTTTGGCTTGGTTGCAGTTACGGCTGCAACTGCTTTTGGCTTAGACTTAGGTGCCATTTTCTCTGCCATAACAACTGAAGCGTAGGCATCTTCTTTGGCTGGAGTAAATAACTGATCGATGGTCACGCCTTCTTTCTCTAAAGAAATGATCATATATCGCATAAGGTCTGGAGAAAGGTGCAGTTCTCTCATTAAGGTCTCGATAGAATCTCCTGGTACAGTTGAAATAATTGTATGGTAAAAGCCAAACCCTTCTTTTTTGATGGGGTAAGCTAGTTGTTTCTTGCCCCAAGAGCTTTCTCTCATAATTTCACCCTTTTTGCTAATAAGCGAAGCCTTCAGCTTATCAATAGCTTTTTGCAAATCGAGTTCCGACAAATCTGGACGGAACAAGAGAGTCATTTCGTAAGTATGGTTTGTGATTTCTGGAGACATAATCCAAATCTTCCTTCCCTATGGAGTTTCCCCGGGTTGTCCGGGAGAAAAGGGGTTAGCAATAAAGTAATGTAAGTATAGGTTATTTCGCCCTTCTGGTCAAGGATCCCTGGCTAAGGCTGGGGCGTTTATAAAGAAAAAAGACCTCATACGTGGGGTCTATCGTTAATGTCTACGGGGGTTAGGCTACTTTTGTGGCCTTGGCCTTAGCCATCTGTTTGTTAATATGGTTCATCGACTCCTCGATGTGGCACATTTTGTAATCTGTGCCACCAATGGCTAAATTAGCCGTGCCAATATCCAGATGGAACAAGGCTGCGTGCGCAGCTAAATAGGCAAGTCTAATCTCAGCGTGTTCGTCTGGAATACGTGTCTTTAGTAGTTGGCTTTCTACCTCGACAAACATGTCGAGATCTCTTGGTTGAAGGTCTTTTTCAGCAAGCGCTTTCAGTCTCCTTAGTATGTGAATGTGCGGCTTTGCAAAAAGATTCTGAAGCATAATTTCACCTTCCTTCTTTGAAATGTCCATAAACTTCTAACTAGTCTACCGTAACAACCCTTTATCAGTCAAGAATATTCTTCTAACATAAAGAAAGCCCCCGACAATCGGGGGCAAAAGAGTTTCTGACAAAAAACAGCACTCTTGTTAACAAACACCCAAGAGTTGGGCGACCTGTGGAGTTTTTAGATCCTCAACTGCTTGTACAATCTGACGTTCTTTTTTGAGAGCTCTGTTGGCTCTTAAAATTAGATCATCATGAGTTTCAGTGTATGCGTCTCAGATCTTTTTATGGTGTTCTTCTCCGATAGGTGTGTTAGCAATTAACCTCTCTATTTGCTGTAGTTTGTTAAGTTCAGCGACACACTTTGGAGCATTCTTTGCTTTTCGCAGATCGAAAAGGATTTTTTTTGTGGAATGGTTTTATCCTCTTCTTACTGTTGTTGTTTGGCTTGGACATGTTTCAATGCCCTCCTTAGTTTGTTAAAGATCAGAAAATCGGACAGATCTACAAAATATATGATAATCGCTTGTAGGTCAAGAACTTTCTTCGCTCTGTTATAATTTGAGTATGTTACAAACAGATGAGAAGACACAACTCAAAGCAGGAAAGTTTCGACATTTTAAGGGCGTGTCTTATAAGGTTATCGGAACGGCCAGACACAGCGAGAATTTGGAGGAACTAGTCATTTATTGTTCATTATCTGACGGGGAAATGTGGGCAAGACCAAAAACTATGTTTTACGATAAAGTAAGCGTTGATGGCAAAGAGATCCCCCGATTTGAATTCATTGAGTAAACATTAAAGCATGGATTATTCATTATTGAAATATCCCGAGAAGAGTCACAGAAAAATTGTTCACTTTCCTGAGGATTCAAAAGAATCAGCAGAGTTATTAGGTATCGTGTTTGGTGATGGGGGAATAAATAACGATTGGCAACTTGTAATTACTCTCAATTCAGATGCTGATATAAAATACTCTAGATATGTTGATGAACTTTTAAGAAAACTATTTAAGATCGATGTATATATTAGGAAAAGACCTAACATGAATGCTCTAGTGCTTGTTTGCTCTGGAAGTAATCTGGTAGACTTCTTAGTCGATAAAGGTGCAGTTAGAGGTAATAAAGTTATTCAGCAAATCGATATTCCCGACTGGATCAATAGTAACCAAGAGTATCAAAAGTCATTCGTGCGAGGACTAGTCGACACTGATGGCTGTCTGTTTATCCATAAACATGTTGTAAATGGCATATTTCATGCTAATATTGGTTTTTGTTTTACAAATAGTTCCAAGAAACTCATTCTTTCTGTGGCTAGAATTTTGAAAGAATTTGGGATTGAACCACATATTACTGATGAGGGCAGAAGAATATATTTATATAGTGTCAAGAGTGTGACGTCTTATCTAGACATTTTTGGTTCATCTAACCCCCGGATTTCTGAAAAGTATCTAGAATGGCTTACTATAAGAGGGAACCAAAGCGACAAAACTGATCGTTTATATTTAGAAAGTAAGGCATGGAGAGATGCAAGAGTGGTTTAATTGGCGGACCTGGAAAGTCCGTGTGCTCGAAAGGGCACCAAGGGTTCGAATCCCTTTCTCTCCGCCAGTTAGGATTAAGCTTGGGGCTATATCAACCCAAGGTATAATTGGGGTATGAAATTTGGCATTTCGAAGACGGACTACATGGTTTATCGTGAGTGTCATAAAGACGCTTGGTTTAAGGTGCATAAACCGGAGTTATATTTTAGTAATGAAATATCAGAATTTGCCAAAGCTCTTATTGAAACCGGTAATGAGGTAGAGCTAGAAGCACGTAAGCTTTTTCCAGATGGCGTATTGTTGAAGGATAGAGGAGAGGCAGGTTTGCAAGAAACAAAGGACTGGCTGAAAGAAGGTGACTTCACGCTATTTCAGGCGGTTTTTTCGAAAGATGGTTTTTTTGCTGCAGTGGATGTGCTGCAAAAAGATAGTATTACTGGGACATATGTCATTAGTGAAATTAAAGCTACTAATGCAACTAAAATTAAAGATCATTTGCCAGATCTTGCCTTTCAGGTAAATCTACTCCAAGGCTACGGGCTTACAGTATCAAGAATTAATGTTATTCACCTTAATGACAAATATATTCGCGCAGGTGAGCTGGTGTTACCTCAATTATTTGTTATTGAAGATGTTACCGAGCAGGTATTGGAGATACTACCGATAGTAAAACTAGAGATGGAACAAGCGCTAGCATATCTTTCGACAGAAGCAGAGCCATATGGTACTTGCGACTGTGTTTATAAAGGTCGCTCTAATCACTGCAGTATGTTTAGGCATATCAATACTCAAATTCCGGAATATAGCGTGCATGATATTTCACGGATTGGGGCAAGTAAAAAGAAGCTCATCGAGCTAATCGATTCGGGTGTATATACGTTAACAGATATTCCAGTGGATTTTAGTTTAACCGATGTTCAGAGAAACCAGGTAGATGTATATAACATTGGTCGCCCCATGATTAATACAAGCAGTATTATAGATGAGCTATCTAATCTAGTTTATCCGATTTATTTTCTGGATTATGAAACTTATCCTTGTGCTGTGCCTAGGTTTGATGGTTACTCGCCGTACAAACAAATTCCTTTCCAATATTCTCTTCACATTTTGGAGTCGCCTGATAGTGAGCCAGTTCATAAAGATTTTTTGTATGAAGGCATAGGCGACCCTAGCCCTAAATTGTTTGCTGCTTTAAGACGAGACATTGGGCCGAAGGGTAGTATTTTGGTTTGGAATAAAGTGTTTGAGCAGGGCATTAACAAGCAACTGGCTAAACGTTTGCCAATTGCGTCTGATTTTATGGCAGATGTTAACAGTCGCATTTATGACTTGATGGATATTTTCAAAGCTCAATTGTATGTGCATCCTGGGTTTAAAGGTAAAACTTCAATTAAAAATGTTTTACCCACGTTGGTGCCAGAGCTTAGTTATGTAGAGTTGGATATTAAAGAAGGGGGTACGGCTTCTCAGCGATGGAATAGAATTGCTACTAACAAGGCAGACGAAGAAGAGAAACAAAAAATTGTATCTGACCTAAAGAAGTATTGTAGTTTAGATACTTATGCAATGTATGCCATTTGGAAGCATTTGCGAGATTTATAAAAAATAGACAGCAAAGAAGAAGCTATGAAGAAACAACGTACACAAAATTATTTGCTACTAATATTCATATTTTTGGCCGTTGTTATCTTGGGTGGCATTAGTCTAGGTGTTTTCTATTCATCTTTGCCACAACATCATCCACAGGATAGCCAGAAGAATTGCGAAAGTGTGAATGGACGGTGGCTGAATGAACAGTGTGTTTTTGAAGAGATGTAAATAGGGGTAAAAGAAAACTCTCCTGTGGGAGAGTTTTAGCTATGGACAATAGGTCTAGTATTGAAGAAATAGAGGGCTTAATCTTCCCCCTGTATGTATTAGTTTGATGCAGTCAGCAATAAATGGAGCGGGGTCAATAACCGTGATCTTCGATGGCCACTCGGCTTGATTTGTATGAGGTATAGTGTCTACCACGATTACTTCGTCAACCGGAGAATCAGCAATTAGCTCTAACGCGCCGGGTGTGAAATCTGGATGAACTGCTGCGACAGTAATTTTATTGGCACCAGCTTGCTTGATGATTCTAACAGCTGCCATTATTGTTCTACCTGATTGAATCATGTCGTCCCATATCCATATATTTTTGCCCGAGATGCCTTTACTGTTGCTGGACATTAGGCTTTTAGAAAAATCCACTTCTTTAGTTTCTGGATCATGAGCTTTTGAGACAATGCATATTTCTGATTGATTAGTTAAGAGGGCAATGGTGCGGGCTCTTTTGGTAGAGCCTTCATCTGGGCTGCCAATTACTACATTGGTTAGCTTGCGTCGATTAAACTCTTCGATTAGCAGTCTCATAAAATAAATATGGAAATTGCGCACATCAAACATACCTGCAGATGTCAGATTATGAAGATCGAAGAAGACGATTTGATCAAAACCATAGGTATTAATAATTTTAGCAAGTACGCGGAAAGAGAGAGCTTCGCGTGGTTTAGCGCGGTCTTGTTTCGCATAGCCAATCCAAGTGAACATACCTGTAATTCTTTCTGCAGAGTTACTTATACAATCAAGCAGCAGTCCCGTTTCTAATATAGAGTTAGCCCCATGATGAGCATGAAGGCTACCTATAAAAAATAGATCGCTTTCACGTACATTGCCATTTACTCTAGCAAAAAGTTCTCCGTCGTCAAAAAATCCGATGTCGGTTTTTACAAGTCGGACGCCCAGTTCTTTGGCTACTCTCTTAGCTAGCTCAGGATGGGTGGTACCAGTGATGAGTTTAATTCTTCCGTGCTTACTCATTAGTTTGGCCTCCGGTGTTTTTAGTTTTTTTAAAGGACAGTTAGTTATTATACTGCTAAATCGTTTGAAGTATAATAGGTGATATGAAAGAGAGGGTACGGGGGATAGTAATTGATGGAGACAAAATCACCCTGCTCAAGCGAGTAAAGGGTGATCATGTTTTTTATGTTTTCCCAGGTGGTGGGGTGGAAGAGGGTGAAGACATAGAAGTTGCCCTTAAAAGAGAGATGATGGAGGAGTTAGGTGTGGATGTATTGGTCGATAAAATACTGACACAAAGAATTAATGCCAGATACCGGCCTAAACAGCTAGAACACTTTGTTGTTTGTACGACTAAATCCGGGGTTTTGGGTACAGGCCATGGGCCAGAGTTTCAATCAGATAGCCATTACGAAGGCACACATGAGCCTATACAAGTGTTAATATCAGAGATGAGGGATATGCCGATTCTGCCTTTAGATATCAAGAACTTAGTAATACAAGAGCTTAACGAATGAAAAGACTAATTAAAAAGTTAGTGCCTGAGGGAGCAGTGCTGGCCTATCATTATATAGTGGCAGTTTTAGCATCCTTGGTTTACAGGCTTCCTTCTAGGAAGATGATTGTCATTGGAGTAACTGGCACTAAAGGCAAAACCTCAGCTATTAATTTTATTTGGTCAGTTTTAACTAACGGTGGATATAAAACTGGGATTATTAGCACAGCAAATATTCGGATTGGAGAAAGGGAAGTGCTTAATAAATATCACATGACAATGCCTGGCAGATTTACAATTCAAAAATTACTTTCCGAAATGGTGAAAGCCGGATGTAAATATTGTTTAGTTGAAACAACTTCGGAAGGTCTTAAACAATATCGACACATTGGAGTGTACTACGATTTTGCAGTTTTTATGAATTTATCGCCAGAACATTTGGAATCACACGGTGGTAGTTTTGCGAGATATAAGGAAGCAAAGGGGAAAATGTTTAAAGCTCTAACTTCACATCGAAAAATTTTAGATGGTAAAAAAGTTGAAAAGGTGATTATTGCCAACAAAGACAATGAGTATGCCGATTATTTTTTACAATTTCCAGCCGATAAGAAAATTATATTCGGCCTTAAGTCAGGCGGAGATTATAGGGCGACAGATATTGTGAAAGAGAAAAACGAGATTGAATTCAAAGCCGGGGGACATGAGTTTGAACTAAACATTCCTGGTCGATTTAATATATACAACGCTTTGCCAGCTATCATTGTGGGACATTTAGCTGGGATAAATAATGAGTTAATCGCTGATGGTTTAGAGCAATTACGAGTAATTCCTGGCAGAATGGAAAGAATCGATGCTGGTCAGGATTTTATGGTAATCGTAGATTATGCGCATGAGAAAGAAAGCATTACCAATGTTTTAGAAACTGCCAACAAAATAAAAGACGAGGATAATAAAGTAGTTATTCTTCTAGGGGCCGAAGGTGGTGGTAGAGACAGAGCTAAGCGACCAGTGATGGGAGAGCTAACAGGTAAAAGGGCAGATTACGTGGTGGTGAGTAATGTAGATCCATACGATGATGATCCGAATGAGATTTTAGAGGATATTGCATTAGCGGCAGAGCAAGCAGGAAAAGTACGAAATGAAAATTTATTTGTAATTGAAGATAGACGAGAAGGTATTAGCAAAGCACTAACACTTGCAAGTTCAGGTGATGTAGTGTTAATCACTGGCAAGGGGGCAGAGCAGTCGATGATTGTTGGGAAACAAAGAATCGCTTGGGATGATAGAATGGTAGTGAAAGAAGAGTTATTAAAGCTTAAAGTATGAAGAAGGGCGAATTAGTTAAAATCAGCTTGTTGCGTTCAGTCTTAACCACTATCTATATTGTGGTGGTGGCATATGTAATGCAAAATGGCGGCAGATTCTTTGGCAAAATGGATACCTTTTGGGGTCCAGTGGCGTTTTTGTTGTTGTTTGTGTTGTCGGCCGCAGTTGTAGGGGGGCTTATTCTAGGAAAACCACTAATGTGGTATTTAAATGGTAAAAAAACTGAAGCGTACAACCTGTTTGTTTATACAGTTGGATGGTTGTTTGTTATTACAGTAGCAACATTAGTGATACAAGCTTTAATGTAGTTAAATGTTGCGTGCCCAATTTGGGCAACCAACAAATAATTTTATATTAAAGCGAAATATTAGGATTGAGTGTTCATTAAAATTTAAACTATTTAGTCACGGAGGTAGTGTAGTATGGATAGTATTATTACTGATTCGCACGACATAGCTCGTATCAGGACAGAGGAGCTCGAAAAGCTTTTTATTAACGGAAGAGGGGGCGCTTCTAGGGTTAGGGAGCTTACCAGACGGTGTTATGGCGATAGTTCTTTGCGAGGAATGCCAGAGAGCACTAGGAGGGAAATTCGAGCAAGAACTAAAGCGGCTTTTGGGATTGCTCAGGAAATAGGCGATTTTGTTATTGAGTGTGGACTGTATGATGAAGATTATCATCAAGGCCCTTATTAGGAAGAATCACGGCAGAGATTTGTGAATACAAAGCAGCTTGAGAATAGCTGCTTTTTACATAAATCAATGGTTTTAGTATTATGGTCGTTGTCCCTGGTAAGAGGTGGTAGAATGGAGGGGATTTAGGAGTAGGGTGGAAAATAGATGAATGAGTTAGATGAGATCAAAAACAAGCTAGATATTGTCGATTTTATCGGCCAATATCAACAGCTTAAGAAAGCAGGCCGTAATTATAGGGGTCTGTGTCCATTTCACAGTGAAAAAACTCCCTCAATGATGGTTAGCCCAGATAAGCAGATTTGGCATTGTTTTGGTTGTGGCGCTGGTGGAGATGTTTTTGGGTTTTTAATGAAGAAAGAAGGTTTTTCTTTCAGCGAGGCCTTAAACCAGTTGGCAGAGCAGGCTGGGGTGGAACTAAAGAACAGGCCAACAAACTTTGGAGAAAAGAATCGCCTGTTAGCTGTTAATGAACTCGCAGCTAAATTTTATGAGCGAGCTTTAGTGGATAGCAAAGCAGGACGTCAAGCAACGAACTATCTAATTGATAGAGGGATAAGCAAGGAAATAATAAAAACATTTAGATTAGGATACGCTCCAGCTGGCTGGGAGTATGCAATTAAGTTTTTGCAAAGGAAAAGTTACACTTTATCTGAAATTGAGAAAGCGGGGATAGCGGTGGGTAGAAACGGAAGGTTTAGCGACAAGTTTCGTCATCGTTTAATGTTTCCCATTACTAACACTATCGGTAAAGTGGTGGGGTTTACGGGCAGGGTATTAAGGGCTGGAGATCAGCCAAAATATTTAAACTCGCCAGAAACATTGGTGTTTAACAAGGGCAGTATTTTATACGGTCTTTCTATAACCAAAGAAGAAATTCAAACAAAGAATACTGCAATATTAGTTGAAGGCCAAACAGATTTAATATCTTCATATCAAGCAGGTGTAAAAAATGTAGTGGCATCTTCCGGCACGGCTTTAACTTCCGATCAGCTTAGATTAATTCGCAGATATGCCGAGGTTTTAGTTTTGGCGTTAGATGCAGATAGTGCTGGGAGGGAAGCAGTGAAGCGGGCAACGGCGCTAGCTTCGGCAGAAGATTTAGAAATTAAAGTGGCCATCTTGGGCGAATATAAAGATCCAGACGAATGCATAAAAAAGGCGGGGGATGATAAATGGAAAGAGGTTATCACGAACGCCATTCCAATCATCGATTTTTATATCAATACCGCTATTAGTAAATATGGTAAAGGCTCTATTACTGCCAAGAAAAAAATTGCAATGGAGGTTCTGCCAATAATCTCTGGTTTAGAGAATCCTGTAGAAAAAGACCAATATATTAGCAAATTGGCTGGTGCAGCTGGAATTAGCCAGAGTAGTTTATATGAGGTGCTTAATAAGCCAAAGTCTAAATATACCAAGACAAAATCGGCTGCTCCAGATGAAGTAGCACTGGTTAAGGATAGTAGTTGGTTAGAACGACGTATCTTGGGGCTGTTAATCTATTTGCCTAAGCATTTTGCTGATCACCAAGTGGATTTAGAGGGGGTAAATTGGCCAACTGACTTTCTGGCTCAAGTTTACGCTAATCTTAAAATTTGCTATACTGATGAGGATTTTTTGCTAGATAAGTTAACGGCAAGCTTAGAATATCAGCACAAGGTAGATCTCCTGGAAACGATGATGGTAATTGAAGAACATTATGCCAATATGCAAGAAGAAGAGATTGGCAAAGAACTTAATTTTTACATTACTTTATTAAGACAGCGGGCGACTAAATTGCAGCTACTGCGGCTAAGCCGCGAGATTGCCGAAGCCGAGAAGGCGGGTGATAACACAAAGCTACAAAGTCTGCTCGAACGGTTTCAAAAGTTTAAATAATTTTTGTATTTTATGGCATCCAAGAAGAAAGTCGCAAAGAAAGTAGTGAAGAAAGCTACAAAGAAAATAGTTAAAAAGAAAAAGATACAACCTAAGAAGAAGGTTGTTAAAAAAGTTAAACGGAAAGTGGTTAAATTAAAGAAAACTGCTAAGCCAAAACGTAAATCAGTTAAGAAAGTTGTCAAGAAAACAACCAAGAAGAAGATTAAAAAAGTTAAAAAGGTTGTTAAAAAACCTAAGAAGCAAACCAGAAAAACTAAAGCCAAGAAGGTTAAAGCCAAGAAAGCTAAGACAGTAGTTATCGATGAATCCGTAGTTGAGGAAGTACTTGATCTAGATATCTTAGGAGAAGAGGATATTGAAGCCATTAAAAAGAAATATAAGAAATATGGTTTTCCTCCTGAAGTTGAATATTTGATGATGAAGGGGCAAGATCAAGGGTTTGTAACTCAACAAGAGATTATACAAACATTACCTCATGCCGAGAATGATATCGAGCTTTTAGATAAGCTTTACGAAGCATTCTTTGATATGGGCACTGAAGTAGTAGATATGCGTGATGACCTTATTTGGCAAATGGGAGCTTCCGGCGACAAAAGTAAAGAAAGTTCTATGGGAGCAGCGCCTAAGACAACTAAAGCAAAAAAGCCTGCTAAAAAATCGGCGAGTGACTTAGGGACGGTGGGTGAAGATTCTGTCCGAATGTATTTAAAAGAAATTGGTAAAATCGCATTACTTAAAAAACCAGAAGAAGTGGCTTTGGCTAAGAGGGTGGCAGCAGGAGATAAAATTGCTTCGAAACAATTAGCTGAAGCTAACCTACGACTTGTGGTAAGCATAGCTAAGAAATATATCGGACGAGGGCTTTCTCTGCTCGATTTAATTCAAGAAGGTAATATTGGGTTAATGAAGGCTGTAGAGAAGTTCGATTATACACGTGGATTTAAATTTTCAACCTATGCTACATGGTGGATCCGACAAGCTATTACTCGCGCTATTGCCGACCAGGCTAGAACTATTCGTATTCCAGTTCACATGGTTGAAACCATGAATCGTTTAGCCCGCACTCAACGGCAGTTGGTTCAAGAATTAGGACGACCACCATCTCCAGAAGAAATTGCTAATGAGATGGGATTAGAAGTAGAAAAAGTAAATCATATTCTCAAGATCTCGCAGGAAACTGTGTCGCTTGAAAAACCAGTAGGCGATGAAGACGATAGTTTGCTGGGAGACTTTATCCAAGATGAAGATAGTTTAACTCCAGAAGACCACTCTACTTATGAACTTTTACGTGGTGATGTAGATTCAGTCTTGCATTTACTAACTCCCAGAGAGCAAAAGATTTTAAAGATGCGCTTTGGTTTGTCTGGAGATTGGGCTCATACCTTAGAAGAGGTAGGTAAAGAATTTGGTGTTACTCGTGAACGTATTAGACAAATTGAAGCCAAAGCATTAATGAAATTGCGTAAGAGTAAAGATAGTAAGAAGTTGAAGGATTACCTAAAGTAAAATAAGCTTATTAAGTATTTTGATGATCCCGGGTAGCTCAATGGCAGAGCAACTGACTGTTAATCAGTAGGTTGTCGGTTCGAGTCCGACCCCGGGAGCCA
>JAHITC010000005.1 GCA_018817805.1 Patescibacteria group bacterium
AGACTTTTTAACATTTTGAATTTACCAACTAGATAAATCTTCTTTATATCTTTAGTCGAACCTTTAGCTTTGCTCATCTTTAGTTATTTACTTATTACTAGAACAATTTCAATTTACACCAAATTAAACTAATCACCAATTAATTTAATCGTTTATTGTGAATGCTGATCAAGTACAAATTCTTAAAGTTGCGCTCTAAATAAATAGAGTAAAGTCAAGTAATCGGGCTATTAGTACAACTCAGCTCAACCCATTACTGGGCTTACACTTGTTGCCTATCAACCAAGTAGTCTACTTGGGCCCTTTATCCATAAAGGAAATGAAATCTATCTTGAAGTTGGCTTCGCACTTAGATGCTTTCAGCGCTTATCCATTCCGAACATAGCTACCCAGCACTGCTCTTGGTAGAACAACTGGTACACCAGAGGTTCGTTCGCTTCGGTCCTCTCGTACTAGAAGCGACTCTTCTCAAATTTCTTACGTCCACAGCAGATAGAGACCGAACTGTCTCACGACGTTCTGAACCCAGCTCGCGTGCCACTTTAATTGGCGAACAGCCAAACCCTTGGGGCCTGCTTCAGTCCCAGGATGTGACGAGCCGACATCGTATATTATTCCATTATTACTAATGGCACAGACTATATCTTCATCCTACATCCGAACTTAGGTTTGCAAACCATATTCTTGGATTTTTTATTGTAGGCGTTGGCGTATTGTCCTGCTAAATTAGCAGAACCTCCCCTTTCGGGTCAGTCGTTACGGGGTCATCCGTTATTAGGCGGAGACTTCCCACGGTATTGCCCTTGTTTACATAATTTCTTTCATCACATAATAAACAGTCGGGTTTCACCGTTATAAGCCAAATTTTTGGTACAGAATTACTTCTGTAGCACCCCAATGTATTAAGGTGCCAAACAGCGCCGTCGATATGAACTCTCGGGCGCTATAAGCCTGTTATCCCCGGGGTAACTTTTATTCGTTGAGCTTCGGCGCACCCATGTGCAACCGTCGGATCACTATATCCTACTTTCGTACCTGCTCGACTTGTATGTCTTGCAGTTAAGCTCCCATACACTATTGCGCTATCACACCGGTTTCCATTCGGTGCTAGGGAACCTTTGAACGCCTCCGTTACTCTTTGGGAGGCAACCGCCCCAGTTAAACTACCCATCAAGCACTGTCCCCATACCAGATAATGGCACGGGTTAGAATCAAAAAATAATGAGGGTGGTATTTCACCGTTGACTCCACCTCGACTAACGTCGAGGCTTCTACGTCTCCCACCTATCCTACACACATTAACTCTTAATTCAATACCAGACTATAGTAAAGCTCCACGGGGTCTTTTTGTCTTGCTGCGGATAGCCGGTATCTTCACCGGCAATATAGTTTCACTGAGTCCCTTGTTGAGACAGTCTTCAAGTCGTTATGCTATTCGTGCGGGTCGGAACTTACCCGACAAGGAATTTCGCTACCTTAGGACCGTTATAGTTACGGCCGCCATTCACCAGGGCTTAATGTCAAAGCTTTTCTAACCGAAGTTAAATAACCTATCAACTTGACCTTCTGGCATTGGGCAAGCATCACTCCCTATACATCCTCTTACGAGTTAGCAGAGAGCTAAGTTTTTGATAAACAGTCGCCTGAAGTCTTTTGCTGCGCCCTGACTTGCGTCAGGGAGTCCTTATCCCGAAGTTACGGACGCTATTTTGCCGAGTTCCTTAACAAGGGTTCTCTCAATCGCCTTAGTCTACTCGACCTACCTACCTGTGTCGGTTTGCGGTACGGATGCCATTTGTTCTCACATAGAGGTTTTTCCAGTCAGATTGGGGTCAGTCAAATTGCGTCTGGGCAAGCCCAGACACTTTTCATCGCTCTTCGCAGTTAAGATCTCCCGGATTTTCCAAAGAGATCCCACTAGAAGCTTAAACGAGCAAACCTCTGCTCGCTTGACCTACCATTCCGCGTTACCCCATAGTTAAACCGTGCAAATCCGCAACCAGATGTCCAGCCCGATTTACATCGGGACGACCTCTCTAGAGTGGAGCTCGCAAAGTTTGGGACGAACAAATAACAGTACAGGAATATTAACCTGTTGCCCATCGACTACGCTTTTCAGCCTCGCCTTAGGACCGACTAAACCTGGGATGATCAACATAGCCCAGGAAACCTTAGGTTTTCGGCGCGCAAGTTTTTCACTTGCGTTATTACGTTACTCGTGCCAACATTCTCACTTCTGCACGCTCCACTCCACCTTACGGTGAAACTTCACTGCTGTGCAGAACGCTCTCCTACCATCCTTTACCAGAAGCCTGGGATGGCTATGCCACAAGGACATAAACCACTCCAAGTCTCCGGTAAAGAATCCGTAGTTTCGGTACTAAGCTTTAGCCCCGTTAATTTTAGGCGCAAACGCGCATCGACCAGTGAGCTATTACGCTATCTTTAAAGGATGGCTGCTTCTAAGCCAACCTCCTGGTTGTTTATGCGAATTCACTTCCTTTAACACTTAGCTTAGATTTAGGGACCTTAACTGACGGTCTGGGCTTTTCCCCTCTCGACCACGGCGCTTAGCCGTCGCAGTCTGACTCCCATGCTATTAACCTATAAGTATTCGGAGTTTAATTGGACGCGGTACGATTTCTCGCCCGAATCCATTCAGTAGCTCTACCACTTTAGGGAACACATGAGGCTATACCTAAATATATTTCGGAGAGAACCAGCTATCTCCAGGTTCGATTGGAATTTCTCCGCTAATCACAGTTCATCCCCTCACTTTTCAACGTAAGTGGGTGCGGTCCTCCGCTGTTTTTTAAGACAGTTTCAACCTGACCATAATTAGATCACCTGGTTTCGGGTCTAATACCAACAACTTTATATGCGCTATTAACACTCGCTTTCGCTACGGCTCCGAACACTAGATGTTCTTAACCTTGCTGTTGAAATTAACTCGTTGGCTCATTCTACAAAAGGCACGCTGTCACCCCTCACTTTCTATCCACGTCTAAACCTATATTTCATAACACTAAGCTATACAAAAACTAGCTTGTCATGTATTCAAATAAGCTAGACCCGCACAGAAAGTGAAGGGCTCCAACTCTTAATCAAGCTATTGGTTTCAGGTACTATTTCACTCCCCTCGCCGGGGGACTTTTCACCTTTCCCTCACGGTACTAGTTCACTATCGGTGAGAAGTAGTATTTAGCCTTACCGGATGGTCCCGGCAAATTCCGACAGAATTTCACGAGTTCCGTCGTACTCAAGAAAACTATTCAGAGTTTTTTCTTTTTCGCTTACAGGACTGTCACCTTCTTTGGTTGCTCTTTCCAGAGACCTTCTGCTAAAGAAAAAATTTCTTACTCCTGACTCAGTCTACTGTCTGAGAATATAATTTCTTATAACACCTTCATTGCAACACCAGTAGGCTATCACGCAATGAAAGTTTGGGCTGTTTCCGTTTCGCTCGCCGCTACTAAGGAAATAAACTGTGTTTTCTTTTCCTCACGCTACTAAGATGTTTCAGTTCGCGTGGTTATCTCTAATGGACCTATTTTATTCAGTCCAAAAGTATCCATAAAAATGGATGGGTTGCCCCATTCGGAAATCCACGGATCAAAGGTTGCTTGACACCTCCCCGAGGCTTATCGCAGTCTGCTACGTCCTTCATCGTCTACTTCTCCCTAGGCATCCACCAATAGCTCTTATGTAACTTGACTTTCAATGAAACTAAAAGAATTTATTCTTAATCAGCAATCACAAGCAACGATAAAATTAACTTGTAATCGCATTCATTTTATTGTTTACCTAATTTTCAAGTTACAGGATCTAATATAAAAAATAAGGGCGTCTGCCCTTTTGGTCAGAACCAAATTGGAGGCAGAATCATTTTAACTGCAAACGTAAATAAAAAATTGCTTTTCGGGGGACAAAAACTAATTGAGTAACTCTTATATTCAAACTAATACTTTATTGATGATAAATTTGATGTTTGTTTGACTTGGTTTATGGTAACAAAATCACTTTAGCAATGCAATGGTTATTATAACCATAACACCCTTATGTGTCAATAAAATACCTCCCAGAGCCAAGAATGTCCCTGTCGTAGGCACCTCGGGTTCCATATATACCCCTTGTTTCCTTTGGCTTCCCACCCTGTTACATATAATTTTACTGATACAATAGAAATATGGGAATGGAAGCACTAAAGCATAGTCTTAATAAAATCAAGCCAAAACAGGCCAATTTACACCTGCATTCCGATTTGCATCTCCTGGTTGATGAAGCAAGAACAACATTTGGAGAAACAGCCCGAAAGGGACCTGGTTCTTTTGGTTTCTACCTCGGGTTTTTTAAAAGATTGGGTACCAAAAAAGTGCGAGAGATTCTAGCAGAAGTTAAAGAATCAAAAATAGATAACCCCGCCAAACTATTTTGGTGGAAAATTAAACAGGAGTCATTGAAAGATGAGTAAAAGACTGGTTTTATGCGACAATCCGCTTTTACGAAAATCTAGCCAACCAATTACAGAGTTTAATAAATCGGTTGCTTTGTTAGCAAAGGATTTGCTAGAGGTTATGCGTAAGAATAACGGGGTTGGTATTTCGGCTATCCAAATTGGCGTTGCAAAAAGAATGATAGCTTACGAATACAAGAAACCTAAAAATATTAAAAGTAACTGGCCCAATCTACCACTTAAGGTTTTGATTAATCCAGAAATTATTAAGGTCTCTAAAAAATCTAAAATTGATGAAGAAGGTTGTCTTTCGTTCCCTACTTTGTTTGGCGAAGTTAATCGCCCATACAGCGTTAGAGTGCGCGCATTAGATTTAAAAGGTAAGCTACAAGAATTTGATGCGAAAGATTTAGAGGCTAGAGTTATTCAACACGAGATAGATCATTTAGACGGTATTTTATTCATCGATCGTTTGGTTACACCTGGCAAACTATATACCTACGAAACTATTAGTGAAGAACCTTAAACACACAGTAATTTTCATGGGGACACCGGTGTTTGCAGTGCCTTCCCTGAAGGCGCTAGTTTCAGATAACCAATTCGAAGTTTTGGCCATAGTTACCCAACCAGACAAACGTAGCGGTCGTGGCCAGAATGAAACATCTAGCCCAATTAAACAAATAGGATTAGAAAATAACATTCCTGTTTTTACCCCCAGCAATGTTAAAAATGATCCAGAATTCTTAAACCAATTAAAAGACTTGAATCCGGATGTAATAGTAGTAGTAGCTTATGGCAAGATTTTGCCACAGCTGGTTTTAGATATTCCTAAATTTGGCATTGTGAATGTACATGCTTCGCTGTTGCCTAAATATAGAGGGGCTTCCCCAATTACTGCTGCTATCTTAAATGGTGATAAAACTACTGGAGTTACGTTAATGAAAATGGATTTGGCTATGGACACTGGTCCAATAATTGCAACTAGCGAAGAAGTGGCTATCGAGCCAGAAGACACTACTCTTTCTTTGTCAGATAAATTGGCAGACGTTGGTGCCGATTTATTAATCGAATATTTGCCTAAATATCTAACTCAAGAAATTACGCCGCTGAGACAAAATGACTTAGAAGCAACTTATGTAAAAACAATTCAAAAAGCTGATGGCAGAATAAACTGGCAAGAAGATGCGGAAACATTAGCCAGGAAAATTAGAGGCTATCACCCTTGGCCAGGCAGTTTCACCAACTTTAACGAAAAAGTAATTAAGATTTTGCAAGTCGAAGTATTACCCGAAAACCCTGCAGCCCCGGGCGTTGTTTGGATAACTTCGGATAAATATCCAGCAGTAGCAACATCTAAAGGCAGCTTAAAGATTGTCAGATTACAATTACCAGGCAAAGGAACTGTAGCAGGCAACGACCTCTTGCTTGGCCATTCTACCTTTATCGGCACTATTCTCTCCTAATTTTGGTATAATTAGGTTGATTACATTTGGAAACAAGGCAATCAAAAAAGAAAGGAGGAAAAAACATGCCGTATCTTTATCTCTTAATTGGTATCGTCGACTTAATTCTGGTCTTCATTAACCGCGATTGGGCTTTCACTTTGGCCGTGGTTTTGGGTATTATCTATGTCATCTTCGGCCTTTACGAGGTCTTTATGCCTCGTAAGTAATTGCCTCTTTATTTCTGATATGAAAACATCGCTCTGAGAAATCGGAGTGATGTTTATTTGAACTTATTATCTCGAGATAGATAGTTTTAGGAATTCATCTATTTGTTTAAAGAAAGTACCTACTACAGGCAAGACTCCTAGATACTTTAGAAGATATCCAACTAAAACAAAAACTATCGCGACACCGACAGTTGCGCCAAGGCCAGTAAATATGCCTGAAACAAACGACCGAGCAGCTATCCCCTTCCAATTGCCATAAGTTCTTTCAAATATCCGGACAAAAGCGACCGCAGACTTTCCCGTTAATTCTTTTGGATCTATCTTTTGCATATTAATATCATATCAATAAGCGGCGAAATAATAAAAAAATCTTCACATTATTTTTGTGAAGATATACAACAGATCATTTAGATTATTTGACTTAAAACTTTCCTCTCTATGTCCCAAAGTGAATAACTAACATTGTTTACCCAATGTTTATATGGCAAAACACATTTCCATTTACTTACCATCTCGCGAGGGTTAGGCGTGCCATCTTCATCGTATTTATATAATAGATCGGAAGTAAATTTGACCGATTCTTCCCAAGATGAAAAATCTCGAGTACCACCAAAGTTGTAACTACCCGACCTAAAATCTTTTATACCCCAAGCGTTGTAATCTCCAGCCAAATGTTTACCATACCCACTTTCAGCTGCCGAGAGCGCTACTATTATTTGCCAGTTTGGATATTGAATTAATTCACTGGCTGGCAATGGACTACTCTTGCTTTGTAAAAATTCATCCAGTTTTGGCAAAGCTGGGTCGATGGCAACAGCAGGAGCTGTCGAAACAATAATAGTTGTGATAAGCCCAAATAATGATCCTAAAAAACCATCCATTTATTTTGCCTCCTAAGCAAAAATCTGCAGCATGCAGAAGAGATCATCTTAGCAAAATTACTCTGGTAAGTCAAAGCAGAAAATGGGCATAAAAAAATCCCCCGATGATATTACATCGAGGGATATATATTTACGTGTGGATGGATTCATCGGGTGGGGCATACCACCCCTCTCTCATCCCGTTATTGTAGACAACGATCGTGGGAAGATCTTGTCTATTAATTTCCCCAAAACACGGAGTTACAGGGAGACCAATCGAAAACTCCCACTCGGGTGTTAACATACCTGATTTTTCAGATTTGTCATCACACATGAAGTAGAAGCTCTCTTCTATTATGTCTATTGTTTTTGCATCCATCCCAATCATCTCCGCTAAATAAATTTGGGCACTAACAACTCCAACTGTTCTGGAGTATAAGTTCGTGGGGGAACATTCTCTGCATCCCCATCAAAAGTTACTCCTAATATGTATCGTGGATCTTCAGAACCATATGTAGCGATGCTATTGATCTTGCCGATGTGGCCAAGGTCCTCTGGACGTGACACAGAGGAGTTTTCTCCTCTTTTGATCACTCGGACAGTTTGTCCCAATTTAAATTTTATATTGGTTGCACACATACTACCACCTCCTGTGGTTGGTGTTTTTCAATTTTTTGATATGTCAAAGTAATCCAACATTATCACATAACTTGCTCTCAGTCAATACTTTCAAGCTATTTTAATTAGGTATTTCATGGTGGACCTAGGCAGAATCGAACTGCCGTCCCCGCAATGCGAATGCGATGCACTACCACTGTGCGATAGGCCCATATCTGTAGTTCTATTTTACATTAAGCCAAACTACGAGACTGATAATAACGATGATTTGGGTTAAAAGCCCTACTCCCCAATTTGGCTTAATCTGCTGAATTCTACCATGAAAATGATGATAATCCTGCCACCATTTGTTATGCCCTATGCTTTTAAAAATTAAAGGTGCGTTGTCTACAATATCTGGCAGAATTCCAACGCCTGCTCCAAAGACAGCTAACATTAGATTCATTTCTCGAAAAACTAACCAAATCAAAACTATTCCAACAACTAAGTCAATTAACACTGCAATAATCTGTTTGCGACTTAAATGGTTTTTGTCTATCTCGTCTCGGTGTGGGATAGCATCTAATATAAAATGGCTGATTAATGCTAATACAACAACTGGCCATGAAAAATCACCTACCTTGTCGGCAATTACCGCTCCTGCTAATAAATGAGGTGTAATTAGCATTATGCTACGCGATATTCTATTATCTTTGTGCCAATAGTAACTTTGTCTTCATCTTTGGCCCCAATTTTCTTAAGTTCTGCCAGCACACCCATCCGCTTTAAAACACTGTATGCTCTACCCATTGCCTGCTGGTTTTCTATGTCAGTTTTGGCCAAAAGCTTTTCAACTTTATCACCCTTTACCACAAACCCTTTACCCTTCTTGGTTACTTCAAATCGATTGGTTGGCACATCTGCCAAAGTAAACACTTTAGCCTTCCCTACAAGCTTAGGTGCCATTTGTATGGCCTTGCTTGTAGCATGTAACAATTCGGTAAGTCCTGTATGGGCAGCAGCTGAAATATAGAAGATGGGATATTTGCCAAACTTCTGTTTCTTAATTACTTTCAGTGCAGCCTCGTCTATGGCATCTATTTTATTAATCGCAATAATTTGCGGTTTTTTAGCTAGATTTTTATTATACTTTTTTAGTTCGTTGTTTATAACTTTAAAATCTTCTTTAATCGATGGCGAAAGTGCATCAACTAAATGCACTAGCACTTTGGTGCGTTCGATATGTTTTAGGAAACTAATACCCAATCCTTTGCCAGTATGAGCACCCTCAACAAGCCCAGGAATGTCTGCCACTAAGAATCTTTTACCTTCAAAATCTACCAAGCCTAGATTAGGAATTAATGTAGTAAATGCATAATCTGCTATCTTTGGTTTGGCATTCGAAATTACAGACAATAAAGTGGACTTGCCTGCATTAGGTAAACCGATTAAACCAACTTCTGCAATAATTTTTAAACGAAGAATAATTTCCAGCTCTTCACCGGCTTCACCTAAATCTGCAAATTTAGGTGCCTGGAAGCTGGGCCTGGCAAAGTGCATATTTCCGGCGCCACCACCGCCACCCTTAGCTAATAAATACTTAGTGCCCGCTTTATCTAAATCGGTTAGCAGATATTCTTCTACTTTTCCCTTAGTAGAAACCTTTTGTTTAATAACTTGTGTTCCAACTGGCACTGATATAACTAAATCGGTGGCAGATTTGCCCGCCGATTGATTGTTTTTGCCGTTCTGACCATTCTCGGCTGTAATATGCCTGGTACGTAAGAATTTAGAAAGATTAGTTTCGTTGTGATCAGCTATTAGATAAACACTACCGCCCTTGCCGCCGTCGCCCCCATCAGGGCCGCCTCTAGGCACATAGCGTTCTCTGCGAAAACTAATCAGTCCATCACCACCTTTGCCCGCCTTAACAACTATTTTTACTTCATCTGCAAATGCCATAAATCTAAAAGGTTATTCGACTTATCTTATGTTAATTATATCTTTATTGCAACAAAAAACCCGAACATTTGTTCGGGTTAAAAATATCACCAACTATCCCAAGAAATTCTTAGTCGCGCTCTTGATCTCATCCTTTGAGAATCCGTTAATTTTCTTGAACATTTCATCCAAGAAATATTTTAGATCCTCTGGAGTAAGATTGGTGTTATGAAATTCCAATCTTGTTTTCCATAACCCCAGTCCCAGGTCTTGACCATAATCAATTTCTGGGGGGCCTACTACGACGAAACTTACCTCTCCCAAGTCATCATTCTTTGATGGCCTGAAGAGTGAGAAAAAGTTGATGACCGTGCCAGTGGCAACAGCTTCCGGTAACGAAAAGGAAAGATACCCATCGGCTCCATGAAACATATCTACCTGACCAGTTATTTTTAGGGCACGAAAAAGGTCTTTAGCAGCTTGAGAATTATCCCTCGCTACTTCATAAAAAGCATAGTAGTCATACATTTATATTTTTCTCCTTCACGTCAAAATGCATAAAGTTATTTCCACTTTACAGAATATATCCTAATTTGTCAAGATTTTCTTCTCCTAGAGCCACTTTACCTAAATAATAAAAAATCCGCTCCAAAAGATTGGAAGCGGATTACCAGTTAAGTTTAATTATTTATTGGATAACTTGAATAGGAATAGATACTGTTTCTAGTTGTCTCTTAGAGAACCAACGTCTCTTCACTAAGATGGCGGCAGCTCCATTAAGAGGTATTAAGCCCATCCACAGAATGGCAGCAAGTCCTGTATCTACAATGGTGAAGCCCATGTAAGTAGCTATCTTTCCATCTGTTCTACGAACCTTTACTTGATACTGCGTATCCTTACTAACACTAATGGCTGGTACAACGACAGTAATTTCTTCGTTGCTCCATGCGATTATATCTGCTAACCGAGTGCCGATATATACCTTGCCATCTTCGACACCAAAGTTACCACCCTCTATGATCAATTCAGTTTCGGTATCTTCGTCCCCTTCTTCTGGGATGATGGTTGTGATGTATGGGTCGTTATCGCTAGTACCACCACCTCCAGCAATGAAGGTATAAGTAGCAGGTGTAACTGAACCTAAAATGTCAGAATTTGCTACGGTGCCAGCTATATTAGAATCGGTGCTCGAGCCTAGAGTAAAATCGAAGCTTAGCGTTGCGCTGGTTACGCCAGTAAGTGGTTTAAAGGTTAGAGTAGCAATTGTGCCACTACCATTAGTGTAGACGGGGCCTTCACCTGGGGCCGGGGCTGGAATAGCCCTAGCTAAACTAATTCTGCCACTAGCGTTAGCGGAAGAAGCGCTGGGCATTCCCACCACTGAACCGTTAGGGAAGAAAGTAGTGCTGGCTGGATAGGTGCCACTCACAAATGCCAATTTAGTAGTATCAAAAGTAACGATGGAGTCGGTTGCAACAGCGTCAGCTCCACCTGTATTAGCCATAACACTGGCAGAAAACTCTCCGCTGCTGTTTAAGGTAACTGTGCTCGTTCCAGGGTTGTAATACATCGAACCTGGTCTACCAACTGCAGCTTGAGCATTAACCAGCACTGGCAGTGATACCAGGTAAAGCGAGGCAAGAATTATAGATAAGATTTTTTTCATTTTGGTTTTGGTTTTTGGCCTACTTAACTTCCAGACCTTATTACTTTATTATACTACACTTTTTGCTTTCTGTCAAGTATTTTATATCTTAAGAAACGCTGTCTGATGGCTCAAAAGAGCCCAGGTTAACTGGTATTAATTCTTGACTATCTTCTACAATAAAGGGCATAACTTTGGTTCTAATGCCGGGGGCAAAGATCACTGCGGCGTAAGCTCCTGCTGGCACCGCCAGTTCTAAGGAATAACTGCCTCTTTGGCGTAAGTTCACCTTAGAGGTCGAGTGAGTTAAGGTTTGTTCTAGATCGCTGGAAACAATAGCGATATCTGCATCTATAGGGGCGTTCATGCCCAAATAACGCAAAGATATGGTTCTAGTGGTAGGCATAACCATATCCCCTGTTTCTGCGCCACTAACTAGTAGTTGCATGCTTTGAGCATCTGGTGAGGCTTCAACCATTGATAGAAGTTGTGGTTCGTTATTTAAACTGTAGATAGATATCGCAGCTGTGAAGGCAGCAAACAAACCAAGTGTCCCTATGGCAACTACGAATGTTCTTTTAGAAGTATGGTTTGTAAAATTATTACTCATCGATATTTAATTACGGCAATAGGTCCCCACTTTTAAAGTAATTGATTAATACAAATGCTAGGTCCATAGCATTAACTTTGCCATTATTGTCAAAATCGTTTAATGCATCGCTTAAAGTCTCATTAAAATTGGCTAATGCATCCCTAAAATCAAAGCTACTGATTTGATTATCTGGATAAATATCGCCTGCAATTAATTCAGGGAATTCTAAAGTATAGCTATTGGTGCCAGCAGTAATGGTAATTTCGCCAACAGCTGGAGTCACAGCTTTTCTCCATAAATGTCGAACAGAACGTAAGTAGCCAGCATAAGTTGTACCAACAACTACTTTTCCATTTGTATCAGTAGTAGCTTTATCGAAGCTAGCTTTTATTAAATACTTACCGGTAGTGGTGTCTTTCGATACAGCCAATACGCCTGTTTTTTCCGTGTAAATAGAGGTGCCTTGTTTATATAAACGGATAGTAAACCCGGGGGAAGTAAAGCTAGCTGCAGTGCCACCTTCTACTCCTGCTTTGGCCTCGATTATAACTACATCTGAGGGTTGGTTTGAAATAGTAAGCGAAGGCATTGGACTAATAGTTTTTTTCATAAGATTACCTTCACCAGCAATATCAAAAGCGGTTAAGGGCATTTCTCCACTATTAGTTTTAATAGTAATTTGTAGCTCGACTGATGCAGTATACGGAGCAACAAGTGGTTTAACGGCCCTGGTTGATGGTGTGCCATCCACAAGGAACTCAACCTCTTCGATATAAGTAGAACCAATAACTGTAGGTGCAGTAGTGGTTAAATCAATGTCGTAGGTATAGTTTTGATCCCAAGAAATAATATAGTTATACGAAGCGATGCCACCCGGTTGAACAGTTTTATCAGTGTCACCTCCTCCTACCCAATCGATTGAGAAATCTCCTGCAGTTATATCAGTAACTGTTAGAATGCCAGTTAACATGCTTGGTATAAATGTCATTTCGGTTTGTCCCGTAACTTCTGCAGTAATCGAAATGTTATGATCACCTAAAGTAGTTAGATTAGTAGTATCAAAGCTTACATTTGTAAGATAGGTTACGGCACCAGTCCCGGTGATAATTACAGGATCACCAGTAATAGTTGCATCGTCCGCTTCACCGGTTAAGATAATTTCTCCTATTTGATCTTCATAACCACCAGTAATTGTAATGCGAACTCCAAAATCTGCCGAACTGCCTCTGGCAATTGATTTGGCATTACCGCTTTCGAAGTTCATGATACCTACTACGGCCGCAGTATCAACTTCGAAGCTTAATTCTAAGAACTCTACATATGGAGAATACGAATTATAATCATCTGTTGTTAATTTAATGCGGAATTGAATTTGTTTAATTTGATCGAGCCAGTTGTAGGCGTTAAGCACTGCCATCGATGCATCGAAATCTAGATCATCTAACACAAACCAGCCGTCAGGATTTATAGCTGTACCTAGCAACTGATCGCTACTATCAAAGAAGCTTAACGAAAACTCTACATCAGAATGCCCATCGATGTCCTCATTGTAAGTAGCGGTGAAACCATTTACATCAGAGAAATTTATAAAAGTATCACCAGCAGGGTCGGAGCTAATGTCAAACTTGGCAGATACGTAAGTGCCTTCCAATGCTATTACGCCACCAATATTAAAGCTGTCCGAAATATCGCTAGCTAAAATGATGTCGTCGCTTTGGTCGGCTGGAGTACCGTTGTTATCATAGAACTCAGCTTTTATTTCAACTGGTTTAGTAATATCTAAAGTGTCTGGTAGTAACCATGGTACGTTAATTAACTGTTGACCAGCTACATAAGCAATTAGGCGATCATTATTGTTTTCATCTTTAACTGGATACGGCGTTGTCCAGTTACCGGTTTGACTGTAATAGAATCTAGCAAATGTATTGCTAGGATTGGTTGGAGCCAGCCCACCAAATTTGAAAACAATATCTCTATTTTCTCCAATAGTCCAATTGGAAGAATTGTTTGGCTCGAACACAGAAATTCCATATTCAAATAATTGAATCTTAATGATCTCAGAAGGAGCGATAGCAGTTAAATTAAATGTAACTGGCAAAGTGCCACCAGATAAAACTGCACTAAATCTATAGTTGTCGAAGCTAGCGGTGCCTTGGTTCCACATACTAGAGTTACCATCACCTAAACTATTAGGGGTAATACTAACAGCAACTCCACCAGGACCAAATATAATGATACCTAGATTAATTGGGTCAGATTGGTTAGTAATAATATTATCGTGAACATCTTTGGCAGTGGCTGTTAATGTAAATGCGGTATCGAGCGATAATTTACTCGTATCAATTAACCCTTCTGCTGGACGCAAAGGATAGCCATCGATTGTAGCTTCTAAGTTCCAACTTGCCACTGGTCCATAGTCGATAACAAACGGAACGCTGGTTGCAGTTCCAAGCACATTGCCGAAATCATCGTGAGCATTCACCTTAATCTCAAATTCACTACCGACTGCTGCGACAACAGGTACTTGCCATACATAGTTGAAATCTGTCAGATCATCTATAATGGGCAACCAATCATTAGCTCCCACTTGTTGATAAACAATTGAATAGTGATGAGCCGTGATTGGGTTAACGGCAAAATCAATAGTATTGTCATCCCCTATATTCCATTGCGCTCCATTGGGGTTGGCAATAGCAATGGTTACTTCACTGTTTGTAATAGAAAATTTATCACTTGGGCAAGTCCAGATTTCTCCACCGCCTAAGTCAACCACTGCTGTAATAAAGGCATTGCCATTGCTTAAATCTTCGCCTACCTTGATACCACCAAGATATCCAACATCTCCCCATACATATGGAAAACTAAACAAGGCATCTGTTGGGCCGGTGGTAAAAGTTCCCTCAACAATGGGAGTGGGGAAACAAAAATCGGTGAGATCGGGACGTGTTAAACAGAGAGACAAAGAAACAGGAAAAGTTTCACCGAACCTAGTGGGCATAATACCTTCAAATGTAATGTACTCACTATCATTAAAATACCAAACTGCTCCTGCTTGCGGCGAACCAAAAGAATAATAATTATCACCCGACGCAAGTTCTTGCTCGGGGCTAAAACTTATAAATGTCGCTGGGTCGTTTTCATTGTCATAAGAAGTTTTAATCCAGTTTGCGTTGCGAGCACCCTGATAAAATCTGACTTCATCAATTTGCCCAGCAAACTGAAGCTGCGAAGCATTAAACGCGCCAATAAATGCATTAGCAGTGTTGCCTGTTACCGACTGTATACCTGCTGTGTCTGTTGCTACCGACACACCGTCTATGTATAGGATTCTGTCTGATCCGTTTACAACTGCTTCTAACTTATGCCACTCATCATCGTTATATATAGATAGCGGGCTCATCAAAAATGTATGCGTACCTCCAGAATCGCTAGTAACAAAACCCACCTTACCAGCTCCAGCTGCACCCGCGTTTACATCTAATGATATTAAGCTTGATTCACTTGCTGATCTTTTAATAGAAAAAGGATATTGTGAAGTAGTTGAACTAAATTTTATCCAAGCAGACATGGTGCTTGTTTGCAAGTTATCACCTGTCAAATTATTTGAAGAACCTAAGTTAATTAAACTACTTGTACCATTGAAAGTGGCTGCTTTACCAATTTTGCCTATAACTCCTTGAGCAACATTTGAGGGGGTGCCATCGTTACCAATTGGCGACTTATCTTCGAACACCGCCCCAGAATCGTGCATGTGTTGAATTAGATGGTACTCCGACCAAGTTATATCCGACTGTTGCTGGTCGATAGCAGTAGGATTGCCGTAGTACATATAAAGTGACGTGACAGGAAGACTAAAGCCAGATAAGTAAGGTACTTTAACCCATGCTTGTAGATACCTACTACCAGCAACATCAGAATATTCTGTAATTTCGTGATCTAGCTTTGTAGTGCCATCACCGGATGTAAATACAATATCCTGGCCATTTGACAGAGCTTTGCCAAACAATGGATTCGATTCATCAGCAATTTGAACTAGCATTGGAAAATCAGTTACATTGCCAGTTATTTTAGTAGGATCAACGGTAATTCTTTGTCGGAAACCCCAAGTTCCGCCATCGTTATACCATCCTGCACTCTGGGCTCTAGCTAGTTGACCACCAATTGCACCATAGAGCAAAAAGCTTAACCCAACTAAAGCAAATCCAAATACTAATAGAAAATGTGTAGCTATCTTGTCCTGCTTGCAGCAGGATTTTTGCTCTCTAATAGCCTCACTAATTTGTTTAATAAAACTCATAAATATTTAAATTACGGATTAAGCCTTAATTCGTTATTTACAATTGTTAAACTCTTTGGCGGCGTAACGGTATAATTGCCAGAAGTAAACCAAGTTTGGCCGGCGACTGGCAAAGTAATAGTTTGAGTAGTAGGTGCAGCTTTTAGCCCCCAAAGCTCCAAAAGGTCGCCGATTTGCTTACCAAATAAAACCACCGCGATAACGGCAGTAGCGGCTATGAAGATAACCACGATGCGAAAAACGCGGCTTTTAAACCAAGGGGTATTTGTCTTATTCAAACTGCTACTATAGCTAATTTCCATCTGATTTTTGTTTTGGTGTTAGTTTTGACTGTTTTAACTATTAACTTATTATACTATAAAAAATACCTTTCGTCAATACTATTCTGGCATTCTTGTCTTGACTAACGGACACTGCAAATGTTACTCTAACGAAGTTAAATAGAAATCTGATATGAAAAAAGATATTCATCCCAAATATTACGAAAACGCTGAAATAAAGTGTGCCTGTGGCAACGTTATTGAGGTTGGCTCTACCATAGAGAATGCCAGCGTCGAGGTATGTTCAGCTTGTCATCCTTTATATACCGGTAAACAAAAATTGATAGACAAAGCTGGCCGTGTAGAGAAATTTAAAGAAAGAGCATCCAAAACCGAAGCCAAGAAAACTACACCTGCTAAAACCAAAAAGTAACCATAAGTTATATATAATAGAAACAGGCCGGATATGGTCTGTTAGTTTGTAAATCATGAATGTAGAAAGCTTAATTAGCGAGCTTAAAACTCTCGAAGAAACCCTACTAAATACTTCCCCTACCGAAGGGGCCACTTTAAAATCTCTAATGAAACGAAAAGGGGAGTTAGAAAAAATTATTAGCTTAAACACTCAAATCGAAAAACTAGAGACCCAAATTACAGATAACCAACAACTAACTAGTGGTGCAGACAACGAAATGGCAGAATTAGCCAAAGATGAGCTTGTAGCATTAAACCAACAGAAATTGTCTCTGTTAGAACAGTTAGATGCTTTAACTAATCCAGCCAGTGCGGAGTTGGATAAAGATATTGTATTAGAAATTAGAACTGGGACTGGAGGCGATGAAGCAGCAATTTTTGCAGGAGATTTGTTCCGCATGTACACCCGTTATGCTGAAAATAAAGGTTGGAAAATATCACTTATTAGCGATAGTCCCACTGACAGTGGAGGTGGTTATAAAGAAGTAATTGTGCAAATAGAAGGAGAAGGCGTGTACGATAAATTACGCTTCGAAAGTGGAGTTCATCGAGTGCAAAGAATACCTATTACCGAAGCTAAGGGTAGAGTACACACTTCGGCTGCTACTGTAGCAGTTATGCCAGTTGCTGAAGAAACAGATATTGAAATTAAGCCGGAGGATCTACGAATAGATGTTTTCCATGCAAGCGGCAAGGGCGGCCAGTCGGTTAATACTACCGATTCCGCAGTACGCATTACTCATTTGCCTACTGGTATTGTAGCTGGTTGCCAAACCGAAAGATCGCAAACACAAAACAAAGAAAAGGCGATGGCAGCTCTTCGCACACGAGTTGTAGATGCAAGGAAAGAAGCTCAAGACAAACAAGCAACAGAAAATCGACGTAATCAAATAGGTAGCGGAGATAGGAGTGAAAAAATTCGTACTTACAATTTCCCTCAAGACAGAGTTACCGACCACCGGATTAAAGAAAGTTGGCACAACTTGGCCAAGATTATGGGTGGCGATATCGATGAAATTGTTGCTGCTCTCAAAACGGCTGAATCTGCCCTTAATGCTTAAAGGCCAAGATAGGATTTAATAATACGTTTAATGGTACGGACAGTATCATCAAATTTGCCATCGGTATTAACGACGCTGTAACCAAAGGTTGTGGCTTTAGATAACGTTTCTTTGGCAAAACGAACTCTTTCTTCCATTTCATCAGTTGAACCACCTTGCTCCATCAAGCGTTTTTTAATAGTCGTGATTGAATCTGGTTTTAGAAAAATTGTTAAAGCAGTGGGAAAATGTCTCTGAATTTTAATGGCTTCTTTAGGTCCAGCTACAAGCAATGGTACTAACCCAAGAGCGATTGGTTTTTTCATTTCCGAACGTAACCAACCATAGTATTGTTTGCTGTATTCGACATACGTTATTAGTAGGTCTTGTTCAATTAAGGCCTCGAAACGAGCATTGTCTACAAAATGATAATCTACTCCTCTTTTTTCACCAATGCGGATTGGGCGGGTTGTAGTAGCAATTATTTTTTTCACCGGTAACCATTTGGCCAGTTCTTTTGCTAGTGTTCCCCTGCCCACGGCAGCCGGACCAGCGAGCACAATTAGCTTGTCTTGCAATCTATTTTTTGCAACCATTTAAAAACTCCGTTAAATCTTTAGGTAGAGGTGCGGAAAAACTTCTTTCTTTTCCAGCCTCATCTTTGAACTCAATCTTAAGGGCATGCAAGAATTGACGGGCTAATTTATCTTCTTTGGTGCCATATAGCTTGTCGCCTACTACTGGATGACCAATTGCTGCGAAATGGACTCTAATTTGATGGGTACGACCAGTTTTAGGGGTTACTTCTACTAAACTGTATTGTTTAAGATGTTTCTTTACAAGATAACAACTTTCAGACAGCCTACCACCAGATTTAGCTGTAAACTTTCCGCCTGGCACACGTTTAATGGGTAAATTAATACATGCTTCTTTGGGCGAAACCTTACCCTTAACTAGGGCGGTATAAGTTTTTTTAATCTGACGTTTGGCAAATAGATTAGATAGATAATCTTTAGTTTTTTGGTTTCTTGCCACCAGCACCACTCCAGATGTGTCTTTATCTAAGCGATGTACTAGATAGAAGTTTTTAAATTTGTATTTTAGCGCATTGGCCAATGTGTCCGATTTCAATGCTCCAGCTGGGTGCATTACTATCCCCGGTGGTTTGTTAATAACTACTAGGTCTTTATCCTGGTAGATTATATTTAATTTAATTGACTGGGGCACAATTTCTTCACTAGGCAAAGCAATACTTGCCTCTATAAACTCTCCGTCTTTTACTCTTTTTTTTGTAGCAACAATAATCTGTCGATTAACTTTGACTTGTCCAGTTTTAATTTGTTCAGCCAAAAAGCCGCGCGAAAACTGCGGCAGTAGCTTAACTAATGCACTATCTATTCTTTGATTAGATAGAGTGCTATCTACTTTAAATTTGTACTTTTTGCTTTTGCTCATTAAGAAACCAAGCACTAATAATAACTAAGATGATACCACTAACTATGGCTATGTCTGCTAAGTTAAATATTGGGAAATTACCGATAGAGATGAAGTCGCGGACAAATCCAAACTTAAGACGATCGAACAAATTACCAAGCCCACCCCCAAAACTTAAGATTAGGCCTAGATAATAGACAAAGTGCTTTGTTCGGCCGTAGAAAAATAACCCTATTAGCACTAATAAAAATGTAATAATCGAGCCTAGCATAATGGATTGAGGCAAGCTAATTCCAAAAGAAATGCCATAATTTTCATAACGCAGCAATTTGATAAAGCCGAAATCAAAATTTCCTTCAGCTAATTTCGAAGCTATGTTTTTAAGCCACTGATCAATAGCAAAAACTATTACCCCTCCTCCAAAGAGCATTGCACATTTTCCCATCATCCTATTAAACATTGGGTAGGTTTAGTTATTCGCACCCCAAACAAGTAGGAGCAGCAGGATATGCCTTTAATCTATCTTCAGGAATATATTGTTGGCAGTTATCACACCAGCCGTATTTGCCGGCGTCGGCTTTTTTGAGAGCAGCGTTGGTATCTTCTAAAAGTTTGATTAGATCGGAAGCCATAGCAATGTTCTCGTCGTGAATTTTTTCTTCGTCCACATTCTCGTCATCATCTTCTTGCTCGCCCGGGTGCAATTCAACAAATTTAGCCACGTACTTACCATCACTCTCATCGTAAGTTGCCACTTTAGCAAGCTCTGTTTCAAGACGAACCTTATCAGCTAGTAATAGCTGTTTTTGACTTTCAATAAATTCTGGAGTGTATGGGCTATTCATAGTTTTATACAAATTAACGATTAAATAATTTTTCTGCAGCAGTCAGATTTTGGCGGGTTCCCATAATAATGAGACGGTCGCCAGTTTCTATCTCAGCACTTCCCAACGGATTTATAATAACACGCCCCTCGCCGCGATAGATAACCAATACCGAAACTCCCGACTTTCGATTAGCTAAATATCTTTCCAGTGGTTGGTTAACCAAGGGAGAATGGGAGCTAACCGTTACATCAGAAATTTGAATTTCACTTTTATCTAAATCTAAAATATTATCAACAAAATCGGCTATATTGGGACGTAATGCAAAAGTAGCCATACGAAAAGCACTAATTTGATAGGGTGAAACTGCTCGATTGGCCCCTACTCGAATTAGCTTGTCTGAAGCATCATCATGATTAGCTCTGGCAATAATGAATAAACTACTTTGCAAGGTGCGAGCTGTAATTACAGTTAGGATGTTATCGCTGTCTCTACCTAGGGTGGTAATTAGACCTTTTGCATTCATTAGACCAGCTGCGAGAAGAGTTTCTTCGCTAGTGGCATCCCCGATTGAGCAGAGAAAGCCTTTATCGTTACACGAGTTAATCGCTGCTGGATCATTGTCGATAACTACAAACTTTATCCCGTCTTTGTGTAGCTCGCTAGCGACCTTTTCGCCAACTCTACCAAAACCACAAACGACATAATGATCTTTTAGGCTCTTAATTTCTTTGTTCATTTTTTTAGTTTTATAGTTTACATCAAATTGACCTTCTAACACATGTTCGCTTAATGCTCTGACTACATAATATAGAGTTACCATGCCAAAAACAATTAGAAGCATCGTAAAAACCATGCCTGTGGATGAAAGCGGATAGACTTCGCGGTAACCCACAGTGGCTAAAGTAATGACTACCATATATATAGAGTCCAAAAAACTCCACCGCTCGATAATCATATAGCCAACTGTGCCAGTCACAAGCAACCCCAACACCAAAAGGGCTAGGTTAATGAAGTTAATTTTTTGTAAAGATTTATCTGGTTCCATTTAATCTTTGGTTGTAACTTTTTTACTACTCTCTTTCACCGCTAATGGCTTCTCGGCTTCCGCTAGATAAGTCATTCGGCCACGCACCTTGCCCACCAACCTCTTATATTCATTATAAGCGTTACTTATCATTGTGTTGCCACGAGCTATCTGGTTTTCTAGCACAGTTTCCATTTCGTTTAACGACCGATCTAAATCTTCTAAAAATGACTTAATCTGTTGCTCGTCATAGGTGGCCAAAGTTTGTTTGTGCAAATCTAGAAAAGTTAAGATATAAGGTACTGCCATACTATAAGGGATCAAAATAACCGATTGGCTATATGCTCTTGCAAAAGATTCTTTTAAAACAGAGTACAGCGCGTCTGGAATTAGCATTAGTGCCCTATCCCAAGTAATTGGTGGGTGAATATA
>JAHITC010000042.1 GCA_018817805.1 Patescibacteria group bacterium
AATGTTTTTTAAGACTGTCCGGAGTTGGCCTTTGCCGCCATCTATTAAGATTAAATCGGGTAAGTTAGAAGCAAACCTCTTATCTGCCTTGCGGTTTGGATGCAACCTACGGCCGATTACTTCTGCCAAGGCAGCGTAATCATCATTAGTATCAAATTTAATTTTAAAACGCCTGTACTCCTTCTTGTTAGGCTGACCATCTGTAAAAACAACCATCGACCCCACCACTGAAGTGCCACCTAAATGTGAAATATCGTAAGCTTCTATTCGTTTAAGATAACTTTTTAATTTAAGAATTTCAGCTAGTTCTTTTAATGCTACTTTAATGTCTACTTCTACTGGCGCAAATATGGTCTGATGTTGCAGGGCATTTTTACCCGCAAGTGTAAGAAGTTGTTTCTTAATTCCTCTTACTGGAACAACAATATTAACTCCCCTGCCCCGTTTTTGGCTTAGCCAATTCGTTAATTCTTCCTTGTCGTCAGGCAAACAAGATACTAGAATTTCTTTAGGCAAATTCTCAAAAATACCATCATAGATTGCCTTAATAATTCCTGAGGCAATTTCTTGCTTAGATAGATTGCCCGCAAAACTCATAGGAAAAATTTGCTGGTCGATAAGTCTGCCGTTGCGAACAATCATCCGAGAAACAATTAGTTTATTTTCGGCCGTACATTGTCCAATAATATCACTGTCAGTTAGTAGACCGGGTTTATCCACTTTCTGCCTCTCTGTTAAAAGTTCTAGCGATTTTAATTCATCGCGCGCTTTGGCAGCCGATTCAAACTTCTTTGTTCTAACCAACATCTGCATGCGTGTGTGCAAATAATCGCTAGCCACAGTTAAATCTCCTCCCAGGAATTTAATCACCTGGTGGATAATATTTTTGTAGGCATCACTGCTAATTTGGCCTGCACATGGACCACTGCACCTATCTAAATGCCAGTTTAAACAAGGTGCTTTAACATTATTACGATTTAACTCACTAACTTTACTGCAAACTCCAAAGATATTATTAATTAGTTTAAACGTGTTTTTAACTGTTGTCCCGGAAGTAAATGGCCCGAAATATTTAGCACCTTTATTTAGATCACTAGTGTTTACTTTACGCACAGATGTAATAGTTGGAAATTTTTCATTTAGCCCTACCCGAATATATTGATAGGCTTTATCGTCTCTAAGTAAAATGTTGAACTGGGGGTAATGGCGTTTAATTAGTTCATTTTCTAGAATTAAAGCTTCGACCTCGTTATCTGTAATAATAAAATCTACTTTATTCACTTTTGTTAGCAAAACCTGGTTCTTTGGCGATTGATCTGACTTTTTTTGCCAATACGAAGCCAAGCGATGTTTTAGATCTCCTGCTTTACCTACATATATCACCTTATTTTTACCGCCATACATTAGATACACTCCAGGTAAGTGTGGTATTTGTTTAAAATCTGGTTTAAAGCTATTCTTCTGCATATCTTTATGTTATCAAACTAACCCAAAGATTAACGTTGTCGTTTATAATATATATGTGAATTATAAGCGTTTAATTATTTCCTTGGCAGCGCCCCAATTAGCTGGACTGATTGGATCTTTTTTTACTATCCCTGCCATATCTACTTGGTATACCCTATTACAAAAACCTAGTTTTAGCCCACCTAACTGGTTATTCGGCCCTGCTTGGATTGTTTTATACATATTAATGGGCATAAGTATCTATTTAATTTGGTCTGCTTACGCAAAAGCTCCGGCCGAGAAAAACAAAAAAATTAAACCAACATTATGGCTATTTTGGATTCATTTATTTTTTAATGCTATTTGGTCGATTATATTCTTTGGGTTTCAAAACCCTGGTTTAGCATTTTTGAATATTCTAATTATCTGGGTTTTCATTGTCGTGCTAATGGTCAAATTTTGGCGCATCAATAAACTGGCGGCTTACCTCCTAATTCCTTACTTCTTGTGGGTTAGTTTTGCTAGCATTCTCAACTATTACATCTGGTATTTAAATTATCTTTAAAATGAATGACTAAGAAAATAACTTTTTTGTTATTAGCGCTTGTAGCTATTATTTTTATTGTTCTATATCTCAATAACAACATTTTTCAAGATAAAACATCTGATTTTAGTGTCTTAATAAGCACTAGTTCAACCCAGCCTGGTTCTCTGCCAGATTACATCACGCAAGTTTCTATAGATAGCAGAAAACAAATTAAAATTATTAAACCGAAAAAATACCCAGCATGGGGAGACATAATAACGTGGGACACTAAATCTGCCACACTAACCGATAATGAGCTTCTAGAATTTAAGACATTGCTGAATAAAATAAATATCTCTAAATTACCATCTGGATATATATGCAAATATTCTACTATGAAAGAATGCTATGTTGGTGAACCCATTCTACAAGCAACAGGTGTGCCAACTATGATATTAGAGATCAATGGTATACAAAAAGAAATCCACATGAGCACATCTAATGGCATGCCGAACACATTAAAAGAGATAATGAAAAAGATGATTAGCATTAGAGACGATCTCGCAACAATGCCTTGGTCTGAGCAAACCTCAACATACAAACAACTGTTTAATCAAACACCGGCAACACAATAATTTACTATTTCTTGCTTATTGGACTGGGGTGCAATTCCCCTCAGCTCCACCAGTACAATAACTCTTCACCAGAGCTACTTTTTCTGATATTCTCAAACTATGAAAGAACATTTCTCAGAACAACAAGAGCACTGGACAAAACATTTTGAGGGCTATGATGTGTTTCAAGAAGCATACCCTTCTTATGTTCGTATGATGGAAGCCCACGTGGATGCATTATCTGACTGCCAATTGATTTTGGATAGTGGTGCTGGTACTGGGAATCTGACAGTTAGATTATTGAAAAGTGGGCGTGATGTGATAGCAGTAGATTCCAATAAAGATGCTTTAAAATATTTATACGATAAATGTAGCAATGTTGATGTTTTAGGGACATTGGAAACCAAACAATTAGACCTTTCAAAACCTCTACCATTTGCAGATGATATATTTGACGGTATAGTCTCTTCGCTGGTGATTCCTTTTGTGTCGCCTCACAAAGAGTACTTCTCTGAGAACTTTCGTGTTCTCAAACCGGGTGGTCTTTTTTCAATATCAGCAGCTGTGCCCAAAGAGGGGGCTATGGACGCTCTTATGCAAGATATTGGAATCAAAGCAACAGAAAGCGGCATATTGCCAGAACATAAGGATGTTTTTAATAGAATGTGGGAAACAAGTCGGCAGAATGAGAAAACTATCCTGCAAAACGGTCTTATAGCCGATGAATTAGTGGCAATGCTTGAAGAAGTTGGTTTTACAGATGTAACTGTATCTAAAGAACAACCCTATGATGGGTATGTTGTTTGGATTACTGCGAACAAGCCATAGGAGACAATTGCCACTGACTTTCCCTTAACCAAGTTCCAACTTCCTCTACTGTGCTCCACCAATACATAAAAACTCTTTACAGGAGTGAGTTTTTTGGTATATTAAAGTCATTAGGTGGTTATTATTTATTAATTTTGACTACTCTGTACATTAAGGATGGTGCTATTGTGGATTATCTAAGTAGATTATGGTCTGCAATCAAATATGACACAGACCCTATAATTGTTTTCTGTGTTGTATTATTGGTTATACACATTGGGCTTGGTTATGCCGATCACCAATTTAGGATAGCCGCACAGCAGAATGAAAATCTGTACGAGGTTATGCTAATAATGGATGGATTCGGATTTGTTTCAGGCGGAGGTGAACCTTTCACTTATCGTAATAAATACAAATGGGAATATGCCCAGTGGCTCAACTCTCCCGATAGAACCTGGTTAGAAAAAACATTATTCTGGAAAACAGGTTTCTTCTGGGATGCTTCTAACCCGCCAGACGAGTATCAGTATCCACCATTGTTCAACAATAATCAGTGACACAAGCTAACATCTTACTGTTCCCAGCCCCAGGGATAAGGGGCTATTTTATATTCATTTTCCTGTAACCAAGTTCCTACTTCTTCTAAGATGCACCACCAACACAATAATGCTTTACTGAAGCTACCTTTTTGCATATAATAAACTATCGTTTTTTGAAAATTAGTGTCGGAGGTATGCAATGTCAGAAGTATTCGCTATTCTCAGTGGTTTGTTTATGATTGCTGTTGGTATTGTATACTTCAAACAAGTTATACAAGGAACATCAACACCCAACCCTGCCACTTGGTCTATCTGGGTATTAACCACGAGTCTTAATACAGGCACGTATCTATCAGTTGCTGAAGGAGACTGGTTTAAGACTTCAACAACTCTTGCCTGTGCTATTCAGTGTGTAGTTGTATTCCTATATGCCTTATTCAAAGGCAAGTTTGGAAAACTCGACAAAACTGAAATCATCTGCTTAGTATGTTCTATTATTATTGGGACATTATGGCGGATAACAGGGAATGCTATATTGGCTAATATTTTATTACAATTAGTATTTGTTATTTCTTTTATCCCAACTGTTGTAGGTGTTTTGAAAAAAGAACTAAGAGAAAAACAACTTCCCTGGGATTTAGCCGTTATGTCTCACACCTGGTTAGTTGTGTCTATTGTTGCCAGTTGGCACACAGGTAGTGTCTATGAACTCTTTTATCCCATTATTGGAGGGATATTAGGTAATGGAGCTGTTTCTGTAGCTGTTAGATCAACAAACAAGGAGGTGAAATGAAATATGCCAGATCCAGTATCTTCTTTAAAAGTGGTTATTCCAGATATGGAGAGACAACTTATCTCCTCAGGTTTAGTTATCCCCAATCTTAATCCCCAATGCGGGGTTAGACCATTGGAAGAGATACATATATTCCACGATGAAGACTATGCTAATGCTGAGGCTGTAATTTCAAGTCAATTCCTTGAAGCACAGATGATCCCCAGAGGGCGTCCTCATCTCGCTCTTCTACATATGGCATTAATAGATGACGATATAGCTTCTGCCAGTTTCTGCGCTATTACTTCTCAAACATATGGAGAGAAATACAGATATGTGGAGTTATGGGCTAAAGCTTGTTTTCATAAGGAAGCTTTCTTGAGAGGGCACATTAGATGCGCCGCCAAAGGAGCTGTAGAGGTAGATGCCTTTAAAGTTCTGTGGGAGTTAACTAAAGAACAGTCCCACCACAACTTTCATCAAAGAGGAGTATGGAGAGTATCTGTATTAGGGATTAGAGATGATGAGCCAATACCAGTAGCCAGTCTTGAAGGAATGTATTTCAGACTACCTGCTGTGATAAGAACATAACCTGTAGTTAATCAAACAACTGCAGGTTTTTTAATACCTAAATCTAACCCATATTCTTTAATATAAGTTCCAACTTCCTCTACTATGCTCCACCAATACAATATACACTTTACTGGAGCATATTATTTCTTAGCACATATTATTTGGTAGTTCTTTTCGTTATTTAATTCTTCTAACCAAGCATTTTTAACTCCAAGTTGTTTCAAAGCATCAACAATCTCTGAGGGAGTAATAATATATGAGTAAGATTCTCCTTCAAATGGTTGGTTATTAATTACCCCACTGCCATACATATGTCTGGTTCTTTTGTTGGGGTCATACTCTACAAAACCACCTAACGATACGTTCTCAGCTTCAAATGATACTGGAGAGCTACCTCTGTTAATCTCGTTCTGAGTCAATGTATCTAAATATAATAGCCCATCATCTTTAACCCGATCTAGCATAGTCTGAAGGCTCTCAATAATAGCTTTGTGGGCTTTTTCTGGATCTATGCCATCTTTGCCCCAACTTGTCAGAACAGACAAGCTATTACCCCGACACATTACTGCATCAAATTGGTCATTGGATTCATCTAGATCTAGCAAGTCAGATAATTCAAAATGAGCAGATGTTGGATTTTCTTTTACTGCTCGGGCGATCATTTCAATATCAGAATCAATGCCAACACAATCAAACCCTTTTTCTGCTAATCCCTTAAGAATAGAGCCACTACCACTACAACACTCCAGAATAGTTTTAATATTCTTTTCTTGCAGAAATTCAGATAATTCATTAATGAATTCTGTGCCATAACTTAGTTCAGAGATTAGCATCCATTCCTTGGATAAACTTATTTTAGGTTTTTCTGCTTCAATATATGAAATAATTCTAAATCTACCAGAGGGTTTATCTTCTGGGATAAAGTCTTTGGCTATCCACAAAGGCTTGCAGCCCGTGAGTTGACTATATAAGTGCAGGATGGGCTCTTGTGAGAGCGTTTTAAGGTCATTATCCCTAATAGGAAGAATGTTCTCTTCTGATGCAGTATAACTATCCAATGTCTGGTGTATGGATTCATTCATTGGTCTAGATTCTTGTTTATGTCCAGAACTACCGTTATATGAGGGAATTCTCACATCAAGTACTCCATATTGGCAACCGTCAGCAATAGCCTTCTCTTTTGCTGTATTAATCAGCTTTTCAATTAATGCAAGATCACCTCTAAATTGAGGATCAATATCTAAATTATAGATAAAACAAGAATTATATTTTTCAGGCTGAGGAATTGATGAAAAATCTTTAAAGGTTTCTGGGAATCGTTGCTCTTGAGGAGAAAGATCAGGGCTAAAATTAGAATATCCAAAACAAACTTTACCAACTAATTGTTCTCCGTATCTTATCCCTATAATTTTATGACCTAAATTTAAACGTTTCTCAATAGTTTCTTTATCTGTTTGCAAGTCAGGAATCCAGGATCGATCTTCTAAATCTTTGATTGAATCAACATCAGAGATACTTAACTCTGATAATTCAAATTCAGGCTGTTTTTCCACTGCCTCTTCAAATGAGTCATCTGGGCTTATAAATGAATTTTCTGGTGATTTCATAGATATTATAGAATATCTCCTTTTGTCTCTTTTATCAATTGTTTTGATCTGTTCTATATAATTCCCAATTTAGCCTGTAGTTATATCAAATAACCGCAAGTTTTCTAATACTAATATCTATACTATTATCTCTTAACCAAGTTCCAACTTCCTCTACTATGCTCCACCAAGAAATTAACCCATATCCAAATTGGTTTATTTTTTGACACCTAACCACAATTAGAATATACTAATCATTCCTTTGTTAAGCTCTTTTACAACTGAGGTGAACTGATGCGGAATAAGTTTATTTTACACGGAGGGGACACTAATCCAGAACTTGGAAATAATGAAGCATTCATTTCAGAAATTGTCGATGGTTTCCAAGACGTCAAAGAGGCACTTAAAGTCATTTGCATCTATTGGGCACGGGAACCGGAAGAACATCTCGAACTACTTGAACAAGATCAAGTTCGGTTGAATTACATTATGGGGAACGTAGAATACGACTTTAAGAATAAGGATGTTTCTACTCACCGATTCCCAAACAGAATCTGTGAATTACCCAGCGACGATTCTATCCAGCTTCGACAACAACTTGTAGCTGCCAAAATTATTTATATTCGTGGGGGCAACATCCACTTACTAATGGATGCGATGAATAAGAGAATACCGGATTTTGTCCAGTTTCTACATTCGTTAGAGGGTAAAATCATCATCGGTTCTTCTGCTGGGGCTTATCTACTTTCTACTTATTTTTATTCTCAATCTGATGATCGCATTTTCCCTGGATTGGGGGCACTACCAATTAAAGTGACTGCTCA
>JAHITC010000043.1 GCA_018817805.1 Patescibacteria group bacterium
AAAGCCAACCCAGACAACGACCAACTTCAAGAAACACTTAAGGCCTATGTTAGCGCCAATAAGTAAAACCTTTGGTCGCGATAAGATGACTTCTGTCGAACCTATCTTAGACTCATTATATACTCTACTTTTAAATTACGACTTACTTAAATATCGGTTTGAGTGTTTAGATAGGTTAAATGTTGATTTAATTAGGTCTGAGAGGGCAAAACAGATAGAATTTATGCTATAATATAGTTAGCAGGAATCAAGATCCTAATTATGCCAATATCCACAATATCAGGAGAATCAAAGATGGAAGTCGAGAGACCTATAAACGACAAAAACAACTTAGTGAGAGACATAGATGAAAAAAGCAATTGGCTTGATAGTGTTCGTTCTCAAGCAGTTAATCTCAAATTGATAGCATTTTCTATATTAGCGATAGCCTTAGCCACGAACATAGAGAACCCTGTAAGGTCAGCAGATTCTGGCAAGTTAATCTTGGCATCGTTAATATCTATATTGATTGCATTAATCGTGTTAGTTGTAATGATAGATCTGGATACTTTGCGATCAGAGTCTTTTGCAACGCACTATGTGCTAAATAGAAGGGGGCTAAACAAAGAAGCGCAAGACAGAGAACAAATGACTAAATTTTTGTCTAAGATACGAACCTACACTAGTAGAAGGATGGGTTTAGACCCAGTGTCCACAGGGTTCTTTATAACTGCAGTTGTTCTATACATAGTAGCCTTATTTCTATAAGATATATCCAACAAAAACATATGAGTAAAGAAGATAACAATAATTCGAATAATCCTGACGAATCAATTGATATGTCAGATCTATCTCCTCAGAACTCTCCTGATGATACTTCTAGCTGGGAGAATGCCCCAGTTGAAGCACCTGATGGAAGAGTCCATATAAAAACCCCTAATTCACTTGATAAAACAAGTGATAACAGGAGTTTCTCTTAACCAAAACTTTGTCGAACCTAATAAGTAGCTACCAACTACCTACATAGATTATATCAGATATGTAGGAGAGTTAATATGAGTAAAACATTAGACGACAGAGGGCAATTTATAGAGTTAAGGGCTAGGGGTTACAGCTTTAGCAAGATATCAGAAGAGCTCGAGATCAGTAAACCGACCCTTATCGAATGGTCAAAGGATAATAATGTCAGTGAGGAAGTGCACAACTTAAGGATGTTGATGATTGATGAACTCCAAGAGAAGTATATGATGACCAAAAAGCATCGTATTGCTGTATTTGGAGACTTTTTAAACCGAGTTAAGACAGAGCTGGAGAAGAGAGAGCTGTCTGAAGTATCTACAGATAAGCTAATAGCATTGGTTATTAGGTTGAGTGACGCTCTTAAACAAGACGAGACAGAGATAGAGTTGGTTAGTGAAGAACCTTTATCAGTAGGAAGTTTTACAGAATTAAAGAGATGGGTTGCTTAACCGAAACTTTACCAGAATTTTACCAATATCTTCATATAAAATGGTAGAATATATCTGTTAATTTAAAATTTAGTTACCTAACCCTTATAGATTCTATAAGGTATGGTTACAAACCCGACTAAGGTAAACAGCTCCTCATCAGAGCACCTTAGTCGGTCATATCTCGAAAGGGATATGGGTAGCGCAAGCTATCACTGGTGGGGAGCTTTTTGTATAGTTACAGGCTCTTAATCAATAGATAAGAATAATATATTAGTTAATAAGTAAAGTTATGAAGAAAGTAGTTTACATTGTCGGTGGTATAATAATTTTCATTACTATCTTGGCTACGAGTGCTTGTAGCAATAGTGTGCCTTACAAGGTGGTGAGTGAGGAAGACATCTCTTATATCAATTGCAAAAGAGTTGGTATTAAGATAGTTGTCCCAGATGAAACAGATGCAAGTAGCGTAGAGCCAGTGCTAGAAAAGATTATTAATGAGAACAAGTCCAAGTGGGATGATATCACTGTATGGGCATTTAAATACAGTGAAGAAGCCCAGGTTGGCACAATCCCTTATACTATGGGGATGAAGGAATATTCCACTTGTAAATAGATAGTTGAACAACCATCTGGAGGTGGGGTTGAACCAAGTGAGACCGCGAAGCAGACACTCCACAGGGAATGTTTAGCAAGTGGCGGTAGATTAGCGAAGCAAGAGGATGGTATTATAGGAGCGAATAGAGGAATTAAAAAGTATCCCAATGGACGTTTTTTTAATTTTAATAGCTTGGCTTGCCATTCTCTCGCTACCTTCGATAATTTCAAATATTGTCGAGAAAAATCGAAGAGAAACAAGAGATAAAGCAACTCAAGATTTATTAACAGAACTCTGCATAATACCAAATAAACTAGCTGAAAAATACAAACCTAGATTAGATCAATTATTTGGAAGATTGGAGATAACTAAAGATCCCGACTGGCTTAATGACCCAGACTGGTTTAACAATGCATATTTTAAAAAAGGTTTAGGATGGTATCCAAAACACCGATATGCAGAGTTAGAGATTAAATGTCCTGACTGTGAAAATGGTTTCCTGAGGGTTCGCAAGGGTCAATATGGCAAATTTCTTGGTTGTTCTGCATATCCTAAGTGTAAATATACAAAGAATTTTGAAATAGCCAAAGAAGAGTATAGGAGTAATATAAATAACGACTTTATAGAAGATATGCGGGAAGCTTATTTGTAAAAATGTCATACTACGACGAAGTAAAATCTGAATTAAAAAACTTGCTTGATGAACTGGGTAAATCAGGTCAAAAATTTGATGATCTCTTTAGGCGTCTTGAGGAGGAACATAGCAAAATTGAGCAAGCTAGATTAGTTATTCGACAAATGGCTAAAGAAAGACAAATTGGTTTTCCAATATTAGCTAAGGCATATGATGATTTTTTTGAGCTACAAGATAAACAGCTTATAGATTTCTTGAAATATAAAGACAAGCCAGCAATCAGAGCAGCAGATATTGTGCAAGCCTATGGAAAAATTAGACGTGCCGCCCTTAAAGACAAGAAGATAGCAGAGTATTTAGTCGAATATTATGAAAGCATTGCACCTTTTCTTATTGATCTTAAAGAAGAGGTATCTGATATAAGCGAGGAGGATAGGATTCTAGCTGCTGAATACTCGGCGGAGGAATTAGGAGATACGACTACTCAATTCCTAACTAAAGAAGAATATCGTAAACTTACTTCTACCGCAAGGAATCAACTAGCACTCGATCGATATTGGAAAAGACCAAAATCTAAGTGGCATATCGGAAAATTGTATGAAAGATATGTCGGATATTTGTTTGAGGCTAAGGGATACGATGTAGATTACGTTGGGATTTTCAAAGGATTTGAAGATTTGGGTAGAGATATTATAGCCAAGAAAGATAACGAAATAATAGTTATCCAGTGTAAAAATTGGTCAAAATTTCGAACAATCTATGAAAAACATATTTTTCAATTTTTTGGAACTGTATTCCAATATCGGGATGAAAATAAAGGTAAAGAAGTTAAAGCCATTTTTTACACCACTACCACACTGTCAGATCTTGCCAGAAGATTTGCAAATGAGCTAAAAATCGAGCTAAAGGAAAATGAAAAAATGGATAAGGATTATCCTTGTGTAAAATGCAATATATCAAGAGTTGATGGAACAAAGATATATCATCTTCCTTTTGATCAGCAATATGATAACACTAAGATAGAGACGAAAAAGGGAGAGTTCTATTGTGCTACAATAGCCGAGGCGGAAGAGCAGGGATTCAGGAGAGCATTCAAATACAAAGGTATAAATAAAGAAGAGTCGAGTTAGGCGTTCGAAAAGCTACTCTTAGTAATATCATCACTGTGAAGTTTGTGCGAGGGGGGCTGCTCAAGGCAAGGAGTGATAATGAACAGAAAAGAAATTTTTAGTCTATTTAATTTACCGCCAAGTAATCGGACTATTGATGATTTGGCAAACTATTTTACTCGAGTAGAAAGTTCGTCAAACAGAATCCTCCCTAAAGAGAAGAGGCGATATGTTATTTACCTAAGAAAGTCCACAGATGACGAAGCAAAGCAAGTGAGATCGCTTCCAGATCAGAGAATCGAATGTTTGGCACTTGCCCAAGGATTAGATATTAAAGTTAGAGAAGAAGATATATTTGAAGAATCAGCTTCAGCAAAGATCTCTGGGAATAGACCGATCTTTGAAGGAATACTGAATGGATTTCTCGTGGGCAAATATCACGGTCTTATAGCTTGGTCTCCAGATAGATTATCTCGTAATATGAAAGAAGCTGGAGAAATAATTGAAATGATTGATCACGAGCAGATTCAAGATCTGCTTTTTAAAACATACCAGTTCGATAATACTCCTAATGGCAAAATGCTTTTAGGCATATTGTTTGCAACCTCTAAACAATACTCTGATAAGTTATCGGTGGATGTTAACAGAGGGAATACTGGACTTGTTAGAGAAGGTAAATATATAGGGACTATTAAAAAGGGATACTGTGTCGATAGGGATACGGGTTACTTCACGCCCGATGGTGATAATTGGGAATTATTGCGTAAAGCTGTAAATATGAAGCTCTATAAAGGAAAATCCAACATAGAAATAGTAGATTTCCTCAGGGGCAAACTTCATAAAAGAAAAGATCTAGATAGTGAAAACAAGATTGTTCAGGTTGACAAGAATAGTGTTCCGAAGATGTTCGGAGATCCCTTCTATTTCGGATTGTATAGATATGGTAAGCATTTTGTTGACCTAACAGAAATATATAATTTTCTACCCTTAATCACTCCAGACGAGTATATAAAGTTGAATCCAAAAACAGCTTTTAATTTTGGTGAGTATAGTTTTGCAAAGAAAGCTTCCCCTAACAAATTGGGCTATGGTTATCTAAGAGGCAAGGTAATTTGTGACTACTGTGACAGTGTAATGCAATTTCAGCATCAGGAGATAAAACGAGGCGAAAACAAAGGTAAGTGGGTTATTAGTTTCTATTGTAGAAATAAAGATTGTCAAAGGCACAAAGACAAGAAACTTAAAAAGAGCATAAGAGCTAAATATATATCAGCTCATATAGGTTATATACTCAGAAATTGTATGAAGAAGAATAAAGAAGCCTACAAGCTGTATAAAGATAGATTAAAGCTAAAATTAGCTGAGAATAGGGGTATAGCCGAAAGAAAGCTTAGGGAGGCTAAGAGCGACCTTAAGATGAGCGAGCAGAGATATTTTAAGTATCAGGAGTTTCAGGTTAATGATCCAGAGGGATACAAGAGACACCACTCTGGAAAACTAGAACAACTTCTAAACACAATGGAGATAGCAAGACACAATATCCAGAGCAATAAGGATAAACTGTCAGAATTAAATAAGGGATTACCCACTGAAGAAAAATTCTACGAACTCATTAAGTCATATCTGGTAAAACTGCGTCAACCCAAGGATATGATTGAAGAAGACATTATCTACAATGAATTGGTGTCGAACCTAAGAGCTGGAGACGACTCTATATCTGTTGTAGAGTTCAATTCACCATACAACTTAATGGTCGATTTGGACAAAATCATCACTGGTCGGGGTGAGAGGATTTGAACCTCCGACCTCATCGTCCCGAACGATGCGCGCTAGCCACTGCGCTACACCCCGTCAGAAATCACTTTGTGATCAGATTTGAACTAATATTACCAAGGCTAGAAATGGATTCAATCATTATTTTTATCTTTACGTTCCACAATCTCAAATCCATCCATAATAGCATCACAAATAAAATCTTCTAGCTGGCTATGGTCGTTCTTTGTCTGGGCTTTATAAAGATAGGTATAATAAAGTCGTTTCTGCTCCTGCCGGATAATAGCTGGCGCCAAATTTGCCTTTAAGAGCATGGCATTCATTAATAAACGGCCAACACGACCATTGCCGTCAGAAAATGGATGAATTTGTTCAAATTGGCTATGAATCATAGCTGATAGGCTAATGACATCTTGATTAGATTTTTTTATCTTCGCCAAAACTTCAGACATTAGACCAGGTATTCGTATATAATTAGCAGTCGGCAAATTAACACCAACAATTCTAACTGCACCACGGCGGTATGAGCCAGCATCTGGCCGAACTCCGTTCATCAAAATACCATGAAGTTTTAATATAAAGTTCTCGTCAATTCTCTCCTTTTTAGCAATGTGATCAAACAAATAATTCAAAGCAGTTTGATGATTTTTTGCTTCCATCTGTTCAGTTAAGCTTCTATTTAGTAGGGCAACATTATCAAAAAGGATGGTTGCCGTGTCAGGCTCACTAAGTTTACTGCCTTCGATTTGGTTACTATGGTAAGTCAGTTTTAATATCAATTGGTTACGAATATCTACGTTATTCAAGATTTCAGCAATGATACTCCTATGATTAGATGATTTTTTTTGTAAGGCATACTTTCTGGCCGTTAATTCATCGGCAGGGATAATCTTTTGGCCAGTTACTTCCAAAAACAATGCATCAATAGTTACTTGCATTTTTGGTCTAGGGGTTGATTTATCAGTCCACCAGTTATTAAAAGCTACGAAAGATACACCGAATTTATCGGCTAGTTTTGTTTGGGTGAGTCCCAATATCCTCTGGATAATTTCCAGTTTTTGACGATTATTCATGAGAATATAGCTTACACGACCATATTATCAAACTTTATAAAGTTAGTCAAAAATAAAGGGTTCTATAAAGTTTGAACATTAATATACACTAGCCACTGCGCTATACCCCGTTGCGTGGTGTCCCTGCGAGGAATCGAACCCCGATCAAAGCTTTAGGAAAGCTCTATTCTATCCATTAAACTACAGGGACATTAAAGCGCTTCAAAATGTTACAATTAACTTATCTGGCGAAAGATGTTTGCCTAGAAAACATAAGGCAGTAGTAGGCTAATCCCCAAGATAACCAGCATAATCGTCCAAATTAAACGTTGTTTCTTTTTTCTCATAAGCTTATTGTATCAATATGGTAAACGAAAAATCCAATTTAGATAAAGATTTTAAGGGCCAGCGCCATGATGAGACAGTTATAATCATCTTACAGAAGCATTGGTTCGTTGTAGCTTGGCCACTTGCTAAAGGAGCCCTCCTAATCTTAATTGCTCTTGTTCTGCCTAGTATTGGTAAAATTGGCTACTATATCTTTAATTCTGGTGTTATTGGTTTTCTGTATTTCGCCTGGTTAGTTTTTTGGGGCAGTTATCTGGCTTACGAATATCTTAATTGGCACAAAGACCGTTTTATTATTACCGACCAACGCATTATTAATATCGATCAAAAAAGTCTTTTTTCCAGAAAAGTTTCCGAAGTTGAATTAGAAAGAGTTCAAGATATCTATCATGAGATTGTAGGTACTTTTGCTACCACAATGGACTACGGCGTTATAGTTATCCAGTCGGCTGGCAGTAGTGTTCGCCTAGAAGATATTGCTAAGCCAGCTGAGATGCAGGATATGATTGTTAGGTTAGTAAAGGAAGCAACTAAAAACCCTCCTGTTACAGCAGAAGAATTAGTTGATTTTATAAAAGACCATAGAACATAATAGCTTAGAGTGAACAAATTTGGACCAGTTACATTAATTATTGTTTTTATTTTTCTGTATGGTTGCGTCAAAGCTTCTAGTTACCCAGAGAATATAGCAGAGATAAATAATACAGTAGAGCAAAATAGTAATAACGATGTTGTTATTAACGAGATCGATACCAATGCTCATTTTTTAGTTGATGTTGAATTTGTCGAAGAAGACAACGCTTATAAAATATCTATACCTATTAAAACTAATAGTAATTTAGCCGACAGCAACGCACTATCTCGACCCCAAGTAGATATTAAGCAACTATCCTTTTCTGAGGTGCCAGAAACATATAAATCATGGATAGATACAGAAGACTATTGTATAAAAATTAGCATAATCGATGCAGTGTTAGCTGATCTTACTAGTCTAGAAAAAACAATACGACTATTAAATGGTAAAAACATTCAGGTTCGCAATAGTTTAATCACTGATATCGATTTAATTACTGTAGAAGAATCTGTTACAGATATACTTATAGGGTTAACCAGGAAAGCAGAATTCAGTGTTAATCAAGCTGATGCTGGTATAATTGTTGTTGATATACTAAAATGAACCTCGTTAACTAATAAGGGGGTGTAGCTCAGCTGGTTAGAGCGCCTGCCTGTCACGCAGGAGGTCGCGGGTCCGAGTCCCGTCACTCCCGCCATATTGCTTACGAGTACTATGGCTTGCCACATACGATTCTTATCATTGTATGCAAGAAATACATATACAAAAAGTGTTGGGGCTTGCTCAAAAGGCCTTTGTTTCTAGTGAAATTCCAGTAGGAGCAATAGTATTAGATAAATCGGGCAAGATTATTGGGAAGGGATATAATTTAACCCATAAGCATAAAAGTGTTTTAGGGCATGCTGAGCTGAGGGCTCTAAAGCAAGCTTTTAAAAAAACGGAGGATTGGCGATTAGATGGTTGCACCCTTATGGTTAATCTAGAACCATGTCTGATGTGCTTAGGGGCCATTGCGAATTCTCGAATTAACAAGATAGTATATTTCCTAGCCGACCCACAATTCGGTTCTGTTAAAACCAGATTTACATCAGAACAACTGCAAAAATTGTTTCCAAAGCTTACAATAGAACAGATGGATGATATGGGCGCTACAAAAGAATTGATGCAGTTATTCTTTAAAAAGTTACGTTCCAAGAAGCATATAGCACGGTGAGGTGGCCGAGTGGTTGAAGGCGGCGCTCTCGAAAAGCGTTATATCCCGTAAGGGATATCGTGGGTTCGAATCCCACCCTCACCGCCATTAAAATTTATATATGGAAAAAGAAAAAATCATAGTCGCATCGGGGTACTTTGACCCTATTCATATAGGACATCTAGAGTATCTAAAATTAGCAAAACAATTAGGTGGAAAGCTAGTAGTTATTTTAAATAACGATCTTCAGTGTGTTCTTAAAAAAGGAAAATCTTTTATGAACCAAGAAGAGAGAGCTGAAATATTAAAAGCTATAAAATATGTAGACGAAGTTTTCATATCAATTGATAAGGATACATCTGTCTGTGAATCTCTAAGATTAATTAAACCAGACATCTTTGCTAAAGGGGGAGACAGGTTTAGTTATGAAATTCCAGAAGCCAAGATATGCCAGGAATTAGGAATAACCATAGTAGATAAACTAGGCGAGAAGATACAATCCTCGTCTAATCTGACTGGAATAAAATAAACATCCACTGTGGTGGGTTGTTTCTGGAGCGGGTGAGGAGAATCGAACTCCCGTCTCAACCTTGGGAAGGTCGTGTTCTACCATTGAACCACACCCGCAATCAAGCTTAATTATACACGGTGAGGCAGTTTTGTAAGTTAAAATATCATTAAAAATCAGCGCACCTGCGCTGTTAGATGGTAAAAACATAATTGTGCTAAATATAGATTAGTTTATTCAGCTGCTTTAGCCGTTTTCTTTGCTACTGTTCTCTTAGGCTTCATCAAGCTTTTTTTGCACTTGGCGCACAGTAAAATCTTACCCGTTGCCATTTTGACAGTGATAATATTTGGTTTAAATTGGCGATTAGTATGTCTTTTAGAGTGACTGACACTACTGCCAAATTGTGGTTTTTTCCCACAGAGAGAGCATATTCTACCCATATTCGTATCTTAAGATTTTACCTTCCAATGCTAACAGGTTATCATGTATTTATCAACTGTTAACGTATGTTATTAGGATTACTCTCAGATTTCAGCACTTTCGTCTTTTTTATAGTAGCTTTAGTTATAGCTATTACGATTCACGAATTCTCCCATGCTTGGATGGCCACCAGACTCGGAGACCCCACTGCCAAGCTCTCTGGTCGACTAACTCTTAATCCGCTTTCGCATCTCGATCCTCTGGGGACGATCATGTTGTTTTTAGCTGGATTCGGCTGGGGGAGACCGGTGCCCTACAATCCCAATTTTGTTCGGAATAAGACATTTGGAGAGGTAGGCATAGCTTTAGCTGGCCCGATTAGTAATATATTGATGGCTTTTCTGTTTGCGCTTCCTGGCAGAATCTATCTATTACAAACTGGGGTATCTCCAGAAGGGAACCTATTCCGCTTTTTAGCTGTGGTTGTAACTCTTAATGTGCTCTTAGCAACCTTCAATTTACTGCCAATACCACCATTAGATGGATCAAAGCTTTTATACTTAATCTTAGATAAGTTAACATTCCGCAAAGTCGATCTGATGGTTTTCGAGCGAACTGGCCCCATGATTTTATTGGGAATTATCTTCGCTGAGAGGGTGTTTGACGTTAACATCATTTTTAGGATTCTAGAGCCAGTTATTTTTGTCATTAATTGGATAGTTGGCTCCAGCGGTACATTCTAGTGGTTGGTAGGTTGTCTCCGACCCCTTTACGCACTTCTCTAGATATTAGAAAATAGAAGTGCTCCTTTATCTTTGCTAGCTATTTTGACCCAACAAATTCTTTTTTGCGGGACTCCAAATTTCTCCGACGTAAAGTTGTAGATGAGGAGACCCACCTGTTTAGACAGGATCAAAAAAGTGTTAGCAAAGTAGAGGAGTTTTGTAATAATGATAAACTGTGAATATCGGGGTGTGGCCTAGTGGCTTAAGGCGCACGTCTAGGGGGCGTGAGATCCCGGGTTCGAATCCCGGCACCCCGACCATTACCTTTATAATAAAAATTGCCGAAGTAACTCAGTTGGTAGAGTAGCTGTTTCGTAAACAGCAAGTCGTGGGTTCGAATCCCACCTTCGGCTCCACAATAATTCGTAACCAAATTATGTCCAGAAAAATCTTTTTAATGCGCCATGCCGACCCAGAGAACCCAACCGATTTAATGTACGGTAATCTACCAGGTTTTCCGTTAAGCAAAATAGGCATTAAGCAAGCTAAAGAAGCAGGGGAGTTTATGAGTCAATACAATTTAGATGTAATTATTACTTCTGGTCTGGAGCGTGCTCATCAGACTGGTGAAATGGTAGCCAAATCTAATCTTGGTCATCCTGATTTAATAAAAGATCCTAGATTACGAGATTTAGGCATAGATGCTTGGCAAGGAATAATGACTAAAAAAGAATTTATGGCCGATCGAGATGGCCACTGGCAAAGACAACTATCCGATGAAGAAGGCATTGAGAATCCAAAAGATACACAAGTTCGCATGATCCAATCATTTGAAGAATATCTAAACAAATATCCAGACAAGAATATCTTGTTTGTGTCGCATGCTGATTCCATTGTTTTTTTATTTGAATATTTGCTAGATATGCCTTTGTATCCAGAAACTGTATTTGATTTTGGTTATCCTAAGAAAGCCAATATATTTGAAATCGAATTAAATTCTAAGAATATAAAAAAGATTTTTGAACCGACAGTAATATGAGAAAATTTATTTTGTACACAGACGGGGGAGCCAGAGGCAATCCAGGTCCAGCAGCAGCAGGCATGGTGGTTTATGATAGCGAAGGCAATTTAATCGAAAAGTTCTCTTCCTTCTTAGGTAATAATTTAACTAACAACCAGGCAGAATACCAGGCAGTTATCCTAGGGCTCGGCCGTATTCAAAAACTTATTACCGACCCAAAGGAATTACTCGAGATTAATGTTGAAGTCCGGATGGATAGTGAATTAATTGTTAAACAAATCCAAGGAAGCTATAGGGTTAAGAACCCAGGCCTTAAGCCATTGTTTGCTAAGCTTTGGACACTTATCTCTGATTTTAGAGCAGTAGATTTTAGGCATGTGCCTCGTGCGAACAACAAAGAAGCCGATAAGCTAGTTAACATGGAGCTCGACAAGCACTAGAAGACTATTGTGCAGATGGTTGGAAATGAAGGATAAACTTCTTATCCAAGCTTTGATAACCATTGCCATCGCTTTGGCTATTACCAGTTACAAAAATCTCATAGTTAATATCCCCAGCAATTTCTGACTTTATTGCATAACTTACTTTGCCATTCTCGTCTGTCTGGTAAAAAGATTTATTTGGCTCTGGGCTATACCAACCAAAGTAAGAAAAACTTTCTGTTGCTTTAGTGATATCTGTAATTTTTAATCCCACCCACATATTGCTAGCTGGGATACCTTCTTTGTTGGCAATATTAATTTCTACGGTACTAAAATCTTTGCCATTAGCCACTAAACTATCTTTGCTAATCGTTAGATTGCTTACTTCTAAATTAGATCCTGAAATTGCTCCCTTGCTAATTAAGCCCCACACTGCGTAGCCAATCAGGATAATAAGGATAGCAGCCATGATAATATATAGCGCTTTGTTTCCGCCAGATATGTGTGCTACTTCCTTCCCCATAGCTTAAGTATAACTGTTCAAGCGGATTGGGGAAGTTTTTACTTAATAAACTTCGGCTTTTTGGCAGGGAAATGAGTTTTCTCGTAATGTTCTACTTCAGCTAAAGCTACTGCTGAAAGTAACATTAGAATGATGAATATTATCTGGATACCATTAGGCCCACTTGAAGGTAAGCTGCCCCAGCCGTAGTCTAGCACTCTAGCTACCCTAACAGTGGCGTATCCACCAAGCAACGTATCGTTATACAATGCCGCAGCCATTACAGTGTCGTAGTATACACCTGGTGTCCCGCCAGCTAAGAAAGTAGCGGTATTACTGCCAGTAATAGGTTGGGTAATGCTGCCTCCACCAGCAATAGCGTACCAACCAAACTGCAAG
>JAHITC010000044.1 GCA_018817805.1 Patescibacteria group bacterium
ATTCTTTTCTTTATAGGGCTTGTGGGGGGTTATTATCTCCAATATTTCGAAACAGTTTATGCCCGAGTTGCTTTGCCTGTTAAAAAGAAGCTTATGATATGGCTTTCTGGTATTTCTATCATTACTCTCATGGCCAGTTGGTCAGCAATTTTTATATCACCAACTTTAACCAACCATCAAGATTTTGGACTGGCTTGGATGGCATCCATCCGTGAGCTTGCAACCGCCTGGGCTAACCTGGCTAACCCTTGGTTTGGTAAATGGGCAATGTCTCCTGGCAGGGTCTTACTATCTTTTCTTTGGTTCATCACTCTTTACCTAGTTATCCGTTATTACGAAACAACCATTACTCGTTGGGTAGGTAAATTCTTGTTACCTCTTGGCCGTAACTCTTTGTTTGTTTACGGGTTCCAAAGCATAGTCATCTTTGCAGTGGCTATCTTAATCCCTTACACTACTAGTTTTGTTTGGAATTTGTTAATTAACGTTATTTGTCTAGCATTAATGTGGTTTGTGGCTAAACTTTGGCAAAAATATCGTCAGCGCATTGCCACCTAAACTTCATCTTACAACCCACACCAATTTGTTTTACCCTTATACCTTGAGATAATGTAATTGTAGCAATACATTACTTGAACATTGACAAACAGGGAGACATATAATGAATATTCTTTTCATCTACCCAGAAATTCCGGATACATTCTGGAGTTTCAAATATGCTCTTAAGTTCATTCACAAAAAGGCGGCTCTGCCTCCTTTAGGGTTAATTACTATTGCGGCAATGCTGCCAAAAGAATGGAACAAAAAACTAGTGGATCTTAACGTTGATAAGCTCATCAATGAAGATCTGCAGTGGGCCGACTATGTATTTATTAGTGGCATGATCATACAAAGAGATTCAGCCAAGCGTATTATTAAGCTTTGCAACGAGGCACATATTCCAGTAGTAGCTGGAGGGCCACTTTTCACCATGGAACATGAAGAGTTCCCCCTAGTCGACCATTTTATTCTGGGTGAAGCTGAAGACATCTTACAACAGTTTGTAGATGACATAAGTCAGCAAAGAATACCCAAACGTGTTTATCAATCGACTGGAGTGCCTGATATTAAAAAGACTCCAGTGCCTATGTGGAGATTACTCAATCTAAGTAGCTATGCAGTAATGAGTATACAATGCTCCAGAGGATGTCCTAACGACTGTAATTTTTGTAATGTTACAACTTTATTCGGCAAAAGAGTCCGAATAAAAACAGCAGAGCAAATAATTGCAGAGCTTGATGGTTTGTACCAAGCTGGTTGGCGGGGAAGCGTATTCTTCGCCGATGATAACTTTATCGCTCGCAAGATGTTTCTTACAAAAAAATTGTTGCCAGCTTTGGTTAAATGGCAAAAAGGCAAGAACATTGCTTTCACCACCCAAACAACAGTTGATCTAGCGGACAATGATGAGTTAATGAAGCTCATGGTTGATGGAGGTGTGCGCACTGTTTTTATAGGTATTGAAACACCAATAGAGGCAAGTTTAGTTAGTTGCAAAAAGCGATCTAATATTAACCGAGACATGGTTTTAGACATAAAGAAGATGCAAAGAGCCGGTCTGCAAGTTTATGGTGGTTTCATTGTAGGGTTTGATGACGAGCCTACAGATGTTTTTCAAAAAGTTACTAATTTCATCCAACAGAGTGGTGTCGTAGTGGCTATGATCGGCATTCTGCAAGCACCCCCTGGCACAGCTCTTTACAAGGAGCGTAAGCAACAAGGCCGCATATTAGAAGGCAAACTATCGGGTAATAATTTTGATAGCACAAATATTATTCCGAAAATAAGTTTATCCGACTTATGTGAGGGCTATGCGAGTATTCTTAAGGGTGTTTATTCTCCAAAGCCATATTACCTTCGCATCCGAACTTTTTTGCAAGAATATAATCTTCCAAAGATACAATCCAAGGTCCATATGACGGAGATATCAGCCGCATTCAGGGCAATTATTTTGTTTGGGTTTAAAGGTAAAAAGGGGGAGAAGAGCAGACGCTATTTCTGGCAGCTTATGTTTTGGACATTATTTAGACGCCCAAAATCAATACCTCTTGCTCTGACCATGGTTGTCTACGGATATCATTTTGCTAAAGTCTCTCATATTTAACCAATATATCAGCCCACTAACATTAGTGGGCTTTTTTATTATGGGTCATGTTTTTAGTTTCAGTAGAGTCTATATATCAGGGCTATTGGGGTATATTAGAACTTTCTTTTCTTTGAATTTCAACTTGATGTGGGTATGGAATTTCTATCCCAGCCTTATCGAGCTCAATCTTTAGTATTTCACGGTAAGCTCTCATAATTTCCCACTGTTTACCTGGCATTACTTTGCCCAATATCTTTACCGTAATCGCCGAGTCTGCAAATTCTTCTATGCCCACCAGAACAGGAACC
>JAHITC010000045.1 GCA_018817805.1 Patescibacteria group bacterium
GTACATGCCGCTTATTTGCCAAACCCATCTAGTCACAAAACTAGTTTACGTAACTTAAGTTTGCATAAACTTAAAGAGGAAGCTAAGGCTGCTTATCAGATTGGAGCTGATGGGTATAATTTTCATTGTGGTAGCAACCAAGATGGTAATAGCGAGGGAGTTAAACTTGCTATCCAGACTCTTAATCGACTGGCGGAATTAACCAATGAAAAATGGCCAGTTAAATTGATTATAGAAAGTGATGCAGGAGCGGGTAATAGAATCGGTGATACTGTTGAAGAACTAGCGAAAATTTGGAAAGGCATTAAAAATAAGCAAAGATTTGGGTTTTGTTTAGATACGTGCCATTTGTTTGCCTCTGGAACTGATCTTCGAACTCCAAAGGATATTTCGGCGTTACTCGCTAAATTTGATAAACTAATAGGTCTACCGCAGCTGAAGTTTATCCACATTAATGATGCTAAGTTTCCCTTGGGGTCAAAGAAAGATCGACATGCCAATATTGGCCAGGGAGAAATAGGTTTAGTTGGGATTAAAGCACTGCTTCATCAGACCAAATTAAAACAAGTTCCATTTATTCTAGAAACACCACGGACGGGAAACGTTAAAATAGACATTACAGATATTAAGCTATTAAGAAGGCTAGCAAAATGAATAAGCTCGATTCGGGGGATATGTACACAGTTATTGCCAACTATCCCAAGCAATTTGCCACGGGCCTTAGGTCTGCGGAAGTTATTCAGTTATCTTCAGATATTGATAAGGTGGTAATAGTCGCTGCTGGCACGAATGCGTTGATGGCAAAAGTAATTACTGAAGTTTTTGAATCTAACATTAAAACACCTTTTATTATTCATCCTGGTGACGAATCACCAGTTAGTTTAACAAATAAGACATTAGTGGTGGCAATTGATCTAACGGGCAAATGGGCAAGCGCTTTATCGACATTAGAGAATGCGCATAAGATTGGTTGTCAGATTGTAGTCGTGACTTCAGGCCAAAAAGCTGAAGTTTTTGCCCGCGAAAAAGGACTACCATTGGTGCTAACCCCGGGCTCTCTAACCAATATTCCCGAAAGAATGTTGTCGGGGTACGTGTTATCTGTTCTAGTCCAACTGTTAATTAATTGTCGAGTGCTAGAAGTTGGTGCTCGGTTAAGAATTTTAAAAGCAATAGAGGTAATTAACCAACTGTATTTAGTTCAACAAGCAAAACAAATAGTTGATTTAATCAAAGGTTATTTACTTTTGGTTTACGCACACCCAAATTATTCAACTATTATTGAGATGGCAAAGATAAAGTTTAACCTCAATTGCAAATTGCCTTCTTTTGCCAGCACCATACCAGAAGTAATACAAAACGAAGCGGCAGGGTTCAATGTAATAAAGAACCTAAGAACTACAGCGTTAATCTTTGATGACACTGCGAAAAGTGAAGTCTCTAGTTTAGAAATGGAAAAGTTAACAAACTATCTGACAAAGTTTAATATTAAATATCTAACAATTCCGCTGCCTGGCAATAACAAGCTAGAGAAGATACTGGGGTCGATGTTATTAACTGATTGGATTTCATACTGGCTAGCTTTATCGATGAATGTTGATCCAACACCTACTCCAATCCTGGACAATTCTGTGCTAAAATAAATTTAAGATGGGTAATGAAATAACTAACGCTATTGTTAATAAAGTGACCGAAGAGGCCACTACTGGTTTTTTTGAATACATCTTTAACCTCTACAACCAATTTATTTCGATTTTTCCAGAGAACTATCAGTGGGTAGTTTCGCTAATCATTATTTTGGCAATTGCTGCTTTTCTTTTTAACCTAATTAAAAAGAACTGGGTGTGGATTATTCTGCTTGTAGTTATTTTCCCTGGCGTTCTGCCAATTTTACAAAACATCTTCAACTCCTTGTCTAAGATGGTAATTGGCAAGTAAGACAATGCTTAATTTCACTCCCTAACTAAGCATGCAAGGGAGGTTTTGTGTTGGGTAGTATTGTGGGTCAATCGCAGGTTTTACATGCTTTAGAACATGTAAGATCAAATCACCACTCTTTTTATATAGTCGAGTACCTTTTAGGGGATAAGCTGACGAGAGAATTCAACGACTTAAAGACTTATGAATTCAGTGCTTTTTCATTCTTTGTCAGAGAACTTGACAGCAAGTTGATTTTTTAGTACATTGGACCATTACACGATCTTTGAAAATTTAAGGGGTGCAGTGTGTATGGACCAAAAAATAATTAACTATTATTATAAACAAATTGTACTAGCATTGGGGGAATGTGAAATAAAATTACAAAAAAATCCCACCATGCACACCAGTGATGGTAAGCGCACAGGAGTAAGCGGTTGGTATCAGGATGGTATTATTACTATAAAAAGCACTGGCCATGTTAATATTGCTCTGATACTTATTCACGAAGCCTTGCACCACATTTACCCTACTTGGCCAGAAATTGACTACATGGGAGAACCTATTGAATTATTTGCTCGATCATTATTATGTGAGTTCTCCACACGACAGATAGACCACATAATGTCATTTCTGCCTTAATCTTAAACTTATCCTCAAGATAAGTTTTTTCTTACTTATTTGTCTGATATGATTAAGGAGTAAAAGTTTTAGATATGAAACGAATTTTAGCCAGTGCTACCCCTAAAAAAGTTGGTAAACAAGTTACTCTAATTGGTTGGGTTCATAGTATTAGGAACATGGGGCAGATTGTTTTTATAGATCTGCGTGATGTGTCTGGCTTAGTCCAGCTAGTTTTTGATGATAAACACGCTAATTTAGTAGATGGCCTTCGGGCAGAGTTTGTTGTACAAGTTACTGGGGAGGTAAAACCGAGAGGCGAAAAATACGTTAACCCTAAGATTATTGCAGGCACAGTAGAAGTGGCAGTCGAGAAGTTGAAAGTCATTAGCGAATCTAAAACTTTACCGTTTGATATCGATCGAGAGTCTGCTACCGACGAAGAACTGCGGCTAAAGTATCGCTATTTAGATCTGCGTCATGAGCGGATGAAAAACAACTTACTTCTAAGGCATAAAGTAGTTAGCTTTATGCGCGAATATTTAAATAAACAAAACTTTACAGAAATCGAAAC
>JAHITC010000006.1 GCA_018817805.1 Patescibacteria group bacterium
ACCGCTTGGTTTAAAAAATCCTAAAGATCATATCGAGTTAGGTGCTAGTTTAGATTTAATAGATATCGAGAGAGGCGCCAAAGTATCTGGCAGTAGATTCTATTATCTAAAAAATCAAGCAGTAGAAATAGAATTTGCTTTGATTCAATGGGTAGGTGGCTTGCTAGCTAAAAAAGGTTTTAAGTTTTTGATGGGACCCGGTCTTTTAAGCGAAAAAGCAATGATGGCTGGTGGCTATCTTGGTAAAGCTAGTGAAGAGATTTATAAAACTCAAGATAACTTATATCTAGCTGGCACATCGGAGCAGAGTATTTTGGCATATCACATGGACGAAATGATTGAATTACCTAAAAGATATGTCTCATTTTCAACCTGTTATCGCAGAGAAGCTGGTTCGTACGGTAAAGATGTTAAGGGTATTATCCGTACTCATCAGTTCGACAAAATAGAAATGTTTTCATTTGTAGAGCCAACTGAATCTGATCAAGAATTAGAGTTCTTAAGTTCGATCCAAGAAGAGATTTTACAAGGATTGGAGATCCCATATAGGAAAGTTTTATTAGCAGCAGGTGATTTGAGCATGGCTTCTGCTAAAACTATCGACATGGAAAGTTATCTACCATCACAAAACACTTTTAGAGAAACCCATTCGGTAAGTAATTGCACCGATTGGCAAGCTAGTCGAGCTGATATAAGATATAAAGTCGGTAAGCAAAGCGTGTACGTGCACACTTTAAATGGTACTGCTGTAGCGATAGGTAGATTGTTGGCTGTTCTCTTGGAGAATCATCAACAAACTGATGGCAGCATTAAAATACCTAAAGTGTTGCACCCATACCTATCCTTCAAAGAGATTAAGTAATGAATTTTTTAGATAAGATTTTTGGTGATCCAAACAAGCAGGCACTCAAAAAACTTAATCCGATCGTTAGTCGGATTAATTCTTTGGAGCCAGAAATATCTGCGTTGTCGGACGAAGATCTAAAGCAGAAAACGCTGGAATTTAAAGAGCGCTTATCTAAAGGGGAAACCTTAGATAATATTTTAGAAGAAGCTTTCGCGGTGGCTAGAGAAGCAGCCAAAAGAGTGTTGGGAGAGCGTCCTTATGATGTGCAGATAATGGGTGGGATCATCTTGCATAAAGGTAATATTGCAGAGATGAGAACTGGTGAAGGTAAAACTTTGGCAGCCACTATGCCAGTGTATCTGAATGCTCTTTCAGGTAAGGGGGCACATGTAGTTACAGTTAACGACTATTTGGCACAGCGTGACTCTGAATGGATGGGCCAGATCTATAGTTTCTTGGGATTAACAGTAAGCTGTGTTTTGCATGGCATAAGCACCGAAGAGCGTCGTAATGCATATAACTCGGATGTTACTTATGGGACTAATAACGAATTTGGTTTCGATTATCTAAGAGATAACATGGCGCCTAGTTTTGAAGAATTGGTGCAAAGAGAACTTAATTTTGCCATTGTTGATGAAGTTGACTCTATTTTAATTGATGAAGCCAGAACTCCTCTTATTATCTCAGCTCCCGATGAAGAGTCGGCAGGTATGTATAAGCAGTTTTCTTTAGTAGTACCCGAACTACAAAAAGAAGTTGATTATACGATTGATGAAAAAATGCGCACTGCCATGCTAACAGAGGCAGGTATTGATAAAGTCCAAAAACTTTTAGGAATTAACGATATTTACGAAAGTGGAGACATTACGATGGCTCATCATATCGAGCAATCGCTGCGAGCATATGCAATGTACAAGAAAGATCGTGATTATGTAGTTAAAGATGGTCAGATCATTATTGTAGACGAGTTTACTGGTCGTTTAATGCAAGGTCGGAGATATAGCGAAGGTTTACACCAAGCTATTGAAGCTAAAGAAAAAGTAGAGGTACAACAAGAAAGTAAAACCTTGGCTACTATTACCTTCCAAAACTACTTCCGTCTTTACAATAAACTATCTGGCATGACTGGTACTGCCAAAACTGAAGAAGAAGAGTTTTATAAAATTTATGGTTTAGAGGTAGTAACTATCCCAACAAACCAACCAATGGTAAGAAAAGATTTAAACGACTTGGTATATGCCACTGAAAATGCTAAGTTTCGAGCAATAGTTGAAGAGGTTAAGAACCGACATAAAGTTGGCCAACCCCTACTCGTGGGCACAATTTCTATCGAAAAATCTGAACTACTTTCCGATATGTTAAAAGTGGAAGGGGTTAAGCACAGAGTTTTAAATGCCAAACATCATGAGCAAGAAGCTGAAATTGTGAAAGACGCTGGTCAGAAGGATATGGTTACTATTGCCACTAACATGGCTGGTCGTGGAACCGACATTAAGCTTGGGCCAGGGGTGGTTGAAGTTGGTGGACTTCATATTATAGGTACCGAGCGTCACGAATCGAGACGTATCGATAACCAGCTTCGTGGTCGAGCTGCTAGGCAAGGAGATCCGGGAAGTACACAATTCTTTGTTTCTCTAACAGATGATTTAATGCGCCTGTTTGGTTCGGAGCGGATTCAAAATATGATGAAAACTCTTCGTATCCCCGAAGACCAACCACTAGAGCATAAGATGATTAGCGGAAGCATAGAATCGGCACAGAAAAAAGTGGAAGGTCATAACTTTGATATTCGTAAACATGTGTTGCAGTACGATGATGTTATGAATCGTCAGCGTGAAGTCATTTACAAAAGACGACGGGATACTTTAACTAAAGAAGATTTGCGAGAAGAGATTTGGCAAGATATTGAGATGGAAATTAGTAGCATTGTAAATTTTCATACTACAGGTGACGACAAAACTCTTTGGAGCATTGATGAAATTGTAGAGAACATTAATCCGTTTCTGACTCTGGGCAATGATGCGGAAAAGATTAAATCAGCGGTTTCTCGCGAAGAAATGCAAAAGATTTTGTTCGACAGAGCCCATAAATTGTATGACAAAAAAGTTGAAGAAATTGGCGAAGAAACTTGGAAGAGAGTAGAACGAATGGTGTGTCTTAGAGTAATTGATGTGCTTTGGATAGAACACTTAGATGCAATGGTGCGAATGAGAGAGGGGATTGGTCTTAGAGGTTATGCCCAAAAAGATCCGTTATCCGAGTACAAGCAAGAAGCATATCTAACATTTCAGCGTTTGCTGACAGCTATTGCTTCAGATGTAACCAAAATGATATTTAAAGTTAGCGTGGCACCACCTGCTCCTTCTGTTAGGGAAATAGATGAAAAAAAGAAGTTAGCTTATAAGGGAGCTGAGGAACCTACTGGTGATTTTGTTGATGAAGCTAAAGAAATTGCTAGTAAGAAAAAAACTTCTTCTAGTCATCCCAAAGAAGCTGACGGAGAGCAACCATCTCCAGAATTTTCCGATAGAAGCAGAGCAACTCGTGACTCATCAGATAAAAAAGAAAAAGTTGGTCGAAATGATCCCTGTCCATGTGGGTCTGGCCAAAAATACAAAAAATGCTGCGGTAAATAAGGATTCTTGGGTATATTTGGCTCTGGGCGCGTAATACTTGACAAAACCCCACCTGTGGTATACCATTGGGGCAGGTTTTTGTACCTTAAATGTCTAAGTCCTATTGAGAATGGGTGGGGGCCTAGATACAAGGAACAACAAACAAAAATAAACCTAACAAAAGGGGGAAAGCGCACTGCAAGCTAATGGCTTGCTGTATTCCGCTGTCTTTGATGTTAGGTTGTTTTTTGTGCTTTTGTGGGCAGTATTCTGGTGACGCAGAGTGTATTACCTGAGATGTATGTTTTTGGCGCAAGCTAAGAATTTTTTGGGTGATGGGCTACTCTTCACCGGAATATTGCCCGTGAAAGCAGGCAAATTACTCAAAATTACATTCTCTGGAGTGGCGGCGCCATTTACCCCAGAGAAAGCCAGGAGAACCCTGGCAAAGGAGAAAACCATGACAAAAAAGCGGTTTTCACCATTAGCCGCCGGGGTTCTTGCTCTAGCGTTTCTTGTTCTCTTATCGGTTGGCTGTGGGGGTGGATCTGATCCGATCGTCCCACAACCACCAGCAGAACAACCAATCCGTCCGTTGGAATGGTTTGCTGGCATTTTTATCGATCAGCAGCCGGATGGTTCTCCAGGGGGAAAAATAATCCAAGCGATTAATCTTCCCAAAGGAGAAGAAACCTTCGTCTGGTTCCGGGCTATTAGTTTGCCGGGATCATATAATCCAACAGACCCCAAAGCGCCTTGGGTGGCGGTAATGACAGAATACACACCCCAATTAACTATTGAGGGGGCGTCTTCTGGCTCGTACATGCCAAACCCTGGGTTAAAACGAGTGCAATGCGTGCTTAACGCAGGTGCACAATATAAGGTGGTGTTTCAGCCACCTCAAGACTCTGCTCTGGGTCCGGTCCATTATTATCTCGAGATCAAAGAACTTGGGATAAAAACTGATTTGTGGGTTGCGGTTGTCAATTCGTCAGCTGTTCCACCACCACCGACAAGTTGTCGGGATTTGCACCCAACCCCGGAAACTGACTATGAGGGAAATTTGTGGGATTGTGTGGATGGCAACTGGGTCATTATTGATCCAGTAGATCCACCACCTCCACCACCATCTGGTGAATTTCACGCGCACGGCGCGTTTGGTGAATTTCATTCCGGAGATACCCTTCATATTCAAAAAGGGAGAGCGGAAATCTTCCAGTTATTTGTTGGCGAGAGTTCAGTCAACTCGCAACAAGTGACAGCCGATTTACCGCCATCACTTCCATGGTGGGTTTGGATGTCTGAAACATCCGAGCTATCTACTGTTTACGCAGTGGGTAATCCGATTTATGTACCAGTTGGAGAGTATGATCTTTCCTTGTGGTATGAGGGCAAAGAATTAGTGGTCCACTTTATCGTGGATTATAACGACGAATTGCCATAGGGCTACTAGACAACAATATTGGTTTCGGGGCAGAGAAGTTAAATATATGACTTCAAAAAATTGACATAGATTTTACATAAATGTCGATTCTCTGCCCCCCTTTTTCTTCATTGTTCCGACCATGGGCGAATTTCCCCCAAGTTCGCCTATGGTCAGAGTGATGAAAATCATTTAAAAATATATTAGGCAGGTAAATTTCACTTAGGAGGTGAAAATGAATTTCCTTAAAACTATAGGGAAGAGAACGTATTATCAGGTTCGAAGAATGAAAAAGGCGCTAAAGAATTGGCGCAAGTTCGGTGTAATTATATTCGGTAGTTTGTTTGTGTTTGGCAATGTGGTAACACCATTTATGCCAGCTCAATCAGCAATAGCAGCAGGTAAACTAACCTACCTCTACATCAGTCCATCTACACTAACTGCTAAAGAAGGTAAGAGTTACCAATTTACATACAGAGCTGAAGACGAGAACCACAATGTTATCGCTGTTACACCTGCTTGGAAAGTAACTAATGCTTCAGC